>NZ_JASDCV010000002.1:0-296332 GCF_030407755.1 Rhodococcus sp. APC 3903
CGCACCGGTCACCGTGTACGTGATCGTCTGACCAGCAGCAACATTGGTACCCGAGGCCGGATCCGCAGTCTTCGCGACCGTGAAACCCGGAACCAAGTGATTCGTCTCCACAGAAGGAGGAGTGATCTCCGGACCGGTCGGCGGCTTCGCAGTACCGGTGACCTTGTTGTTCAAGACTGTGCCCGCGGCAACGCCGTCGTTGACCTTCACCTCATAGGTGAGAACGACGGACTTACCGGCTTCGAGAAAACCAGTCCACGAAAGGGTGGTGCCCGACAGAGTCGGATCAGCAGCAGGAGCACCGTCGACGGTCGCCTTCAGCGAACCGGGAACGACAGCGGCGTTATTGAGAACCGCACCCAGATCATCGTTGATCTTTACCGGATCGAGCTTCGTCTTACCGGTGTTGGTTCCGGTGACGGTGTACTTGATCGACTCGCCGGCCTGAACCGTTGAACCGGAAATCGGATCAGCAGTCTTCTCCAGTTTGAAGCCGGGAACCGAGTGATTCGTCTCCACCGTAGGAGGAGTGATGTCCGGACCGGTGGGTGGCTTCGCAGTACCGGTGACCTTGTTGTTCAGAACCGTGCCCGCGGCAACGCCGGCATTGACCTTCACCTGGTAGGTCAGAACAACAGACTTACCAGCCTGGAGATTGGCGGACCACGACAAAATGCTGCCCGACAGGGTCGGAGCAGCGACAGCAGCACCGTCGACGGTCGCCTTCAGCGAGCCCGGAACGACAGCAGCATTGTTGAGAACCGCACTCAGATCGTCTTTGATCGTCGCGGGAGTTAGGGCCGTCTTGCCGGTGTTAGCACCGGTGACCGTGTACGTAATGGTATCGCCGGCCTGAACCGTCGAACCTGTCGCGGGCACAGCGGTCTTCGCGACCGTGAACCCGGGCATGGGATGCGTCGTGCAGAGATTGGTTGCAGGATCACATGTTGTGGGAGGAGTTGTTGTCCCCGGAACGAGGTAGTTGTTCAGGACTTTGTTACCACCGTCTTTGACCGTGACGGTGTAGGTGACTGTCCCTTTGCCGCCGGCTGGCAATGTGCCGCCGACTTTGATTTTGTCGGTGCCATTCAATGCAGCGGTGAGTCCGCCTGTAGCAGCACCGACCGCAACCGTTCCGTCATCAATGACGTCGGCAAGGAAGTCCGTGTAGTCGATCGTTGCCGGCGCAGTGCCGGGATTCTCGAAATTCAGAGTGTAGGTGATTGTTTGGCCGATATTGACCGTCTCACCGGTAGGTGGTGACGACGACTTCTTCACGAGAACCGGGGTATTGATGATCTTGCAGTACGCGTTGTCACCAGGTGCTAATGCTGTCTGCGCAACTCCACCAGCTTGAAGATTCTTGGCCACACCATTGACCTGGCAGTCCCACTTCGTCGCGTAGTTCGCGGTCTTGGTCGCCGAAGTAGTGGGCTTCTCCCAGAACGTGACGGGGGTAGGCGTCGTGTCAGCGAGGAGCATCCGCCAACCGGTGGACGCGGTGGTATCCGTAGCTCCGGTATCGGTGGTCTTGAGCACCTGTCCGCTCGCGGCATTTGCATCGGCGAAAGTACCGGTGCTTGTTCCGATGGTGAAGTCGTCGCCAGGACTGACTCGCGTAAGTTCCTTGTCGATCTTGACCCTCGGCAACAAGATGCCGAACGCAACACCCTGTCGGGACGTTGAATCCGTGGTGTTTCCGAAAGTGCCCGCGAAGGAAGTCGGCGCTGTCGCAGCCAGTACTACCGCTCCAGGTGAGTAATTCTTGCTGAAATCGTTGTCCCACCACGAGTCGCACCGAACCGAGTTCGTTCCCAACCCGGTCAGTCCATCGGCACCCCCGACCGTGCCGTTGCAGGCCCGAATCGGCGGCCATCCGGCAGTTCCGGGTATACCCATGGTGCGATCGATCTGACGGAAGCTCTTGTCCGACTGGAACGACAGGAATTCCTTGTTGTTTGCGGCAACAGGGTCCGTCGATTCGGCATCCGCCACAACAAGCCCGTAGTTGTTGACGGCTCCGTTGGGCCCATTCATCACGATATTGTCGAGCTTGACTGTTCCGCCGGACTGGACCCTCGTCGACCCGTTCATGTCCGGAACCGTTTGGTACAAAGCAGGCTTGACTGTGTTGGGAACACCCGTATACGCGACAGTGCCGAGCGACGAGAATTTCGCCTCGGCAGGCAAGGGACGCGCAGTGACGCCCGTATGCGGCTTTGTCGTGGATCCGTCGATCGAGTTGACCAGCTTGGCATTGAAGCTGATGGAGTAGATATCCGTCAGCTTGACCGTCATCGGCTGTCCAGCTGCTGAGGTTGCGGCAGCCTGGTTGAACGTCGACATATCGATCCAGCAGATGTTCTGCGAGAGATTGCCGGTGTTGGGCGCACTGAACGCACAGCCCGTGGGCGGTTGCTCGTCCGGCAGGACAGCAGCACGAGCCGGCGTCTGAGCCTGAACGGGACCGCCGAGCGTCGCGGCCGGCTGCGCTGATGCAGCTACTGCCGTCGCGCCGGAGAGGCCGAGAATCATCGCGATGGCGGTCCACACCACCGTCCACGCTCGCACCCAGGGCGGGAGCCCTGCGGTGAATAAGGCCGACCTTGTCGGCGGTATGTCGTTAGGCATTTCTTACTCCCCAGGATGTGCCTGATCGATGTTCGGTGGACGGAGATGCGAGAGCGCTGGCGCGAACTCCCGATTGATCGGTTGGTTCGGGTCGATCCGCCTGTTTTCGGCTGATCGACCTCACACCGGACGCTGTTGCCGGTCCTGTCATTCGAGCTCGTCTTCGGAAACACCTGCGTGTTGGAAGAGCCGCCCTGAACAGGACCTTGGCCCTCGAAATCCGTGCAAATCGAGAGCAACCTTCCAGTTATCTGGTTCAAGATAACAGATAACCGGGAGCTTGCCCATCGAAAGTCAGACAAAGCAGACCGATCGACGTTTTTGTTCGTAGATCGGACAAGCTTCGAGGAGCAGCGTTGTTCAAGCGGACAATTCAGCCCTCGGAGTACGGCACCGCTCCGAACGCGATGGCATTCGGCGTTTCCGCTGACCAGATCGGGTGACGACCAACTTCGAGGGCGCCAAGGAATCTGGACAAATGCCCAATATGGATAAGGCCTGTTGGATGCGCCACAGCGCCTCGAACCATGAGCGGGAACTCCGTACTGAATGGAGGCCGATCACCCGTGCGAGCACGTCGAAATTTTTCGAATTGATCCAGACCACACCCGGCGACGGCTGCCGGTAACGAAGTACTCCGGGGCTCCGATAATTGGATTGCGAGGTGCCATCTTCGACCGAAACCGAGCGGGCGCCTTCGAGCCAGACCCAACTTCAAGTCCGTTTTGTAGCTTTTCAATTGGAGCGGTCCTGCTCATTTTCTGCCATAGCTATCTTCTGATCCTGCTCAGCTAGTCGAAAGTTCAGCGACTGTGGCTACCACTCGGCAGAATTCTCGTAACTGGCGAGCAACAACCGGACTAACCGGCCAAGATTCGCAAGAGTGCCAAAAAGGGCCCTTCCGCGTTCCTCGAGACAAATGCCTCGAGGGCGAAAGGGCCCGAACCGGGCACCACGGAGCCAAGGGCCCCGCCGCAAGCTAGCTGCTGCCGAACCCCACACTGTTGGCGTAGCGATCGAAATCGCCCTGCGCTCCGCTGTAGACGTTGATATCAGTGTTTCCGGTGATCCCGGGGATGCGTCCGGTGCTGGTGTACTGCCAGAAGGTCCAGTTGGACCAACCGCCGGGCAGCGGGCCCGGAGCGTTCTGCCCGTTGTAATCGGCGATCCACAGCGGGTAGTGGTTGAACTCGGTGGTGTTGGCCATCTGAGTGCGCCAGAAGTTGGGATACGTGTAAATGATTGGCTGCCGCCCGGTAAGTGCCTGGACTGTATTCAGGTAGCGATGAGTCCAGTCGATGACCTGACCGGCGGGCAGTCCCTTCGCGTCCTCGAGATCCAGTACGGGCGGCAGGTCACCAGGTCCGTTGATACCCAGGACGATCGCCGAATAGAAGGCGGCCTGGGCTTCGGGGGACTGGCGAACATCTGCGTAGTGGTAGGCCCCGCGCGAGACGCCGGCAGCCCGCATGACCAGGCAATCCTGGATGAAGTACGGATTGACGTAGTTGAGCGACTCGGTGGCCTTGACCATCGCGAACTCGTGCCCTGACGCCTTGACCTGGAACCAGTCGATTCCGGTTCCGTCCACGTGCTGCCACGACGAGACGTCCGGGCCGCGGGGAGCGTCGGCAGCGGCGAGGCCAGGTGCCGTGATCGCGATGGCAGCTGCCATCGCGATCGGGGTGAGCTTGCCCAGTGTCCTGACGATCCGTCGCTCGACCATTTCCCGAGAGTAAGGTCGACTAGTCCGTTTTGTCCGCTAATTCAGGGAATGTTCACTCAACCGAGCCAATCGAGAACAGCCGCCGCGGTCCACGACTGTTGCATGCTGCCCAGCGGCTCACCGGTGAAAGGCTCGTAGTACTCGGCAAAACTGCCATCACTGGCCTGCCGCAACCCCTCCGAACGCAAGACGTGCGATCGCTCGGCCCACCCCCGACGCGCGAACGCCCACGAGAACAACCACGTGATCACCGGCCACACCGGGCCACGCCAATACTCCCGAGGACGGAAATCGCCGGAAACCGGAGACGTCGACGGTGGGACGGCAAATCGCATGTCCGGGTGACCACAGAATTTGGGCCCCTCGAAAGTACGCAACAGAGCGCGCTCGGCATCGCGGCTCAGGCCGCCACACAGCAACGGCGCAAACATCGCGATGGTCTCGGTATGAACCCATCGTCCGGTGCGAAGATCGAAATCCTTTGCTGCACCCGATCGTTCATCGGTGGTGGCAATTACGCCCTGCCGGAATCGATCTGCCCAACCGCGCAGATCACGGACGTCGGAGTTTGGTCGCGAATGCTCCTCACCGATAGTTGCCAAAACATCACATGCCATCGAGAAAACCGCACTGACAAACACGTCCTCCACGGCAAAACTCATGGCAGTGGCGAGTTGAGAATCCTCGTACCTCACGGCCTTCATCTCTTCGAGAAGCCAAAGGTAGCGGTCGTATTCGTGATCCGTGGGTCGCTGAGACAAGTCGGTCACCACAGCGAGATCAGCGCGCTGATACGCAGGCACTTGTCCCGCAACAACATTCGCGTACGCCAGATCCCATCGCGGAGAATTGTCCATCCCCGATTCCCACCCGTGATAGAGCGCGATGCGGCCGTTGCCGTCGAGATCGCGGGCCTCCGCCAACCAGCGGTGCCACCGAACCAGATCGCTCCAGCGCCGGTCGAGGAACTCTTCCGCGACCGCACGCGTCGTACGTCCGTGCCGACGCGAATGATCGAGAATCCGCTGCACCGCAATCGCGTGAACGGGGGGTTGAGTGATTCCCGATGTAGCTGTACCCAAAGGAGCATGAGCTGCCAACGCATTGACATCCCAACGCGTCGGGCCGGGGAAGTAGCCGTCGACACCGTTCGCGAACACGATGTGCGGAATCATTCCGTTCTTCCACTGAGCCGAGAGCAAGGTATCGAGCTCTACTACCGCCCGTTCGACGCTGAGCGGCGCCAAACCTACCGCGACGAACGCGGCGTCCCAGCTCCACATGTGGGGATACAGCTTCGGGGCAGCGCTGGTCATCGTGCCCAGGTCGTTTCCGCGCAGCAGGTAGGCAGCTCGGGCGGCGAGCTGAGTCGGGGTAAATCCGCGGTCGGCCATAGATGTCTATTTTGCGACGCGCGGCGCCTTTGCGCTCATCGAGCACTAATCGGGCGCCGTAACCGCGATAATGTGGCAACACCGTCAGGCGATCTCGAAGTGGAGGGCTTGTGCGCGAGAAGATCAAAGCACTGCTGTTCGACGTCCAGGGCACAGCGACCGATTTTCACAGCACCCTGTGCCGCGAGGCCCGTCGGATCACCGACGCCGACGTCGACTGGCCAAGATTCGTCAATCTCTGGCGCGCTGAGTACTTCGCGAACACCTCCGAGGCCGACGACTCCACAGGCGAATGGGTGACAGTACATTCGGTGTACCGCGAGGCTCTGCGCAAGCTGTTGGCCCGCGAGAGCATCGAACTTTCCGATGCCGAACAGGAAGAACTCACCACCGCCTGGAAATTCCTGGACCCGTGGCCGGACACCGTCGCAGGCCTGACAACCCTGCGCCAGCAGTACACAATCGCTGCCTTGTCCAACGCCGATGTGAATGCCGCAGTCAGCATCTCCCGGCACGGAAATCTGCCATGGCATGCCGTCTTCACCGCCGAAATGGCCGGTGTCTTCAAACCAGATCCGAAGATCTACCACCTGGCTGCTCGATACCTCGGGTTCGACACGGCCGAGATCATGATGGTTGCCAGCCACAAATATGACATCCGGGCGGCCAAAGCTCTCGGGTTCCGCACAGCCTTCATAGCCCGACCACTCGAATTCGGAGCCAGGGGCAATCCCGATGTGTCATTCTCCGACGAGTTCGACATCAACGCCGAGGACTTTCTGGATCTGGCAGCACAATTGGTCCACTGATGCCGTGCCTGCGCGTCGTTGCTGGTATTCCTACGTGAAGGAATATCGAAACGGACAGGCGGTTTGGATTTCATGGGCACCAAGGAAGACAGCGCTACCCGCGAACGCAAGGCCCTGCGGTACTCCCTCGTGGTCGCAACGGCGTTGGCTGTGCTCGCCGCATTCTGGGGCTGGATCTCGCAGTCCCAGGTGATCCTGCTCGACGGTGTGTACGCCCTCATCGGAATGGTGTTGACGGCGCTGTCGCTGCGGGTCTCGCGGATAGCCGACTCGGGCCCCACCGCACGCTTCCCCTTCGGTAAGGAGGCATTGATCCCGGTAGTCATCGCTGTCCAGGGCATGGCGCTACTGGCGACGCTCGCCTACGCCGCAGTCGAGGCAGTTCGTGTCATCCTCGCGGGCGGGGCCGACGTCACCGCGGGATCGCTGGTGGCATACGGCGCTGTCAGCGCAGTGGTGTCGATCATCATCTGGCGCTACGTCGGACAAGTCGACCGCACATCTGATCTGCTCGTCGCCGAAGCCAGGCAATGGGGAGCGTCGGCTGCCTTCAGCGCGCTGGTCGCAGTCGGTGCTGTCGTCGCAATGATCCTGGGCCGCACCGATTTCTCCGACGCCGACCGATATGTCGACTCCGTCTTGGTCCTCCTCGGCTGCGCGTTGTTAGTCCCGCAACCGTACGCACTTCTGCGAACCGCACTGATCGAACTCCTCGAAGGTGCTCCCGGCGAAATCGTTCAGGCCCGCGTGCACGAGGCCATCACCGCCGTCCGCGACGAATTCGGCTTGGACGAACCGACTCTCACCATGAGCAAGGTGGGTCGCAAGCTGTATATCGAAGCGACGTTCATGGTCGCGCCACACAGCTGGGACATCGACGGTGAAGACGCAGTTCGACGCTCGTTCGCCAACAGCCTCGCCGATCTCCCCTACGAACCATGGCTCAACATCGAACTGACCACAGATCCGGCGCTGATGCTCTAGAGGCGGAATCTACTCTCGAACAATAGAATCGCGACGGCCGGGCCCACCTCACCTTCTCGAAAACGTCCTTGACTCGAAAGTATGTTCGAGTATGATGGAAGGTGGAACGGGGGGTTCTCATGACGATCGACACCATCGACGACGCTGTCACTGCCGTGGTCAACAGCTCCGCTGTGGGTGTGCGCGGACGATTGTGGCGGCTGCACCCCAGCGACGTCCGCGAGATCGCCATCACCGCGTCAGCGGAAATCCTTCGCCTGGAAGCCATTCGAGTGGCCGCCGTCGACACCCTGACGTTGAACCCGGACGAACAAGTACTCTGCTACCGCGGCACCGGACAATGGCTCGCGAACCACACCATGCTGCAAATCTCCACCGGCAGAAGAATCGCAACCCTAGGCAAAGCCCTACGGTCATTCCCCGAGATCGAAGACCAATTCGACTCCGGCGACCTCACTTTCGAGCACGCAGCACTGATCGTGGCGTTCTGCGAATCCCCACCCAAAACAATGCCCGACGCCGCGCTACCGTACTGCCGCGACACACTCCTCGCGGCAGCATCCGGCGTCGAAGCAACCACCGTCAAACTGCGCTACGCCATCAGCGTCCTCGAGCACATGTTCGAATCCGACGACATACCACCAAGCGAAGACACCGATCGCAACGAACTGCGCATCTCCCCGACCCTCAACGGAAGAGTCTCCGTCCGAGGCGATTTCGACGGAGTGACCGGCGAGATGCTTCTCTCCGCCCTCTCCAGCCTCTCCATGCCCACCCCCGCCAAGGACGGCACACCCGACAAACGACCCGCCGCCACACGCAACGCAGACGCCATGGCAGAACTCATCCGGCGCTACCTCGACAACGCTGCCACCGGTATCGACGGCGGCCAACGCCCACACCTGAACGTGCACATCAACGCCAAAGACCTGGCCTACCACCGTGAATGCGCCTCCACCGCAGGCGACTCAACAGGCCGCACCACGACTACCGACCCGTCCGACCGTGACGACCTCGACACCCTGGACCTTGGCATGCCGGATCTCGACAAACAAGATCTCGATGTCGGCCACATGCCCTGGATGGGACCACTGAGCGTCGGCCGCACCCGCATGATCGCCTGCGACTGCATGCTCGGCGCCGTCCTCCTCGACGAAAACGGTGCCCCACTCGACGTCACCCCACTCAAAAGGCTTGTCACCGCGGCACAACGCACCGCCCTGATCGCCCGCGACAAAGGATGCGCCTTCCCCGGCTGCGACTGCGTCCCCGCCTGGACCGACGCCCACCACATCAAACACTGGGCCAAAGGAGGACCAACCATCATGGACAACCTGGTCCTGCTCTGCCGAACCCACCACACCCTGATGCACCGAAAACCCGGATTCACCGGACAATGGGAAATCCAGGTAGGCGCTGATCACCTGCCCTGGTTCATCCCCCCGCCGGGCATCGACCCCGACCAGAAACCCCGCCGCTCCACCACACGACGCTGAACCCGGAGGTCACCGAGCAAACGCCTCGGTGACCCATTCCGGCGTGCTCTCAATTGCCCGCCCACTCCAGAAGATTTTCGGCGGTCCACGTATTGATCACCCGATCCGCTTCGACGCCGCACTTTTCGGCCCGGTCACAGCCGTAGCCCTGCCAAGCCAGCTGACCGGGGGCATGGGCGTCGGTATCGATGGAGAAAAGACAATCGAGATCGCGGGCCAACTCGATCAAACGCGAAGGCGGGTCACGACGCTCCGGTCGGGAGTTGATCTCGACGGCGGTGCCTGATTCTCGGCAGGCCTCGAACACTTTCTCCGCGTCGAACTGCGACTCGGGCCGGGTTCCGCGAGCGCCCTCGACAAGACGCCCGGTGCAATGCCCGAGAATGTCGACACGCGGGTTTCGCACTGCAGCAAGCATTCTGCGGGTCATCGCCTCACGTTCGGACCGCAGCTTCGAGTGCACGCTCGCCACCACGATGTCGAGTTCGTCGAGTAGATCGGGATCCTGATCGAGTGAACCGTCTTCGAGGATGTCCACCTCGATTCCCGTGAGGATGCGGAAGGGAGCCAGTTCGGCATTCAACCCGGCTATCACGTCGAGTTGAGAACGTAGACGCTCCGCGGACAGCCCGTTGGCAACAGTGAGGCGAGGCGAATGATCGGTGAGGGCGCAGTAGTCGTGGCCGAGTGCTGCTGCGCGTCGCATCATCTCTTCGATGGGGCTTCCGCCGTCGGACCAGTCGGAGTGTGTGTGGAGATCGCCGCGCAGCGCTTGGCGCAATGGGCCGTCGCCGATGGGCTCGGCCTGCCCCCGCAGTTCCTCGAGATACTCGGGGACGCCGTCGTACGACTGGGCGATGATCATTGCCGTCTTGGGCCCGATGCCGGTGAGAGCCTTCCAACTGTCGGCCTTCCGGCGAGACTCCTTCTGCTCGTCGGACAATCCAGCAAAGACCTCCGCAGCTCGGCGATAGGCCTTGACGCGGTGCGTTTCAGCGCGTGATCGTTCGAGCCAGTAGGCGATCTCCCGAAGCGCTTCATCCGGTTCCATGAGACCACTGTTCCGTCAGCAGCGGCTCGCGGCAAGCCTTGATCCCCTTACGCTGTGAATATGGACGACCCGAGAGCACGATTTGAAGCCGCGCGGGTGGCTCACCTGGCAACGGCAGATGCGGCCGGCGTTCCGCACATCGTGCCGCTGGTATTCGTTTTGGTCGGCGACACCGTCTATTCCTGCGTCGACCACAAACCGAAGACCACCACCGCACTTCGCAGGCTCCGGAACATCACCGAGACGGGGCGTGCGAGCCTGCTCGTCGATCATTACGACGACGACTGGTCCGCGCTCTGGTGGGTCCGCGTCGACGGACGCGCGGAGGTCCTCGGCCCCGGCACCAAGGAGTCCGAGAGCGCAATCGATGCTTTGGCCGCAAAGTATCCGCAGTACGTAGATCACCGACCGCACGGACAGGTGATAGCCGTCCGCGATGTGGAGTGGTCGTCATGGTCGGCAGCAGCCTAAGGTTCTGTCCTAGTGTTCAAGGAGCGAAAGTGATTGCAACACTCTCAATTCGGGCAAATTGGCGGGGGATCGATGAAACGACGACAGTTACTTCAGCGCGCAGCCACAGGCCTGGCGCTGGTAGCGGGACCTCAGGTGATCGACATGGGTAGCAGTTCCGGAAGCAGCCAAGACGCAACAACCCCGTTGGATGAGCTGTTGCAAGTCGTTTCGCTCTCCCACGTGAACGACCCCGCGACCACGCCGATTTTTCCCGGCGATCCCGCGTTCACTCTCGACACAGCGGCAACCATCGCAGACGACGGCTACTACCTCCAGTACGTCAAGGAGGGTGAACACACGGGCACACATTGGGGCGCACCCGCGCACTTTCAGGAAGGTGGACTCACAGCCGACCAACTCGATCCGGCCGACCTCTTCCTTCCCGCAGTGAAGATCGACATCCTGGACAAGGCTGCCGCCGATTCGGACTATGCGCTCACGGTCTCGGACCTTCAGGAGTGGGAAAGGCGCAACGGCAAGATCCCCGATGGAGCGGCCGTAGTTCTCTGGACCGGTTGGGAATCGCGCTGGGGTAGCGAAGAATATGCCAATGCCGATGCCGAGGGTGTCACCCACCAACCCGGATTCTCGGTGGACGCGGCGCAGTGGCTGATAGACACCGGACGCTTGGGCACCCGCGGAGCATTGGGAACCGACACCTTCGGTCCCGACCTCGGAAACGACGAGACCTACCCCGTCTCGACGCTCCTGTACGACAAGCATCGAATCAGTCTGGAGAACTTGAACAATCTTGCCGCCCTGCCAACCACCGGGGCGAGCATCCTTGTCGGTGGCGCGATCAACAAGGCCGGATCGGGTTCACCGGCAACGATCTTCGCACTCTTACGGCGCTAGTCTTCGCGGCGATCGCAGTAGACGACAACGGCGCCCTTCCCGCTTCTCTTCGCCTCGTACATCGCCGCATCGGCTCGGCGGAGAAGAGCGTGTGCACTCAGCGGCTCGTCGGCTAACTCGAACTTCGCGACACCAACGCTCGCACCCACCGACACCGATGTGTCTGCAGTCTGATCAGAACTGAGCGCGTCGACGATCCGGTGGGCTACGACGACGGCGTCGTCGATCGGGCCCTGCAGAAGTACCGTGAATTCGTCGCCGCCGAATCGAGCGACAAATGCACTCTCGGGAACCGCTTCGCGCAGACGCGCCGTGAGGGCAACCAGTAACCGGTCACCGGCCGGGTGCCCGTAACGATCGTTGACCTGTTTGAAGTCGTCCAGATCGACAAGCATCAGCACCCAATCGGAGTTCGTGAGGCGGTAGTTCTCGATGGCGCTCGCGAAGTGTTCGTCGAATGCGGCCCGGTTGGCGAGCTCGGTGAGTGGGTCGTGATGCGCTCGGTACCGGAGCTCGTCCTGCGCAGCGGAGATCTGTTGGAGGAGCGCGTCGTTCTCGAGGAGCGTGAGTATCTGGCGCACCAGCGCGAGAACCAGCACGCCGACGCCGAGTATCACGACCACGGCATCGAGGTTGCCGACGATCAGTGCCTGAACAGTCACGATCGTCGCGATCACCGCGATCAACAGATACGGCAGCAGCAACTGAGTCCGATCACTTCGCCACTGCTGTGGCGCGTCGCGGTTCCGAGGCTCGGTTCGCTTCGTCAGCGCCGCCAAGGCGATCAAAGGCGGCCCCGCGATGAACCCGGCATCGGCGATGGTCGGCATACTCTCGGCGCCGATCGCCACCAAGTACGCGTACAGACTGTCCGAAAGGGAGAGCATCACCAACCCGCACCCGAGGAACGTCAGCGGTTCGCGGATCTCGGCAACGGCCTTCGGTCCGATGACCATCAGCAAGACCATCGCGATCAGAACGAAGTCGGTGATCGGATACATCACCGCGACAAGAAACCCGAGAGACCCTGTCGGACCGGTATGAACGACGGCACCCAGGGCGGTCGTCCACGTGAGGATGAACAATCCACCGACAACGACAAGCCCGTCGAGCGTCAGCACGAGCCAGAGATGGATCGGGCCGATCGCCTCACGCCGGGGAGACTCACGTACCAGCGACAGAAGCGCCGGTACGGCAAACACCGGGAACATGAAGAAACCGATGTCCGCGATCGACGGCGACGGAAGTGGTACGTGGAGAACTGAGCGGTAGAACGCCCAGAAGAACATTCCGAGGGTCCAGCCGGCCATACCGAGAGCCATCAGAGTTCGCCAACGACGCTCGACTCCGTGATGGCGCCGCGACGTCCACCAACAGACCGCAGTCGCAGTGGCGCCGCCGACGAGCTGGGCGACATCGTCCACCAGAACCGAGGTTCGTGGGCTGAGCAGCCCGGATCCGGCGAGGACGATGACCGCAACAACGACGCCGAGAACCAGCCACGTGCGTCGTGCTCGGAACTGCGTCATCGAAGGGCCCATCGGTGTTCAAGGCGTCACCACCGATTGTCTTGCAGCCGGCATCGTTGCGGCCGGAATGTTCGTGGTGACGAATGCCCGTACGAACCTACCCGATTTGGTAGCGGATTGTTAACTGGACGAACGATCAAGACCGCCCGTCAAGCCACGGCGCTGTATTCCGCTCGGGTCCTACGCCGCTGCGAAGTCCATTTCGCGATGACCCCCTGCGACGGGCTGAACAGGTACACCAGGGCGAATACGATGCCCTGCGTCATCACAACCATGCCCCCGGAAGCTGTGTCGAGGTAGTAGCTGACGTAGATACCCGTAATCGCGCAGATTGCGGAAACCACCGGAGCTATCACCAGCATCCGCGAGAACTTGTCAGTGAGAAGGTAGGCCGTCGCGCCGGGGATGATCAGCATCGCCACCACCAGCACGACTCCGACAGCTTGCAGCGCCACAACGGACGTGAGTGCGAGGACGCCGAGTAGCAGCGCTCCGAGACGCTTAGGCGAAAGACCTATCGCGTTGGCATGGATCGGGTCGAAGGCAAACAACGTCAGATCGCGACGCTTGAGCAACAGAATGCTCAACGCCAACGCGCCGAGTATCGCGACCTGCAGAAGATCGGACGAGCTCACCCCCAGCAGGTTGCCGAAAATGATGTGGTTGAGATCGGTCTGGCTGGGGGTCACCGAGATGAGAACCAAACCGAACGCAAAGAGAGTCGTGAAGACGATACCGATCGCGGCGTCTTCCTTGACGCGGCTGGTGTTACGGATCAGTCCGATCAGTGCGACGGCGATCAGCCCGAAGATCAAGGCCCCGATGGCAAATGGAGCGCCGACGACGTAGGCGAGGACAACACCGGGCAGGACAGCGTGCGAGACGGCATCGCCCATCAGTGACCACCCGATGAGCACCAACCAACAACTGAGCACCGCGCAGACAACCGCCGCCACAACCGCAACGGCCAACGCGCGCACCATGAATCCGTACTGGAGAGGATCAAGTAGCAATTCAACGAGGTTCATCGATCAGGTCCTGTCCATCACGTCGAGACCGAAAGCCAGGGCGAGGTTTTCCGGTTGAAGCACGGTGTCCGGGTCGGCGTGCACCAGAACCTTGCGCATGAGCAGTACCGCCTCGTCGCAGAGTTTCGGCACCGCGTGGAGGTCATGTGTCGAGACCAAGATCGATCGGCCGTCGGAAGCCAACTCTCGTAGCAGCGTCGAAATCGTTGCCTCGGAACGCTTGTCGACGCCGGCAAAAGGCTCGTCCAGCAACAGTATCGACGCGTCCTGTGCGATACCGCGTGCGACGAAGGCGCGCTTCTTCTGACCACCCGAGAGCTGGCCGATCTGACGATCCGCAAATTCGGTGAGTTCTACTCGCTCGAGGGCCTCTGCCACCGCCTCGCGATCTACACGCCGCGGACGTCGCAAGAACCCGAGGTGGCCGTACCTGCCCATCATCACGACGTCACGGACACTGATCGGGAAGGTCCAGTCGACGTCTTCACTCTGCGGCACGTATCCGACGCGCCCGCTCTTGCGCGCAGCGGCTGCGTCGAGACCGGCGATTCTCACAGAGCCGTTGTCCGGCTTGATCATTCCCATGATCACCTTGAACAGGGTCGACTTTCCTGAACCGTTCATACCGATCAGTCCGCAGACGCTTCCGGAATTCAACGTCAGATCGACATGGTCCAGTGCGTGGACCTCGCCGTAGTGAACGCTGACGTTTTCGACGCGAATGGCTTCGTTCATGATTTACCGCCGGTCAGACCGCCGAGGATGACGTCGGTGTCGTGGCGAATCATGTCCAGGTAGGTGGGCACGGGACCGTCGGATTCGGACAGCGAGTCGACGTACAGCGTCCCACCGAATTTCGCACCGGTCGCCCCGACAACCTGCTGCATGGGGGCATCCGAGACCGTCGACTCGCAGAAGACGGCGGGAACGGAATTGGCCCGGACGAAGTCGATCGCGGCGATGATCTGCTGCGGCGTCGCCTGCTGCTCGGCATTGACCGGCCAGATGTAGGCCTCGCTGAGTCCCGCGTCCCTGGCCAGATAGGAGAACGCACCCTCGCAACTGACGAGTGCACGCTGACCTGCGGGCAATGCCGCCAGGCCACTGACCAGGCCGTCCTGCACTGCTTGCAGTTCCGCCTTGTACTTAGCGCCGTTCTCCGCAAATGCCGAGGCATTGTCCGGGTCGAGGTCACTGAAAGCAGTCACCATGTTGTCGACGTAAATCTGCGTATTCAACGGAGACATCCATGCATGCGGATTGGGCTTGCCCGCATAGGCGTCGCCGGCGATCGGAATGCCTTCGACGCCGTCGCTGACCACGACGTGTGGCACGTCCAGACCGTTGACGAATTTCGCGAACCACGCCTCGAGGTTCATGCCGTTGTCGAGGATCAGATCGGCTTCGCTCGCCCGCCGAATGTCTCCGGGCGTCGGCTCGTAGCCGTGAATTTCCGCCCCCGCCTTGGTGATCGACTCGACGCGAAGGTGATCGCCGGCAACGTTCTGGGCGATGTCCGACAGCACGGTGAACGTGGTGAGCACCACCGGGCGGTCGTCGTCGGAGCCGGAATTCACCGCAGAACAGCTGGAGAGAAGCAGGGCGGCGAGGGCGGCAATTCCCAGGCGGCGGAAGTTCTTCGCGTCGCGAGTCGTCATGGTCGAACTCTAATATGTGGGTAAACAAATACACAAGTTCGGATAGCCGAACAATTCACACTCGATAGGCTCGGACCATGCGTCCTACTGCCTTGATCACCGGTTCCAGTCGCGGCCTCGGAGCTGCCATCGCACGCGAACTGGCGCCGACACACGACCTGCTGCTCGGTGCACGATCCGCGCAGGCCCTCGAGCCGATCTGCGCGGAACTACCCGGCTCGACGCCCCTACCCCTCGACCTCACGGACTACGACGCCGTCGCGGTCGCCGCCTCGTCCATCACGACGCTCGACGTGCTGGTACACAACGCCGGCGTGGCCGACATCGGAACCATCGAGGAATCCTCGGTCGATCAGTGGCGACGCACCCTCGAGGCAAACGTCATCGCCGTCGCCGAACTCACTCGTGTCCTCCTTCCTGCCCTCAGGGCAGCCGGTGGCCACGTCGTACTGATCAATTCCGGTGCCGGACTGCGCGCCAACGCCGGCTGGGGCTCGTACGCGGCCAGCAAGTTCGCCCTGCGCGCTTTCGGAGACGCACTGCGCCTGGAAGAGCCGTCCTTGCGGGTCACCTCCGTTCACCCCGGACGGATCGACACCGATATGCAGCGCAACATCGTCGCCGGCGAGGGCGACGAGTACGACCCGGAGCGCTTCCTGAAGGCCTCCACTGTGGCGCGTGCCGTACTCACTGCCGTCGAAACACCGTCCGACGCACACCCCACGGAGATCGTGCTTCGACCTACCGGCCGGTAAATCCCCAGTTCGCCGGTAACGGAATGATGACGATGGCCACCCGGATATCGCTTTTCCCGGTACTGGCCCGATACTGACATCAGTTGTCGGACAAAGAGACTGGACTGGTTCTCAGGAGTTCATCGAGAGGTGGTGTGCGATGCATGATCATACGAATACGTGGGGAATTTCCACCGAGGCTTTCCTCGGGTGGTACGTCGCCGCTGCCACCGGAGCGGTGGTGATCGCACTTGTGATCAGAGGCGTCGCCATGCGCAAGCCCACACCTGCATTGCGCACACTCACACCACCGGAGATGGGTGTACTGACCAGCGACGAGCGTGCGGTACGCGCTGCCGTGGCAGAACTCGAGAGTGCTGCATATTCTGCCGGCCAGGGTCAGCATGACCGCTTCACCCGCATCGTCCGCCAGCGGATCGACGACGCCGGTGGAACTGCCGTGCCCTCCCGGCTCGTGCCGACACTTCCGCTGCCCCTGTTGGAGCTTCGTAGCGACCTGGTGCAGGCCGGCTACCTGAACGGCAATCGTGAACACACTTTGACGCGATTGTCCGTGGTACCGGTCGTTGTCGTCGCCGTGGTCGGCACGATCAGGACCGGATTCACTGTCGTGAACGAGAACCCGGTGGGATACCTTCCGCTCGTGGTCGTCTGCCTCGCCCTGATTGTCGTAACCCTACTCCGCCTGAGCCGACGCACTCGTTTCGGCCAGGTCGAATTGAGTCGCCTGAAGGACGAATACTCCTACCTCACACCGAATTTCCAACCGTCGTTTGCTACCTACGGGGCGACGTCGGCGGGTATTGCCGCGGCACTCTTCGGTCCGGGTCGCGACGGCGGTTGGGCACCCGGATGCGGCGGCGGGTCTTCACCGTCCAGTTGCTCGACCTTCTCGAGCACCGTGAGCTGTGGGGGGTGAGTGCGGTGAACAACCACTACTCAGCCGACACGTGGGGGATCCCCAGCCAGACTTTCCTTCAGTGGTACCTGGTGGCGGCTGCCGTCGCGATCGGACTCTCGCTGTACAGCCGAATGACTGCGCGCCGGTCGCCCGTGGTCGTCGACTCGGTCCGTCGGCCGCTCACTCCTCCCGAGATCGGTGCCTTGACCAGTGACTACCAGGCCGTTCTGGCGTCGATGGCTATTCTGCGTAGCGCCGAACTGATCAGCACCGAAGGAAAGACCAAGCTGGCACTCACTGCGGAGGACAAGAGTCGTCTCGACTGGTTCACCCGTACCGTGCACAAGCGACTCGGCAACGGAAAGGTCCCGCTGCGGCAGGTGCGTCTGATGGGACGGCTGAACGTCGCACTCGCACAACTACGTACGACGCTGATCGACGAGGGATACTTGCAACGCCCGCAGGACGGGCTGACTGCTGCCTTTCGGACCGTTCCGATCCTGGCGGTAATTGGTCTCGGCGTAGTCCGTCTCGTCGCCGGCATCGCCGGCGGTAAGCCGGTCGGGTTTCTGCTCCTCACCATCATCGTTCTCGCGCTGATGATTCCACTTCTCCGCATCAAGCGTCGTCGGACAGCTTTGGGCGACAGCGAGCTTCGACGCCTCAAGCACGAAAACTCGTACCTCTCACCGAAACTGCGGCCCGCGTACTCGAGCTACGGTCCCTCGCTCGCCGGGCTCTCGGCGGCGCTCTTCGGTTCGGGCGCTCTGGTTCTGATCGATCCCGCGCTGGCGGGAGCGGTGGCTGCGGGCGCCGCGTACAGCCCGGGTGGCGGGGGTTCGAGCTACTACAGTTGTGGCTCCTCATCCGGATCGTCCGGCTCGGACGGCGGTGGCGGCAGCGGTAGCAGTTGCGGCGGCGGGGGGTGTGGGGGATGAGCACGCATGCAGCCGACACGTGGGGGATCCCCAGCGAGGATTTCCTCTACGGCTACATAGCCGTATCGGCCACGCTCATGGTTCTCACTCTGGTGTGGCGTCTGATGATCCGGGCACGCCGGTGCAGGTATTCCGCCGGGCACGGGTATTCCGCCGAGCAACTGACACCTCCGGAAGTCGGAATGCTCACCGGCGAGTCACGCGCCATCGCAGCGTCATTGGCAATCCTGCGTAGCGCTGATCTGATCACCACCGACGGCGCTGTCCTGCGCCCGTTGGGCCCTGGCGACGAGACCCTGGACTGGTACACCCTCACCGTGTACCAGCGCCTGGCCCAGCAGGCTCTACCCCATCGTCGGCGGCAACTCGCCGAGCGCATGACGGTGGAAACAGCTCGCCTACGAAACTCTTTGGCGGACCGGGGATACCTGACCTCCGACAGCACCAGGCGTTCAATCTTTCTCTCCACAGTTCCGTTGAAGATCCTGGTGGCCGTGGGTATCGTCCGCATTGCTTTCGGACTGCACAACGACAAGCCCGTCGAGTTTCTGATTCTCGCCGTACTCGCCACCGGGTTCAGCATCCCGCTGCTCGGGCTCAACTTCGATCGCACCACCTCGGGCAGTGCGGCACGTTCGGAACTGACCACGGCACACGCCTACCTGTCCCCGCGCAACAAGCCTGCCTTCTCTGCCTACGGCCCACGCTTGGCGGGGATGTCCGCCGCTCTCTTCGCCGGTTCGGCGATGCTGATGATCAATCCCGCCTTGGCCTCCGCCGCCGGAATCGGTGCCGACGGCAGCGGAAGTAGCGGGGGTTCGGACGGTGGCGGTTCAGACGGGGGAGGCGGCAGCTGCAGTGGGGGTGGCGGATGTGGCGGCGGCGGTGGTGGATGCGGGGGATAGCCGCGTCCGGGCGAGCAGAAGCGCTGCGGCCTCGGTAGTGATGCCACGTTCCTCGCTCAACGAATACACCTCGTCCAGAGTTCGACCGATCCCTCGGGTTCGTTCGACGACATCGTCTTCGTTCCACCCCAGGACTTCTCGCCCCACGAGGTGAAAGGCTCCGCCTGCGTTCGCGACGAAATCAGGGGCACAGAGAACCCCGCGGCTCCGCAGAACCTCGCCCGCAGCGGCATCGGTCAAGATGTTGTTTGCTGCGCCCGCCACGGCCAGAGTCGGAATCGACGCAGCAGCAGCGGAATCGATGATGCCTCCCATCGCACAGGGAGCAAAGAGGTCACACGATGTTCGAAGTACCTCGTCCGCAGGAACGATCGTGTGCCCCGCAAGAGAAGCCGCCTCGAGGCGCTGCGGGTCCGTATCGGCAACAAGCAGGCGTGCCCCAGCCTGCGCCGCGAGACGCACAACATCTCCGCCGACGGCGCCGAGCCCCTGAACCAGCACCTTTCGGCCGTCGAGTGTTCCGAGTCCACGACGACGCGCCGTGGCCTTCATCGCTTCGAACACGCCCAGAGCCGTGGCGTGCGCGCTGGAACCGGCGCCACCATTGTCGACCGAACGCCCGAAGACGTACTTGGTGGTGCGACTGAGCTGATCCATGTCGGAAGAGTTGGTGTTGACGTCAGGACCGGTCCAGTAGTTTCCCTCGAGCTTGTCGATGTTCTCCGCGTGAATGTCGAGGATACGAGACCAAGTCGCCGAGTCGATCCGATTGCGCGGTGCGGGCAGTGCTATCACCGACTTCCCGCCACCCATCGGCAGGTCGGAGACAGCCATCTTCAAAGTCATTGCGCCGGCCAGCTTCCCGGCGTCCGCCAGCGCGTGACCGATCGAGGGGTAATGCGCCGCCCGCGTGCCACCCGACGCCGGTCCCAGACGGGTGGAGTCGATTCGGATCACAAAGGTCGTGTCGGTCTCCCGATCATGTCGGGTGACGGTCAGTTCACCGTCCCAGCGCAGTTCGTCGTCGATGCTCATTGCAGATCCTCTTCTGGTCATGGTTCAGCGGTGCGCGTGCAGTGGTGTTCCCGCGAGTGCGAGCATGGCCTCGCCCAACGCCTCGTTCTGGCTGGGGTGCGCGTGGATGAAACGCCCCACTTCATCGGGAAGTGCTTCCCAGGCGACGGCCAACTGCGCCTCACCGATCAGTTCACCA
Source organism: Rhodococcus sp. APC 3903 (assembly GCF_030407755.1). NCBI lineage: Bacteria > Bacillati > Actinomycetota > Actinomycetes > Mycobacteriales > Nocardiaceae > Rhodococcus > Rhodococcus sp. APC 3903. The sequence goes on from NZ_JASDCV010000002.1 coordinate 20,387, forward strand.
ACCCGGTCGCCTACCAGGTGGACGCCGACGACGGGACCTCTGGTTCCGCTGCGAATCACTTTGATTCCCCCGGTGGTTCGCAGGATCTGACTCTTGCCGTTACCCGACAGGTCGTAGACGACGGTGGAGACGTCACCGTACTGCTTGCGCGCCGCCTCTTCGCCGAGTCCGACTGATGCAACTTCGGGATGTGAGTACGTCACGCGAGGAATCAAGTGTTCGGCGACCGGTATCGGATCCTTCCCGGCGATCTGTTCAGCCACAAAGATCCCTTGTTGGAAACCTCGGTGCGCCAACGCAAGACCGGGCACGATGTCGCCGACCGCGTACACACCGTCCACGGACGTACGGAGGCGTTCGTCGGTAACGACAAAACCCTTGTCGAGGCTGATTCCGTTTTCTTCGAAACCGTTACCGCCCGTGCGGGATCCGCGGCCGACGGCGACCAACAGTAGTTCGGTATCGGATATCGTTCCGTCGCCTAGTTCGACGCGGACCGAATCGGCTGCTTCTTTCGCGGAAACGATCTTTGTGTCTGTCTTACAGACGATTCCGCGTTTCCGGTAAGCCCGCTCCAGCTGCTTCGACGACCACGGGTCCTCCGCGGCGATCAGTCGCGGGAGTGCCTCGACGATCGTGACTTCGGCGCCGAACGAGCGCCAGAGGCTCGCGAACTCGACGCCGATGACACCGCCACCGAGCACTGTCGCGCTGGTGGGCACCCGGTCGAGTTCGAGCGCCTGGTCACTGGTGAGGATCCGGCGGCCGAGTTCGATGCCGGGCAGTTCCCGCGGATACGATCCGGTGGCCAGTACGAGTGATGTTCCGGTATAGCGGGTTCCGTCGACGTCGATGCTTCGCCCACCGACGTACGTTCCGTATCCGTTGACGATAGTGATCTTGTGTTGCGCCAACAAACCTTGCAGACCGCTGTACAGCCGCTCGACTGTCCCGTTTTTGTAGTCGTGCACCTGCGCGATGTCGATGCCGTCAAAAGATGCTCGGACTCCGAATTGCTCACTGGTGCGTGCCGAGTCGGCGACCTCGGCGGAATGCAGCAGCGCCTTGGTCGGGATGCATCCGCGGTGCAGGCACGTTCCGCCGACCTTGTCCGCCTCGATCAGCGTGACCGACAATCCGAGTTGGGCGGCGCGGATGGCGCAGGCATAGCCGCCCGATCCTCCACCGAGGATCACGACATCAATGTGCTGTTCTGCAGTTGTCATCGGAGCCTTGGTCATCGGAGGCTTGGTCATCGGAGGCTTGGTCATCAGAGCCTTCCCAGGACGCGGATCGGGTTCTCGATGTAGTCACCGAACAGCCTCAGGAATCCACCGGCTTCGCCTCCGTCACAGACGCGGTGGTCGAAGCTCAACGAGATCTGAGTGACCTTACGGACGGTCAACTCGCCGTTCACCACCCACGGCTTGTCGATGATGCGCCCGATCCCCAGAATTGCCGCCTCGGGGTGATTGATGATCGGAGTCGATCCGTCAACCCCGAATACCCCGTAGTTGTTGAGCGTGAACGTGCCGCCGGTCAGGCGGGCGGGTTCGAGTTTGCCGTCGCGCGCAAGGTCGGTGGTCACCCGAAGTGCTTGTGCGAGTTCGACGGTGCTCAGGGCGTCCGCATTTCGAATGACCGGTACCATCAATCCCTTCGGTGTCTGTGCGGCAATTCCCAGGTGGATGCGGGCGTGTCGGACGATCTCGCCTCGAGCAGTATCGACCGACGAGTTCAGTTCGGGGTACTGCCCCAACGCCGCGGTGGTCAGCCGAGCCAGCAGCGTCATCAGGCTGATCTTGTCGGAATCGGGCAGTGACTTGTTGATCTCGACCCGTGCCGTCAACAGTTCGGTGGCGTCGACGTCGACCCAGGTTGTCGCGTCAGGGATCTCACGGCGGCTGGTGGACAGCTTGTCGGCCACCACCTTGCGAAGCCCCTTGATCGGGATGCGTTGGTCGCTCACGTGCGACGTTTCCGTCTCCGGGCCGGTGTTCGACCCGGCCTCGACGTCAGCGCGCGTTATCACCCCGCCGGCACCGGATCCGGAGAGCAAGGAGAGGTCGATATCGTTGTCGACAGCCAGCTTACGAACGATTGGCGAGATCACGCGTACCGACGGAGCAGCTTTGCGACGGCGTCTCGGTGCATCCTCACTGGTGCCGTAGCCGATCAGGACGTTGCCCGAACCCGCGCGTTCCTCTTCACGGTAACGCTCGTGGTTGGCCGAAACGACCGCGTCGACACTGCCGCCACCACTCACAGTGATCAACGGCGTGCCCACCTTCAAGGTGTCGCCGTCCTTGCCATGTAATTCGACGACGGTCCCGGCGAACGGGATAGGCACGTCCACAGCAGCTTTCGCGGTCTCGACCTCGACGACGATCTGATCGATGGTGACCACGTCGCCGACCTTGACGTGCCACTCCGCAATATCGGCCTCGGCCAGACCTTCACCCAGGTCGGGGAGCATGAATACCTGATTGCTCATGCCGTCACCGCCCAACGGGTGTCCGGGGCGTCGTTCCACTGCAGACGGTCGACGGCGTCCAGGACACGGTCGACGCTGGGCAGGTGGTGACGCTCGAGCTTCGGCGCGGGGTAGGGGATGTCGAATCCGCTGACCCTGAGCACCGGAGCGTGGAGATGGTGGAAGCATCGCTCCTGCACGCGAGCAGCAATTTCCGCACCAACACCGGCAAAGCCCTGCGCTTCCTGGATGACGATGCAGCGTCCGGTCTTTCGCACCGACGCGGTGACCGTCTCGTCGTCGAACGGCACTATCGACCGGATGTCGATCACCTCGATGTCGCGGCCCTCGGCCGCAGCAGCCTCGGCGGACTTCAGTGCAACCTCCACGGACGGACCGTAGGCAATGAGCGTCGCGTCACGACCGGGGCGCCGGACGACGGCGCGCCCGATCGGCTCCCGTGCGGTCAGTTCGACATCGGCTCGCGAGAAGTACAGCTTCTTGGGTTCGAGGAAGATCACCGGGTCGGGGTCCTCGATCGCCGAACGTAGCAGTGAGTACGCATCTTCCACCGTGGATGGCGCCACGACCTTCAGGCCGGGCGTGTGTGCGTAGTAGCCCTCGCTGGAATCACAGTGATGCTCCACCCCGCCGATACCGCCGGCAAAAGGAACACGGATGACTATCGGAATCGACAGTGCACCCTTGGTACGGTTGCGGATCTTTGCGACGTGGGAGGCGATCTGCTCGAATGCCGGATAGGCAAACGCGTCGAACTGCATTTCCACGACCGGACGAAAACCAGCCATGGCCATGCCGATTGCGAATCCGATGATGCCGGACTCGGCGAGGGGAGTGTCGAAGCATCGGTCGTCGCCGAAGTCGCGGGTGAGGCCGTCGGTGACGCGGAAAACGCCGCCCAGGGTGCCGACGTCCTCACCGAAGACGACAACGTTGTCGTCCGCAGCCAGAGAGTCCCGTAGCGCGGTGTTGAGGGCCTGAGCCATCGTGAGCATGGGCATGGTCAGTGTCCCCCTGTGTCAGCGGCTTCGGCGGCAAGTTCGGTTTCGAGTTGGGCTTGTTGCTCACGCAATTGCGGTGTCTGCTCGGCGAAGACGTACCGGAACAGATCGAGCGGATCGTGCGGGCGGTCGACGTTCATGCCGGCGCGAAGTGTGGCGGCCTCGGTTTCTGCCTCTGCGGTCAGTGATTCCACGAACGCGTCGTCGATCAGATCGTGTGCGCGCAGATACTTTTCGAGACGCGGCAACGGATCTCGCCCGCGCCAGCTTTCCACCTCGGCGCTGTCGCGGTAGCGGGTGGCGTCGTCGGCGTTGGTGTGTGCGTCGATGCGATAGGTGTGTGCCTCGACGATCACCGGTCCGTTTCCGCTGCGGACGAAGCGCGCCGCCTCGTCCATGACGGCCATCATCGCAACAGGATCGTTGCCGTCGACCTGCTCGCTGCCGATCCCGTAGCCGACGCCCTTGTGCGCTAACGTCGGTGCTGCGCTTTGACGTGACAACGGCACGCTGATCGCAAATCCGTTGTTCTGCACCAGAAAGACGACCGGTGCCTTGAAGACGGCGGCGAAGTTCAGCGCTTCGTGGAAATCACCCTCACTGGTGGCCCCGTCACCGCAGAGCGCCAGCGCGACGGTGTTCAGGCCCCGTCGGGACTCCCCGTAGGCCACCCCCGCTGCATGCAGCAATTGCGTTGCCAGCGGGGTGCACTGCGGCGCACTGCGCAGCGCTACCGGGTCGTACCCGCAGTGCCAGTCGCCGGCAAGCATGCTCAGAATCTGCACCGGATCGACACCCCTGGCAGCCAACGCCATCGAATCCCGATAGGTGGGGAAGAGCCAGTCACTCGGCTCCAGACTCATCGCTGCCGCGATCTGGCATGCCTCCTGCCCTCGCGAGGACGGATACACGGCCAAGCGCCCCTGTTTGGTCAGCGCCGTCGCCTGCTGGTCGAAGCGTCTGCCCAGGAACATCTTTCGATACATCTCGATCAGGCGATCGTCGCTCGGTTTTGCGTAGCGCGCCTCGCTGCGCGTCAGTTCTCCAGCAGGGTCGAGGTACTGCACCGCGGAATCGGCCGGCAGGAACTTTTGATACCGCAGTTCCCCCAAGGGCTCGACAAGAGTCACTTCTACCTCCAGAAGACGTTGTGTCCATCAGTATTCGCACTTCGGCGACGTAATGGCAGAAGGCGTCGAAGATTCAAGACAAACGGCCTATCATGAGGATTCGGACAGCAATATGTCCATCAACCGACTCGACTACCGAAGCAGGAATGGACAGATGGCCACCGAACCGCACGCTCTCGATGCGATCGACCGCCGCATCATCGCCGAACTGGTCGCAGACAGTCGCATCTCCATGCGTGCACTGGCCGAGAAGGCGCACATATCTCGCGCTCACGCCTACGTCCGCATCGAAAGGCTCGAGGACGCCGGAATCATCACCGGATTCACGACGCGGATCGCGCATGAGAAGGCCGGACTCGGCTCCTCGGCGTACGTGGCGCTCTCGATCAGGCAGCACTCGTGGAGGGGTCTGGCTGCGTCGTTGAAGGCACTGCCGTTTGTCGAGCACTTCTCCCTCCTCGGCGGCGACTTCGACGTTCTGGTGCTGGTTCGAGCCCCGGACAACCAGGAACTACGCCACACCGTTCTCGAAGAACTCCAGGGACTCGACGGGGTTCTCTCGACCAAAACGTGGCTGATCTTCGAAGAAGGCAACGGTCCGGGACCCAACTGGCTGCCCGGCTGATCCGTCTATAGTCGCCGTTAGCAGTTGCACACGGGAGGTGACTCGAATGACCCTGTACGGCCTGGGAATCGGTTGGCGTCCCGAGGTATCCGGAATCATCGCGCAGCTAGACGGCCTGGCATTCTGCGAAGTCATTGCCGAATCCATCGGAACCGAGATACCGCCGCACCTCGGTTCGCTGGGAGTTCCGGTGATCCCGCACGGAATCTCGCTCTCCCTTGGCGGGGCCGAGGCGGTAGATCAGGCTCGGGTCGATCACCTTGCGCATACAGCCCAGCTACTGGACGCCCCCTTGGCGAGTGAGCACATTGCATTCGTGCGGGCGGGCGGCATAGAGGCCGGGCACCTGCTCCCACTACCACGCACCTACGAAGCCGTCGACGCCTTGGTACGCAACATCACCCGGACTCAGGACGGTCTACCGGTGCCGTTTGCCGTCGAAAACGTTGCCGCCCTTTTCGACTGGCCCGACGACGAGTTGACCGAAGGGGAGTTTCTCTCGGAGATCGTCGACCGCACCGGGGCTCTGCTGGTTCTCGACATCGCGAACGTCTATGCCAATGCCCTCAACCGAGGGCGTGATCCCTGGGCCGAGCTGAGCCGGCTACCACTCGAGCGAATCGCATACTGCCACATCGCCGGTGGCAGCATCAGCGACGGCAAATACCACGACACGCATACCGATCCTGTGCCCGAAGCCGTGCTGGAACTCCTTGCGCAGTTCACCGCCGCCGGTCACCATCCCGCGATCATGCTCGAGCGCGACGGAAACTATCCGCCGGCACTGGAATTGCTCGACGAGCTCGATGCCATCGCCGACGCAGCGGGTCTGGATCGCATCACCGCGGGCACCGATTGGTCACGCACATGAGCACGCTCGGTGAGCGTCAAGAAGCGCTTATTCGCGCTCTGGTGGCAGGCGGCGAACTACCCGAGGGCTTCGACAAAGACGATGCTGCCGTTGTCTCGACGGCACTGCTCCGAAAGCGCGCCGGAGAAGTGGCGCACCACCTTCCGGTCGTGCGCCACACTCTCGGCGATCGCTATCTTCGGTTGTTCACAGCGTGGGCCGACGGACGGCCGAAGACGTCTTCGCACGCGGACGCCCAGGCTTTTGTCGCCCACCTCCAGGACATCGGCGAACTGCCTCGCTCGCCCTGGCATCAGAGGTTTCGAAGACTCTTACGCAAGTGAGACAACGGCTTCGCTTGTGTACATGAGGAACGTCATCGATTCCTGGAAGTACAGCTCGACGGAGTTCGCATCGTGCGAGAGGTAACCGATGGACAGGTCCTGGCCCAGATGCAGTTCGTAGTCACCACCACGCGTCGACAGCAGGAAAGCGCCGTCGATGGCCGGGGCCCAGATGATCTCGCCGTCGAGAACGCGTCGCAGGTGCTCGCGGATGGGGTAGCCGTGATCGGAGGTCTCGTTGATCGCGGTGAACGCGTCGGCGTTCAGGAGCAATGAATACGGTCCGTTGACACCGGCCAGGCGCAGCGACGTGATCGCCTGGCTGATGGCTTCCGGGTAGTCCTTGGCGTCGATGGGGAGCTTCAATTCCGGGTTGGAACCGCTCGCCCGCACGCCGGTGATGCTGGCTGCGGGGTATCCCTCGAAGATGGCGCGGTCCTCGGCGAACGCGATCTGCTTGGCGGCATCCTTGACCGGCTGCCAGTCGGAGTCCTTGGCGCCGCGTTCGACGTCGTCGATGGCCTGACGGCTGACGGTGAACGGGACCCGCAGTTCGATGACCGGCTGCGACTGACGAGCGTGTGCGATGACGCCGTCGGCCAAGGGATTGATCGGCACCTGATGTCCGAGCGGGATGGCCGCAAGATCGTCACCTGACGGGCCCTCCACGTCCACCACACGACGACCGGCGACGTGGCGCTTGAAGGTACGGCTCGCCTCTTCTTCGATCTCGGCCCAGGCTGCTGCCGAAATGGGTGCTAGGTCGCGGTGCAGGTTTGTCATTGCTGGGCACTCCTTTTGAGGCTGCCGATTCCGAGAGAACCGTCAGAGATGGGCGCTGTGAACGTCGCTTCGGGAACGAGCCTGGTCGGCGCGTCCGGGGGGTCGTCGAGAAAGTCCGCCGTCGGAACGAAGAAATTGATTCCGGTGACGGCGGTGGAGAAATCGAGAATGCGGTCGTAATTGCCGACGGGATTCCCGATGAACATGTTGGTCAGCATCTGCTCGGTGACCGTCGGCGACGCCGAGTAACCGATGAAATAGGTACCCATCTCAGCGGAGCCGACGTGGCCGAACGGCATGTTGTCGCGCAGAATCTGGATCTGCTCACCGGATTCGTCTTCGATGACGGTGAGTGCGGTGTGTGAGTTTGCCGGTTTGGTGTCGTCGTCCATCTCGAGATCTTCGAGCTTGGAGCGTCCGATGACGTTCTCCTGCTCCTCGACGGGCAGTGAGTTCCACTCCGACATGTCGTGGAGGTACTTCTGGACGATGACGTAACTGCTGCCTGCGAAGTCCGGATCCTCGTCACCGACGGTGACCGCAACGTAGGCGGCCTGCCCGGACGGATTCTCGGTGCCGTCGACAAAACCCATGAGGTCGCGTTGCTCGAAATACTTGAACCCGTGGACCTCGTCGATCACCGACGCGGCGCCGGCCAACCTGTTGGTCACAACCGTGGCGAACTCGAAGCACAGGTCCATCTGACGGGCCCGGATGTGGAACAACAGATCGCCCGGTGTGCGGGGAGCGTGGTGTTTGTCACCGGTCAACTCGACAAAAGGATGCAATTCTGCCGGCCGTGGACCCTCGAACAGACGGTCCCACGCATCCGAACCGATGCCGACGACGGCGGCCAAGCCACCGGCGGGAACCCGGAATCCGATCGAGCGTTGCAGTCCGGAAATATCGGCCAGAACGTCGTGAACTGCCTGCTCACCACCCTCGTCGATGGTGAAAACCAGGAAGATCGCAGCTTCGGTGAGCGGGGTCAGCAACGGCTGCGGTATCGCGGGAAGGGCCACTTCGGCCTCGTCGATCTCACTCGTTTCCGCCATGCAGACCAGTATGGACGATTCCGGCAGTCCCGGCATCAGTAGTGGGTAAGACGAGTGAAGGTGTCGCGTTACGGTGTCGCGGCCTGGGCACCCGCGTCGAAGCCAGCCGGAATCTCGAAGATCTTTCCGTCGAACCCAGCGCGGTAGAGATGCCCGCTCGCGAATCCGGAATTGCCGCGCCCATAGGTCAACACACTCGACGCCTGCAGTCCGCTGGTGAGCGAGCAGTACTGGCCGGGTCCGTCGATCCGCCACACCTCACCACTGATGTCCGTGGGAACGATTGCGCGATCTCGCGAGTCCAGGGTCAAACCATCTGGGGCAGAGAAGGTTTCGAGACCGCCGAGATCGACCAACGATTCCGAATACCCTGGATTGTCGACGGAGATGCGGCTGACACCCGGGTTTGCGAACGTGCGCGAGACGTAGAGCCAGCGATTATCGGCGCTCAGGGCTGCACCGTTTGCACTCGGGAAGGTCGCCCACGTCGGGTCGACGGCACCGCCTGGGCTGACCTTACCGATCAACGAACCGAAATCGTTGGTGGCATAGATCGTTCCGTCGTGCGCGACGGCGAGGCCGTTTGCAGCGCTCAGACCACCGGCGATCGGCGTCACGGCACCCGAGTTCACGTCCACCCGCGCGACCGACGCAGCACGCGTCAGATCACCGATCAGCACGCCGGCGTTTGCTCCGGTTCCCACCAGCAGTGAACCGTCCGGACCCCACGCGAGTGCGCCCGCACCGCCGGGAACCGTCGCGATCGGAACTGCGGCCTGACCAGGCGCGTCGACGCGGAAGATTCGACCACTCACCAGATCTGTCGTGTACAGGCGACCCTGAGCGTCCACGGTGACACCCTCGAGGGCCGCGCCCGGAATCTGGGCGCTGAGGATTGCGGGGGACGATCCAGGGCAGGGCGGCGCGGCCGCGGCACCGGACACACCCAGAGCCAGAAGCGAACCGGCAACAAGAGCACCGGTGATACCTACCCGAATACCGCGATCGAAGATCCTGGTGCGCATCTGCGCAACGCTAGACCTTCGGCCCGATTTCGCCTAGAGCGACCGAAGGAAAGAGATCAAAAGTTCATTGACCTCGGTAGCACGTTCCTGCTGTACGAAGTGCCCCGCGCCGCCGAGAAGGTGCACACCCCGCAGGTCGGGGACGGTGTCCTTCATGCGGTCCAATGCCTTGGGGCCGCTCATCGCTATGACCGGATCCTCGGCGCCCGCCACGAAGAGCGTCGGGACGTTGACGTTCGCGCCGTCCAGATCCGCACTGCGTTCCCAATTAGCGTCGTACGCTCGGTACCAGTTCAAGCCGCCTGTGAAACCTGCTGCAGTAAAGGCCTTTACATAAACATCCAGATCGTCCTCGGTGAGCCACGACCACGGCAATGCAGGCGCCTCGGGCAGTACGTCGAGGTAGCCGTTTCCTTCGGACGGGTTCTTCCAGACGTCGAGGTACCGGTAAGCCCCGGAGAGGGCATGGAAGAGCCGCTGAAGAAACTCACGTGGACGGGCGTCGAGTTCGCGCTCCGCGACACCCGGTTCCTGGAAATAGTGAATGTGCAGAAAATGCTTGCGCGCCATCGCGGCGTAGATTGTCGAGGGTTTTGCGGGGAACCTGTCGGGCGCATAGGGGACCGCCAACGAGACAAGCCCCGCAACACGATCGGGATGGCGCAGAGCGGTGGTCCACGCGACGGGCGCGCCGAAATCGTGGCCGACGAACACCGCTTTGTCGATTCCGAGAGCGTCGAGTAGGTCGATCAGCCGGTTCGCGACGGCATCGTTGGTGTAGTCCTCGACCGCTTCGGGGCGGGTAGTGCCGCCGTAACCGGGCATGTCGAGTGCGATCGCCCGAAAACCCGCTTCCGTCAACGCTGTCGACTGATGCCGATAGCTGTACCCGAGGCCGGGAAAGCCGTGACACATAACCACAGCTGTCCCAGAACCGGAATCGTCAATCTGCCAACGGAATCCGTCGACATCGATCGTCTTGACCGTCATGTCAGGCGGTGATCATGTCTTCCTGGTTCCAGAATGCACGCATCGACAGGATCTTTCCGTCGTCGTCGAAGGTCATGACGTCGATGGGTGCGATGGTCAGGGTCTGCTCGCCGAGCTTGGTGATCAGCGAGAAGTGGAATGCCGCTTCGTTTCCGGCGATGCGGAGGGTCTGAAGGTGAGCTTCTTGGTCGAAATTCTCGATCACGGAGTAGAACTCGAGAATGGACTCGCGGGTGGTGCGAACGTCGGTACCAACCGGGTCTTCAACGGTTGCACCCTCGGCATACAGGGCCACAACCTGGGCGGCAGTGCCCGTGGCAACTGTCTCGATGTAGGCGTCGACGGTCTTGCGGATTACCTCTGCGGACGGTGCCATGGTCTACCCCTCGTAGTTAGAACAGGTTCTAATTCTGAGGATAACCTACGTCCCTGGTCCACGGGTCAGGTTTCGAGCACCTTGCGCAGGCGAGCCTTCTTCCGGTTCTCCCGGACGATCCAGACGACATCGGCGTCGTCCGACGCCTCCAGGGAGACGAATGCCGGCAGGGCATTCTCCGGATCAGCCGCGACCGCGACGCTCCAGCAGTATCCGAGCGCCTGCCGGAGAGTACGTGTGTCGGCGTCACGACGGGCATCAGCTGGTTGCGAGACGATCCACTCGGTAGCGTCTCGGCACACCCGGACGGCCAGCGCAGCGTTGGTCCTGTCCTTCAGCAACCGTGGCTCGCAGATCCCGGCAGCCGCTGCGCGCAGCGTCAAAGGATGGGCCGAGCGTGCCCACTGCTCGATGATCGCCCGGAACAATTCCGGATCCGTGTCGCCTATCGCCTGAACGGCCATCGCGGCAGCTTCACGTGCACGCCACGAAGCAATGGTGGTCGCCTCCGTCAGACTGTCCAGAGCAGCCTCATCGCGCGAACGAACAAGAATGAATCCGAGCCCGACGATCCCACAGCAGCGGATGTATTCGTCTTCGGACTCCACCGCCCGCAGGATGTCCTCGTTATCGGCGCCGCGCGCGAACTCGAGCATGAGCGCGAGGTTCGCGCGCGGGCCGGGCAATCCTGAACGCTCCTGCAGATAACTCCACAGTTCATCGCCGTCCAGATCCGCGAATGTCATGGGCGTCCTTTCCTCAGTACACCCAATCCTGTCAGCCCGGATCTACACGCGCAGCATTTCCGATCAGTGAGCAGGGAGAAGGGACGTCTCCTGCGCCGCGCCGTCCTCTGCGCCGATCTGGACGATGTTTCGCGGCAGGAATACGGCTGCGATCGCACCGAGAACTGCTGCAGCAGCACCGATCAGGAACGCGATACGCATGCCCTCGTCGGTGTAGAACACAGCGCCCTCCATCGCCATCGCGATGTGCGAGTTCAAGACCGTGAAGGCGATGACGGGAAGCACTGCGGGGAAGATGCTCTGGAAGACCGCAACCATGCTCGCCGTGGTTGCCTGCAACTGCGGCGGCACTGCCTCGATGAGCAGGTTCGGAATGGAGGCGTAACCCATACCCATACCGACACCGAAGATTCCGGCAAAGATGATGAGCAGCGGCTTGTTGTCGTGAATGGTGGCCGTCAAGGTGAATCCGACTGCCATGAGTATCATTCCGATGATCATCAGCAGACGGGGTCGAATGTTGCGGCCGACCAGGAAGCCCACGATCAAGCCGCCGACCACCACCATGCCGCCAAGGGGCGCCTGGAAGATCGCGAATCCCTCTGCTGTCACGCCGAATCCGTATCCCAGGCCGAGAACTGCTGGCGTCATCACCATCATCGGCAGCAAAATCGTGAAGACTCCCGACGCGCCGTAGCAGAACCCGGCACCGACGGCGGTGAGCATCACCGAACGCTTGCCGAAGTAGCGCAGGTCGATCAAGGGCTCACGGATGGCTCGGGCAGAGGCAACCCACGCCACCAGCAGTGCGACGCCACCGATCAGATAGGCCAGCGTCGAACCGTTCTTCCAGCCCCAGGTCGGTCCGAAGCTGACGCCGATCAGAATTCCGGCGATGCCCGATCCGAGTAGTACCGCACCGATCAGGTCCAGCGAAGAACGCAGTCGCACAGCTGATTCCGACGTCGAAGCGAAGATCATGACGCCGAGCAGAACCAAACCGATGACGAAGAACCAGAAGATGCTCCGGAACCCGTGGTTGTCGATCAACCAACCGGTGAGGAACGGCGCCGGAATAGCGATCAGGCCCATGCCGGAGGTTGCAATACTGACAGCCAGCGCAACGGTTTTCGGCGGAAAGACATCTCGAATGAGGGAGTAGCTCAGGAAGAGGCAGGGAACGAGCAGACCAGTCAGGGACCGGCCCAGAATCAAGACGGCATAGCTCGGCGCAATCGCCGAAATGAAGGATCCGACCGCTGCGCCGGCGACCGCAAAGAGCAGGACTTTTCGCTTGCCGTACATATCCGCGAGCTTGCCGAGCAGCGGAGACGCGACCGCCCCCAGCAGCAGGAACGACGTGAGCAGCCAAGCTCCCTGCGTCGTTTGATAATGCACCGAGATGGCGGGCAGCGCCGTGGAAATCATCATGTAGCTCACCGCGAGCATTTCGAGAAGAAGAACGATCGACGCCAGCGAGAACACCAGTCGCGGAGTCCACCGCTCCGGTATCGACGTCGATTCGGGCAGACTGGGAGACGAACCGTCGCTGTGGACATGAGACGCCATGGCTGAAGAATCCTTTCGGGACACCTGCGAATTCGATTGACCCCCTGCCGAATACCGTCGGCCGGGGCCTTGCGGGGAAGTGCAGTGGAACGACAGCTACCGTTCTCGGCAACGTGTTACCTGCATCACAGCCCTCGCGTCGAACGCGCGCTACAGAATGTTCCGCGGAGCGGGACAATCAGGACAACGACTGATTGGCACCCCGGATACAGCCCCAGATACGACTGTGCGCCGTTTCGGTAGCGGTAACTACCAAAACGGCGCACGTGCGCGAAGCGCCTACAGAACTATGTTCACCATCTTGCCCGGCACAACGATCACCTTGCGCGGTGCTTTGCCCTCGAGCAGAGCGACGATCTTCTCGTCGGCCAGGGCGATCTCCTCCACAGCCTTGCGATCGGCATCCGCCGGGACGCTGATGCGGCTACGAACCTTGCCGTTGACCTGGATCGGGTACTCGACGGTGTCCTCGACAAGCCACTTCTCCTCGACAGCGGGGAAGGGGCCGTGCGCAAGAGATTCCGTGTGTCCCAAACGCGACCACAGCTCCTCCGCGAGGTGCGGCGCCAGGGGAGCGAGCATCAGCACCAACGGCTCGACGGCAGCACGGGGCGCGCCACCCGGGAACGCCTTGGTGAGGTGGTTGTTGTACTCGATCAGCTTCGCAGCGGCCGTGTTGTCGCGCAGCGCGGTGTAATCCTCGATGACACCGGAAATCGCCTTGTTGAGCGCACGCAGCGTCTCCTCACCAGGAGCTTCGTCGGTGACACGGGGCTTGCCGGTCTCCTCGTCGATGACGACGCGCCACACTCGCTGCAGGAATCGAGCAGCACCGACGACGTCCTTGGTCGCCCACGGACGCGAGGTGTCCAGCGGACCCATCGACATCTCGTACACACGCAAGGTGTCTGCACCGAACTCGGCGCAGATCTCGTCCGGCGCAACGGCATTCTTGAGGCTCTTGCCCATCTTGCCGTACTCGCGGTTGACCTCGGCGCCCTCGAAGAAGAACTTGCCGTCATGCTCGACGACCTCTTCCGCGGGCACGTAGACGCCGCGGGCATCGGTGTACGCGAATGCCTGGATGTAGCCCTGGTTGTACAGGCGACGGTACGGCTCGCTCGAGGACACGTAGCCCAGGTCGAACAGAACCTTGTGCCAGAAGCGCGAGTACAGCAGGTGCAGCACCGCATGCTCGACGCCGCCGACGTACAGGTCGACTCCACCGGGATCGTTGGGGCCGTGCAGTTCCGGACGCGGACCCGTCCAGTACGCCTCGTTCTGCGGGTCGCAGAAGGCGTCCTGGTTGGTGGGGTCGATGTAGCGCAGCTGGTACCACGAGCTACCAGCCCACTGCGGCATGACGTTGGTGTCGCGGTGGTAGGTCTGCAGACCGTCGCCGAGATCGAGCTCGACGTTGACCCAGTCGGTCGCCTTGTTCAGCGGGGGAGAGGGCTCGGAGTTGGCGTCATCCGGATCGAAGGACACGGGTGCGTAGTCCTCGACCTCCGGAAGCACAACGGGCAGAGCCGAATCCGGCAGGGCGTGTGCGTTGCCGTCCGCGTCGTAGACGATCGGGAAAGGCTCGCCCCAGTAACGCTGACGCGCGAAGAGCCAGTCGCGCAGCTTGTACTGGATAGTGCCCTTGCCCTGGCCGCTCTCCTCGAGGCGGCTGATGACGGTCGCCTTGGCCTCGGCTACGTCCAAACCGTCGAGGTAGTCGGAGTTCACCAGCGGGCCGTCACCGGAGTACGCAGCCTCCGAAACATCGCCACCGGCAATAACTTCGAGAATTTCCAGTCCGAACGCGTTCGCGAACTCCCAGTCACGGTGATCGTGTCCCGGAACTGCCATGATCGCGCCGGTGCCGTAGCCCGTCAGAACGTAATCGGCGATGAAGATCGGGACCTTGTGGCCGTTGACCGGATTGACGGCGTAGGAACCGAGGAAGACGCCCGTCTTCTCCTTGTTTTCCTGACGCTCCAAGTCGGTCTTGGCGGCAATCGACTTGCGGTATGCAGCAACAGCTTCCGCCGGAGTCGTGGCACCGCCAGTCCAGCGTGCGTCGACACCTTCGGGCCACTCGTCCGCGACGAGCTTGTCCACCAAGTCGTGCTCAGGAGCCAGCGTCACATAGGTGGCGCCGAACAGCGTGTCAGGGCGCGTCGTGAACACATCGACGCCGTATTGGCCTGCGGCAAAGGTAACTTCGGCGCCGTAGGACCGTCCGATCCAGTTGCGCTGCATCGCCTTGACCTTGTCCGGCCAATCCAGGTACTCGAGATCGTCGACCAGGCGATCGGAGTACGCGGTGATGCGCATCATCCACTGCTGGAGGTGCTTACGAAACACGGGGAAGTTTCCGCGGTCACTACGACCGTCGGCGGTGACTTCCTCGTTGGCCAGCACGGTACCCAAACCGGGGCACCAGTTGACCATCGAATCCGACTGGTAGACAAGGCGGTACGAGTCGACGACCTTTGCCTTCTCGGCGACTGTCAGCGACGCCCACTCGCGTCCGTCTTCCAGAGCGCGCTCACCGGAATCGAACTCGGCTTCCAGCTCGGAGATACGACGGGCCTTGCCGGCCGCCTTGTCGTACCACGCGCCGTGGATCTGCAGGAAGATCCACTGCGTCCAGTGGTAGAAGTCGACGTCCGTCGTCGCGAGGCTACGACGCTCGTCGTGCCCCAGACCCAGGCGTCGCAGCTGGCGCTTCATGTTGGCGATGTTGGACTCGGTGGTCGTCCGCGGGTGGGTACCCGTCTGCACGGCGTACTGCTCGGCCGGGAGACCGAACGCGTCGTAGCCGAGGGTGTGCAGGACATTGCGCCCCTGCATGCGATGGAAGCGTGCGAAGACGTCCGTAGCGATGTATCCGAGCGGGTGACCGACGTGCAGGCCCGAACCCGATGGGTACGGGAACATGTCCTGAACGAAGAGCTTGTCGGCGGGAACACCGTCGGGCGAGGAGAGCGGACCGACCGGATTAGGCGCGTTGAACGTGCCGTCCTCACTCCAGCGGTCCTGCCAGTGCTGCTCGATCTGGCCGGCGAGCTCCGCGGTGTAGCGGTGCTGCGGAGTTGCGTCGGCTGGTGAATCGGGGGACTGCGGAGACTCGGTCACTGTGGTCGCTATCTACTTGGCTGACGGAAATACCGATAACCAGGGTAGAGCCTGTGCGACCCGGGCATACCATCAACTCCACTCGCGCCTATCCTGTATGGGTGATCGTTGTCGCTGTGGTGCTATTCGTGCTCGCTGTCGCCGTCGGTGGAGTTGGTGTCGCCGGTCTGATCGGCAAACTCCCGCGCAACCGCTGGGCCGGTGTCCGCACCGAGGATTCCCTGCGGAGCGAGGAGTCGTTCGCCCTCGCCAACAAGGTGGCCGGTCCGACCATGCTCGCGGCCGCTGGAATGTTGGTCATCGGCGGAGTCGCAGCACTGACCATCGGCGGAGTCTTCGGCGTCGCGGTCGCGATCATCGCCGTCGTCGTCGCCGTCCTCACTGCCGGTTTCGGTGGAGGCATCGGCACCCGCGCGGCCGCCGCGCTCCCACAGCAGAGCGGATGCGGTAACGACTGCAACTGCGGCGGCCACTCCGAGCCTGCCGCAGACGAGCCGGCGGCGGAGACCCCCGAGGCCAAGGCGAACGCTGCCGCTTGCGGTACCGCTTCCTGCGGTGCCTGCGCGCTCAAGGATGCTTGCCAGCCGGCTCATTGATTCACGTGAAACATCGCGTGGTCGACCCGGCCGGGGTCGTATTCGGACTAGTGGTTCCGCTGTTGTGTGCGGTCTTCGGCTTCGTCCTGACAAAAATGTGGGAGCCTCGCCTCCCGGAACAGATCGCGACTCACTGGACCACCACCTCGCCGGACGGCTTCTCCACCCCGTCTTCCAATGCGTGGACCATTGCACTTTTGACACTGCTCTTCGGTGGCGGTCTCAGCGCGATTGCTGCTCTTGCTCCCGCGATGTTGATGATGCGTCGCTTCATGTTGGTTGTCGGGCTGAGCGTGGTCGGGCTCATCACGACAGTGAACTTCGCTTTGCTCTACACCCAACTCGATGTCACCGATCCGTCCACGACGTCACTCCCGCTGTGGTCTATCGGTGTCGGCTTTGCAGTCGGCGGGGTGCTGGGGTGGATCGGCGCCTCGTTCCTGCGTGACTACCGCGTCCGCACTCTTGCCACGATCGAACCCTCGGCCGGCTTGCCGCGAAGCGGCTGCCCTCTACCTATCTCCGACGACGTCGGATTCAGCACCAAAGGCTCGGTGATCCTCACTGCGATCACTCTGGCGCCCGGAGTCGTCATGACGCTGGCGATGCGGTCACTCTGGCCGCTGTTCATCTTCGGTGCACTCGGACTGCTCGTCGTCAGCTTGGTTCGCTTCCGGGTGATCGTCGACGAACGGGAAATTCGGGTGATCAACATGGGGATGGCTGCGATGATCTACGGCATCGACGAAGTTGTCGGAGCCGACGTCGCGGAGATCAAACCGTTCGCGGACTTCGGCGGCTGGGGACTCAAGACCAAGGGTCGTCGTAACT
The DNA here is from genome assembly GCF_030407755.1 of Rhodococcus sp. APC 3903. Lineage (NCBI taxonomy): Bacteria > Bacillati > Actinomycetota > Actinomycetes > Mycobacteriales > Nocardiaceae > Rhodococcus > Rhodococcus sp. APC 3903. The sequence goes on from NZ_JASDCV010000002.1 coordinate 37,928, forward strand.
ACGGCGTTGTCACCCGCACCGGGCCAGCGGTGGTCATCACGTTCGCCGGTGGCGACCGACTCACGATCACGACACCGAAGGCCGAAGACATCGCCGGGTCCCTCAACCGATTGGCCGACGCCCGGACTCGGTAACCGCCGAACCTGACCCGATCGCTTCCTGAGTCTTCTCGAGATACCCGCATGCCGCCGCCCTGGCTTTGGTGACATCGCGCTCGGCGATGGCTTCGGCAACTCCCTGATGATGCGAAGACGTCAGCGACGGCGGATGAACGCCTTCGGTCACCTCGTAGGTGGCGCGGACCGTTTCGAGGATTCCGGCAAACAGATCGGTCAGAACCGGATTGTGAGCGGCATCGACGACGGCAATGTGAAACGCCAGATCGACGTCGACGAAGTTCTCGGCCGGCACGTCACGCTTGGCGGCCAGCTCACGAAGTATCCGAACGTCGTCGTCGCTACGACGCTCACACGCCAACCGGACCGCTTCCATCTCGAGCGCACGACGCACTTCGAAGACGTATTTCATCTCGTCCACGGACGCGTGTTTGCCGAGCAGTCCGCCGATGTCGGTCCGAGCGCGCACGAAGGTCCCTGATCCTCGACGGATCTCCAGGACTCCCGTCGAGGTCAGTGTCTTGATCGCTTCGCGCACGGTGTTCCGGCCGACGCCGAGAACACTCATCAGTTCCGGCTCGGTGGGAACACGGTTCCCGACGGTCCAGGCGCCGTCGGAGATCTGCGCGCGCATCCAATCGAGGGATTGCTCGTACGCGGACTCCTTGCGAACAACGGTCATCTACTCATCCTCACAGCATTCGCGGCGATCATTCCACTCACCTACGATACGTAGGACGACCCATGTATTTTCTAACTCTGTCATCAGGAGGGGCTTCCCACGTCCGCCACAGCTGTCGCCACCGAAGAACGCACACGCCGCACCAATCGACACTTCTACGGCGTGGGCTACGTCCTCACCGTGATCCTTCTGGGCGCGAACATGCCCACCTCCGTCTACGGGCTGTACCGGACCGAGTTCGGATTCACGCCCACCATCCAGACGCTCATCTACGGCGTCTACGTCGCCGGCCTCGTTCCGGCATTGCTGTTCTTCGGACCGCTGTCCGACGCCCTCGGCCGACGAACCGTGCTTCTGACTGCACTCGCGCTGAGCGTCGTCGGCACACTCGTTCTGGCATTCGCCGACGCGACTGTGTGGTTGTTCGTCGGACGCGTTGCTCAGGGAATCGCGGTGGGCGCGGCCAGTGCGGCGGGCAGCGCCGCGTTGGTGGAGCAGGAACCGAAGTTCGATCATCGACGGGCAGCGCTCGTATCGACGGTGACGGGCGCGTTGGGCGGTGCACTCGGACCACTCGTGTCCGGTGCGATCGCCCAGTACCTTCCGCAACCGCTGCGGTTGCCGTATCTGATCTTCCTCGTCGCGTTCATCCCGGCACTGATCGTGCTGCTGCTACTGCCGCGGATCGGGGACATCACACACCCGAAGCGGTTCTTCCAGATGCCACATGTTCCCGCCACCATTCGAGAGACGTTCTGGCTCAGCTCGCTCGCCGTCGCGCTGTCGTGGGGCGCAGTCGGGCTCTTCCAGTCGGTGGTCCCGTCGTGGATGACCAGCCTGCTGAACATCGACAACCTCCTACTCGGCGGCGGAGCAGCTGCACTGGTCATGATCTGCTCGGTGATCGCGCAGCTCGGCGGGAGTCGTATCGACCCGCGGACGTCCGTCACCGCCGGCCTGGGAATCCTCGCTCTAGGAATGATCGGCCTACTCGTGGTCGACCTCGTCCCCAGCCTTGCGCTGCTGGGCGTCATCACCGTGGTGGTCGGCGCCGGGCACGGTCTGGCGTTTGCCGGCGGCATGAAACGCGTCAACGCCGCCGCCCGAATCCACGCCCGCGAGAGCCACGGCGGAGTCCTGGCGGCATTCTTCACCGTCAGCTACGCGGGACTGGCGATCCCGTCGATCATCGCGGGTATCGCCATCACCATCCAGGGAATGCAGACGGCCATCATCGAACTGTCGATCGTCGGGACGCTGCTGTGCCTGGCCGTGATGGGCTTCAACCTTCGTGGGGCTCGAGAGCCCGTCGACGCACGCCGTTATCCTTAGCCAGGTGAAGTTTCTCAGTAGGTTCTACATCGACGGGTTCATCCTCGGCATCATCATCGCCGGCGTGCTCGGAAGTGTGTTCCCGGTATCGGGTACCGCGGAGAGCATTCTGAACTGGGCCACCAAGATCGCCATCGGCTTCCTGTTCCTGCTCTACGGCGCACGGCTCTCGCCGCAGGAAGCGTGGAAGGGCGTCAAGCACTGGCGACTGCACACTGTCGTCCTTGCCGCGACGTTTGTGCTCTTCCCGCTCATCGGCCTTGCGCTGCGATTCCTGTCGCCGACCCTGATCAGCGACGAGCTCTACACCGGCATCCTCTACATGTGCCTCGTTCCGTCGACGGTTCAGTCGTCGATCGCGTTCACTTCGATCGCCAAGGGAAACGTCGCCGGCGCGATTGTCAGTGCGTCGTTCTCCAACCTGATCGGCGTCTTCGTCACCCCGTTGCTGGTGGTTCTGCTGATGAATACAACGGGCCAGGCGACGGTCGACTTCTCGTCGATCCTCGACATCGTCGTGCAGCTGCTGATCCCGTTCATCGTGGGCCAGCTGATCCGCCCGCTGGTGATCGGATGGCTGCAGAAGTATGCCGAGCCCACCAAGTACGTCGATCGCGGATCGATCCTCCTCGTTGTCTTCGCCGCCTTCAGCGAGAGCATGAAAGAGGGGATCTGGAGCACCATCACGATCTGGCAGATCGTGATCCTCACAATCGTGTGCTGCCTGATCCTCGCGCTGGTTCTCGGCGTGACCACTCTCGCGGGGCGCAAGCTCGGGTTCGACCTTCCCGATCAGATCGTCATCATCTTCTGCGGGTCGAAGAAGTCCTTGGCGACAGGCCTACCGATGGCGGCTGTACTGTTCGCGGGCCAGCCCGTCGGCCTGATCGTGTTGCCGCTGATGATCTTCCATCAGATCCAACTGATCGTCTGTGCTGCGATGGCGCAACGCTTCGCGAATCGGGATCCGGTGAGCGTCAGCTAGCGAGCAACTCGCCTCGGGTCGCGTCGACGCAGCCACAACCGCCCTGCAGTTCAGCACAATCGATGGACAACGCATGGCGACTCGATGCCAGGTCGACGCAGTTCACGCCGGTGCATTCGAGTGATCCGTCCGCATGTCGCAGCAAAGAATCGTGGCAGTGATCGACATCCGAAACACAATCCGCGCACTGGATCTGACGCTCAGCGATCATTGCTGCCACCTCTCTCGAAAACGATGACACAGGAATATCATCGACCTCCGACAGATCAGTTTCGTTCCACTTCGATGGGATGGCTGGCCAGCATTGCCACGGGGAGCGGTTGGCGTCGTAGCACCCGTGCCCAGACATCGACTCGGGGCGGCGTCAGCACATCGGACGGCAGTGAGCTGATCACCATCCAGTCTTCACGTTCGAGCTCCGAATCCAGCTGCCCCAGAGTCCAACCCGAGTAACCGGCAAAAATGCGGATCCCTTCGACCAGAGGAGCGATGACCTCCGGGTCCGAGTCCAGATCCACCATGACAACTTTGCCGTCCACCCGCCGCAGGCCGGCGACGCCGTCGATCCGTGCACCGTTGCGAGCGATACCCAGGCAGAGCGCGGAGTCACGCTTGACGGGTCCACCGATGTACAGGGCGGAAGGATGCGCGGTCAGCGGTGACCACTGCGGCAACACGTTCTGCACGGCCGTCTCACTCGGCCGATTGACGATGACGCCAAGGCTCCCGGCGTCGTTGTGCTCGATCATGTAGATGACGGTGCGGCGAAATGCAGGTTCCGTGAGATCGGTCGACGACACCAACAAACTGCCCGGACGAACCTCCGGTTCTATCCAGGCCATTCGATCCTCGGGTTCTTCTGCGTGCGCCACAAAGACATCATCTCACCGACAACTGCGTGCGGGGGAACGAGACACAGGCGTGTTCAGGTCAGACCCGCCACATCGGCAAGTAGTGCCAGATGCCGCTCGAAAATCTCACTCGCATCGGTGAAGGTATCGCTTCCGTACTGCCCGAACACCTCGAAGTTCACCGAACCGAACAGCGATACCCAGACGAGAGTTGCGCGCACCGCAGCATCCGGCGGCAGGTCGGTGCCCAGTTCTTTCCGCACCCCCTCGAGGTCCGTTGCCAGCGTGTCACTCAGGTCCGGGCCCTCTCGCACCGTGAGTGCACCTGCGCGATGGGCGGCGTCGATGATCCCGATCAGCCGGGTCACGACGAGGGTGCCAGGGCCGGTGGTCTGCTCGCCCGGAGCGTCGTAACCGGGGACGGGGCTGCCGAACAGCAATCCGTATCGAGCCGGCTCCCGGATCGCCCAACTCCGGACGGCACGCCCGAGAGCAATGAACTGTCCGCGAAAATCTTCTGCTGCAACGGCATTCACGGCGGAGTCCACTTCCGCGCCCAGTTCCGTGTACCCGTCCACCACCAGCAAGGTCAGCAGTTCGTCGCGACTGGCGACGTAGCGGTACACCGCTGAGGACACGACTCCCAGATCACGCGCGACGGCCCTCAAGGACAACGCGGCGGCGCCGACGGCAGCAAGATGCTCGCGCCCGATCCGGGTGATGTCCTGCAGCGTCTGTTCGCGCGCCCGCTCTCGGGGAGTCCCAACCATGAGTCCATCCTGCCCCATGACCGAGAGCGCTATCAACAAAAGAGAGCACCGCTCTTGACAGCACTGAGCCGCGGGTGCATTCTTGAAAACGAGAGCAGTGCTCTCAGTTCACCCGAAACGAGAAGGAGCACACCATGTCGAACCTCGAAATCGTCACCGGAGCAGGACCCGTCGGATCCGCCGTCGCGCTACAGCTCGCCGAGCAGGGAATCAACGTCCGGCTCCTGACCAGGTCCGGCAGCGGGCCCGAGCACCCGCTGATCGACCGCCGACGCGTCGACGTCTCGGATTCCGAGGCCCTGCGCTCGGTCAGCGAGGGCGCCACGGCCATCTACCACTGCATCCACGCCGCCTACAACGCAGCCGATTGGGAGCGGGAACTCCCGGCGGCCGAGAAGGTTGCGCTCGACGCAGCCGCATCCATCGGAGCCGTCGTGGTCTTCCCCGAAAGCCTCTACGCCTACAACTCCGACACCCTGATGACCGAATCCGATCGACGCAACGCCACCGGCGGCAAGCGCGGAGTGCGCACCGCGCTGCTTCGTGCCCGCGAGGCCTCCGCAACACCCACCGTCAGCGTCGTGGCCTCGGACTTCTTCGGCCCCCGCGTCCGCACCGCCCACGCCGGCGAGCGCATGGTTCCGAAGGTCATGGCAGGTAAGAAGATTCGTGTCATCGGTTCCGCAGACCAGCCGCACTCCTTCACCTACATCCCCGATCTCGCGGCGGCGATGATCGCAGCAGCACACAACCCCGAACTCTGGAACTCCGTCATCCACGCACCCACCGGCCCCGCGCTCACTCAGCGCAAGATCGCCGAGGCCTTCGCTCGAGCCGCCGGGGCGTCCCCCGCCAAGGTGGGTGTCCTGCCCGCCTGGGTGCTCGACGCCGTCGGCAAGATCAACACCGACAGCCGCGAACTCGCGGAGATGAACTACCAGTTCACCAAGCCGTTTGTCATGGACTCGAGCGCCAGCGAAGTGCTGCTCGGACTCTCGCCGACGCCGCTCGATCAGGCCGCCGAAGAGACCGTCGCGTGGTGGCGCGCGGAACAGGCTCGCACCGCTGCTGCCTGAATCTGCAGGTGGGGGCTCTTGACGCAAGAACGGAACGGGTGTTCACTTCTTCACATGGCCTATCGCCGCACTCCGGCAGTACAAGAAAGACTGGACGCCCAACGCGCCCGACTGCTCGACGCGGCCACGACGGCAGTGGCAACCCACGGTTATGCGGGCTGTTCCATCGCCGCGGTGGCCAAGAACGCCGGCGTCGGCACCGGGACGCTGTATCGACATTTCGACGGCAAGGGTGAATTGTTCGCCGAAGTGTTCCAATCAGTCTGCAGCCGTGAGGTATCCGCGGCCCGGGACGCCGGAGACAATGCCCGAAGTCTGGCAGGCAACCACCGCTCCGCCGTATCGGCCTCGGTTCGCACCTTCGCCGAACGTGCCATGCGTGCACCGGTTCTCGCCTATGCACTGCTGGTGGAGCCGGTGGATCCACTCGTCGACGAACAGCGACTCATGTTTCGCGAATCGTTCCGCGATTGCCTGGCCACCGCAATCCGCTCGGCAGTCGACACCGGTGAGATACCGTCGCAGGACGCCACTCTGACGGCAGCGTGCATCGTCGGGGCAATCGGCGAGGCCCTGATCCTTCCGCTGCGCGGCGGCACCACGGATCCCGCTGCGATCGATGCCATCCTCGCCTTCACCCTTCGATCGTTAGGGAGTTTCGATGACACCCACGCATGAAGTCACCAATCAGGTACCGCCCCTGATCGATTACGACGCAGCCGAATACGCGCCGATCCTCGAGGCACTACACCGCGAGGGAGCTTCGGACGCAGCCGAAGAGGTTCATCGCGTCGGGGTCCGCGCCGGCAGCGCGCAAGCTCAGGAGTGGGGCGACCTGGCCGAGGAGCACCCACCTGTCCTGAGAACCCACGACCGCTACGGCAACCGCATCGACGAGGTCCGCTACGACCCTGCCTATCACCAACTCATGAGCACCGCAGTGGAATTGGGATTGCACGGCGCTCCGTGGGTTGACCCGAATCCACACGCACACCTCGTCCGCGCCGCGAAGATGGCCGTGTGGGGTCAAACCGACGCCGGCCACGGCTGCCCCATCTCCATGACGTACGCCGTGATCCCAGCGCTGCGGCACAACGCGGACCTGGCGGCGCAGTACGAACCCCTCCTGACCACCCGGCACTACGATTCGGCGCTGAAAGCTCCCCTCACCAAACCCGGATTGATCGCCGGTATGTCGATGACGGAAAAACAGGGCGGTTCGGACGTGCGTGCCGGAACCACAAGGGCAGTGCCACAATCCGACGGCAGCTATCTCCTGACAGGCCACAAGTGGTTCACCTCCGCACCGATGTCGGACGTGTTCCTCGTCCTCGCCCAGGCGCCGGGCGGTCTGTCGTGCTTCTTCCTTCCTCGGGTCCTGCCGGACGGCTCGCTCAACAACATGTACCTGCAGCGTCTGAAGGACAAGTTGGGAAATCATTCCAACGCGAGCAGCGAGGTCGAGTACCGCGACGCTCTCGCGTGGATGGTGGGCGAGGAAGGCCGGGGCGTGCGCACCATCATCGAGATGGTCAACATGACCAGGTTGGACTGCACGATCGGCACGGCCACCGGCATGCGCGTCGGCACTCTGCAGGCAGTTCACCATGCGAATCATCGAAGTGCGTTCGGCGCCAACCTGATCGACCAACCTTTGATGCGCAATGTTCTCGCAGATCTGGCGGTGGAATCGGAAGCGTCGACTACCGTCGCGATGTGGCTGGCCGCGCTGACCGACCGCGCAACGTCGGGCGATGCCCACGCGAGCGCACTACGACGCATTTCATTGGCCGTGAGCAAGTACTTCGTCTGCAAGCGCGGACCGATCCACGCTGCCGAGGCACTCGAGTGTCTGGGCGGAAACGGATACGTGGAGGAATCCCGGATGCCGCGCCTCTATCGCGAGGCTCCGCTGCTCTCGGTGTGGGAAGGGTCGGGCAACGTCGCGGCGCTCGACACTCTGCGGGCGATGGCGAAGCAACCCGAAACGCTGCAGGTGTTCTTCGACGAACTGAAACAAGCGAGTGGCGTGGACGCCCGCTTCGATCAGACCGTGCGGGATCTCGAGGTGGCATTCGGCGATTTCGACGACATCGAATACCGGGCACGAAAGATCGTCGGTGACATGGCACTCGCACTGCAAGCCTCGCTGCTGCTCCGCTACGGGCACCCCGCGGTGGCCGACGCATTCTGCGCGAGTCGGCTCGGAGATAGCTGGGGGAGCGTGTTCGGAACCCTGCCGAGGGGGATCGACATCGCGCCGATCATCGAGCGGGCCACCGTCAAGATCGGCGCCTGACCCACCCACTACAGTTTCCGCTTATGAACCGAGCCTCGAACCGCCGCGAGGCCTGGCAGCGCGTACTGCACACCCTGCGTGAATCACCCGGCCTGGGAAGGCTGGCGCTCGTCCGCTTTTCCAGCCAGTTCGGCGACGGAATGTTCCAGGCCGCGCTCGGCGGCGCAATCCTCTTCAACCCGGAACGTGAAACCGATCCGGTGGCGATAGCGGCCGGCTTTGCCGTACTGCTCCTTCCCTATTCGGTGATCGGCCCCTTTGCCGGCGCTCTGCTGGATCGTTGGGACCGCCGCCTGGTGCTCCTGTGGGCGAGTGTGCTCCGCGGGCTCTTCATCCTGACCACCGCGGTGCTGCTGGTCGCCGGCGGCGGTGACACTCTGTTGTTGACGTGTGCGCTTGCTGCGATCGGGGTCAGCCGCTTTGTCGGGGCAGGCGTATCCGCAGCCCTGCCGAAGGTCGTCCGACAATCGTGGCTGGTGGCAACCAATTCCGTTCTCACAACGGCTGGTTCGGTGGTAGCCGCTCTTGGTGCTTCGGCAGCGGTGGCGATCATCGGCGTGATCGGCGCGGGGGATCGAGCGTCAGGCGCCGCCGTGGCCATCGCAGCACTGGGATCGGTGATCGCAGCCCTCGCCGCGGCCAGGTTCACCGCCCGCTCACTTGGTCCAGTGGCCGACGAAGTGACTCGTGCCAGCGCCGTCCGTTCGGTAACGGCCGGACTGCGCACCGGGGCAACCGCTGTCTGGGAGGCGCCTGGCGTCACCACGGCAATGATCGGGATCGGAGCGCACCGCATCTGCTTCGGCATCAACACCCTCATCATGGTGCTGGTCCTACGCGATACCTCGAACGGCTCCCAATTACCTGGAGGGATGGCCGGATTCGGCGTCGCCGTCGGCGCAACGGCCATCGGAATGCTGATCGCGGCATTGATCACACCGTTCCTCATCCCGCGGATCGGTCGCTCACGGACGATCACGTACGCCCTGGTGTGCGCGGTGGCCGTCCAGCTCGTCTTCGTGACCACCCTGACGCAGGGATCGCTGCTGATCGCCGCCTTCCTGCTCGGCATCGCCGGGCAGTCCGTGAAACTCAGCGGCGACGCGGCCATGCAGATCGATATCGACGACGACCGTCGTGGCCAGGTATTCGCCTTGCAGGACACCGTGTTCAACGTCGCGTTCATCGGTGCGATCGCGGCAGCGTCGACGGTGATCGCACCCGACGGCAAGAGCGTCGGCCTGGCCCTTGCCGGCGCGGGTGTCTATGCCGCCGGATTGTCAGCGGTGCTGCTCAACCGCAAGAAACGAGAAACTAGCCCTGCTGGGTAGCCCACCACTTCAGCAGTTCGGCTTCGGCCTCGTCACGCTCGAGCGGGCCGCGATCCAGACGTAGTTCCTTGAGGAACGTCCATGCCTTGCCCACCTGCGGGCCGGCCGGGATGTTGAGCAGTTCCATGATGGCGTTGCCGTCGAGGTCCGGACGCACGCGAGCGAGGTCTTCCTGCTCGGCGATGCGCGCAATCCGCTCTTCGATGTCGTCGTACGTGGCCTGCAACTGCGCGGCGCGGCGCTTGTTACGCGTGGTGCAGTCGGCCCGGACGAGCTTGTGCAGCCGGGGGAGCAGCTCGCCCGCGTCGGTGACGTACCGCCGCACTGCCGAATCGGTCCACTGTCCCTTGCCGTAGCCGTGAAAACGCAAGTGCAGGAACACGAGTTGCGAAACGTCGTCGACCATCTGCTTCGAGAACTTCAAGGCACGCATGCGCTTGCGCACCAGCTTGGCGCCAACCACCTCGTGGTGGTGGAAGCTGACGCCGCCGCCCGGTTCGTTGCGCTTGGTGTCCGGCTTGCCGATGTCATGAAGCAGTGCAGCCCAACGCAATACGAGATCGGGGTCGCCTTCTTCGAGGTCGATCGCCTGCTGGAGCACGGTGAGGGAGTGCTGGTAGACGTCCTTGTGTTGGTGATGCTCGTCGATCTCGAGCTTCATCTGCGGAACCTCGGGCAGCACGTATGCAGCCAGTCCGGAGTCGACCATCATGTTGATGCCGTCCACCGGGTACATGCCCAGCATCATTTTGTTCAGCTCCACCTGCACACGCTCGGCGGTGATCCGCTCGATCTGCGACGCCATCTCCTTGATGGCCTCGAAAACGCGATTGTTCAACGTGAAACCAAGCTGCGAGACGAACCTGGCTGCGCGCAGCATCCGCAGCGGATCGTCGTTGAACGAGTTCTCCGGCGCCGACGGCGTATCGAGTTCCCCGGCCAGCAGGGCGTCCATGCCGTTCAGCGGATCGACAAACGTGTAGGAACCGTCCGCGCCGATCTTCATCGCCATCGCGTTGACGGTGAAATCGCGGCGCACCAGATCGTCGGCCAACGTCGTTCCGTACTCGACTATCGGATTACGCGAGACACGGTCGTAAGCGTCGGCCCGGAAGGTCGTGATCTCGATCTCCTGGCCGTGCTTGATGGCGCTGATGGTCCCGAACTCGATGCCGGTGTCCCACTGCTTGTCCACCCAGCCCTTGAGCAGAGCCTGAACCTTCTCCGGCCTGGCGTCCGTCGTGAAGTCCAGATCGCCACTGAAGCGGCCGAGGATCGCGTCGCGAACACTGCCACCCACCAGGAACAGCTCGTGACCGGCCTCGGCAAAACGCTCACCGAGCGGGTTCAACACGACGGACAACGTGCCGAGCGTTGCAGTGGCGTCGGCAAGCAGTCGTAGGCGGCGATCAGCATCGGAGGTAGGGACAGTCACGTGAAAGGAGCTTACTTAAGGTGCGCAAATAGCAGAACGCGCATACGAACGCGATAGACCGCTTTGCGCGGGTTACCGGGCAACGCTGCAAGGCCAACTAGTATCGATGAGGTGTCTGGTGCCGAACGAACAAACAGGAGTCGCCGCAACCCGCGGCGTCGACCTGCCGTCGGCAACCCCGATAAACCTTTGATGCGAACCGTCCGTGAAACTTCTGCGGGCGGCTTGGTCGTCGACGGCTGGGGCGGACCTCCCGAACGCCTCTGCGCTGCACTGATCGGCCGAACCGACCGCCGCGGACGCCTGCTCTGGTCGCTACCCAAAGGCCATATCGAGCAGGGTGAGACGGCCGAACAGACCGCAATGCGTGAGGTCGAAGAAGAAACCGGTATCCAGGGAACCGTCCTGGCACCGCTGGGCAGCATCGACTACTGGTTCGTGACCGAAGGTCGACGCGTCCACAAGACCGTGCACCACTATCTCCTCCGCTTTCTCGGCGGTGAACTCTCCGACGAGGACATCGAGGTCACCGAAGTCGCCTGGGTGCCGCTGACGGAACTGCACAAGCGACTCGCATACGCCGACGAGCGCAAGCTGGCCGAACTTGCATCGCAGATGATCGCTGAAATGCCGCGACCTGAAATGCACCGACCTGAAATCCCGCGAGTACAGCACCCGAAGGAACCGGACGCCGGATGAGAATGGCTCTGCGGCGGGCCGGTGTGGCCGCTTTGGTGATGGCCGCTGTCGGTTTCGGGCCCGCGACGACGGCCGTCTCCTGGGCCGCTCCGTCCAGCCAGCCCAGTGAGCGTGCACCGGCGCGAAACACCAACGATGCCAAATTTCTGCAGCTGACCATCGACTCCACCGCACCGACCACCGTGACGACAACCAGCGACCGCAACGTCGTGGTCAAGGGCACGGTGAAGAACGTCGGTGACCGTCCCGTCGAGGACGTCGGAGTGAGGCTGCAACGCGCTCCCGCGATCGACTCCAGTTCGGACGTGCGCGCAGCACTCGATTTCGACCAGGCTGTTTTCGACACGGTCGGCGAATTCGACACCGTTGCCACCACCCTCGACACCGGCCAGTCCAAGCAGTTCACACTCACCTTGCCGCTCCGGAGCACAACCGGGTTGTCTCTCGACATCACCGAACCGGGCGTCTACCCGATGCTCGTCAACGTGAACGGCACCCCGGAATACGGCGGGGCCGCCCGACTCGACGACGCACGCTTCCTGCTCCCAGTGCTCGGTGTGCCGGCCGCGGCCGAATCGAACGCCACATCCGGAACACCCAGTTCGTCCGCGACGGCCGTCGTTCCCCCCGACACGTCCGCCCCGATCGGCGTCACGCTCATGTGGCCGCTCGCCGACGCGCCACGACTCGTCGGCGGAATCCCGGGCGCGGTCAACGAACCCGTGCGCCTGATCGACGACGAACTTGCCACCGAACTTTCCGACGGCGGGCGCCTGGACGCGTTGGTCGATGCGGTGGAGAACGCCACCAAGCCCGAGAGCGATACCGATCGCCGCGTCACGGATGCGCTCTGCCTGGCAATCGACCCCGACCTTCTCATCACTGTCGAGAACATGACTCGCGGATACCTCGTGGCCGACAACTCGTCAGATCCCACCGGACCGTCGCACGAAGGCCGTGGCAGCGACGCCGCCAACCAATGGCTCGGCCGGGTGAAGACCCTCGCGTTCTCGATGTGCACTACGGCAGTTCCGTTCGCCCAGGCCGATCTCGCCGCAGTCACCTCGGTGGCCAATCCGGAGTTGACGGCTACCGCGCTCGCACGCCCGGCAGACATCGTCGACAACATCCTCGGCGTGACGTCACTGCGGGATTTCGTCTGGCCGGATTCGGGTGTCCTCGACTCGGCCACCGCAGAGGTGCTGAGCGTGAATCCCACCACAGCGATGGTGGCTGACACCTCCGTCGACTCGGCAGCCCCGCAACTGTCGTCGCGGATAACCGGCTCACTCGACGCCCTTGCGTTCGACACTTCGGCAGCCGCAGCCTTGGCCGCCACCGGCTCGGAGCCGCAGGTCCCGTCGTACATCCCCGACGACACCGCGCCGACCATCGACATCGAATCGCGCAGCGCCCGGCGTCAGGACGCGCTGGGAGCGATGGCCTGGGCCGCGCTGACGCCGACCTCTCTGCCGCGCAATCAGATCTTCGCGCCGCCGCAGCTGTGGACCGCGGACAGCAACGACGCCACCGCCGTGCTCTCGATGCTCGCGACCCTCATTCGCTCCGGCCTCGCCTCACCTCAGGCCCTGCCCGCACTACTCGGCAGACAACCGGGGGCCACTGATGCCGCCACGCTCGAGTACCCGGACCGAGCCACCCAGGACGGTCCGCAGACGTCCGTCGTCGAGACCGCAACCACCCAACTTCCGCGTATCGACGGGCTCGAAGCATCGCTCGTGGACGATCCGGCGGCTTCGCTCACCCCCCGGGGATTCACGGCGCCGCTCCGCGAAGATCTACTTCGCTCGATGACCTTGGCGGATCGCCGCAACGTCGACTCCGCATCGGTCAATCGGGCGGAGCGAGCTGCGACCATCCGCGCCGACAACGTCACCGAAGCCGTCGACGGGATGTACCGGGCCGTCAGTGTGGTGTCGCCGGGCGGCGTCTACACCCTCGCGTCGGGGCAGAGTCCGCTCCTGCTGGTGGCGCGCAACGAGTTGCCCATCGCCATCAACGTCGACCTGCGTGTGGAAGCCCCACCCGAGATGCAGATCAGTGACATCGGTCCCAAACAGCTGCCGCCGCGAGGTAGCCGACAGTTGACTGTGCCCGCGGAAATGAACGATTCTCGCAAGCTGGAAGTCAACTTCTCGCTGACCACGACAGATGGCCGCCAATTGGGTACGCCGACCAGCGTGACCGTACGGTCGAATGCGTACGGTCGTCCCCTGGCCGCCGTGACGGCGACAGCGGGAGGGTTGCTGCTGTTCCTGGCAGGGCGACGGCTGTGGCATCGATTCAAGGGTCAGCCGGACCCAGCAGATGAAGGGTACGAACGCTCATGACCGGGAATCCACCCGAGGAGGGTCGCCGCTCGGCGATCACCCGCAAGAGTGCCACGACCCGTTCGCATCCTCGGATGCCACCGTGGGAGCGCGGCTACCCGATTCAGCCGGTCAACCCCGACGCACGTTTCGACGACGCACCCACCATGACCATCCCGGTGATCCGCGACTATCCCAGATATCGCGAAGCCGAGATGGAATTCGCCGATCGGCAGGCGACCAAGTCGGACGAGTTCGATACCGACGCGCACGCCCTGGTCGGTGATCGTAAGGAGACGAACTCCCGCCTCCTCGCGGCGACGGGTTCCATCGCGATCGCGACGCTGACGAGCCGCATCACGGGGTTCGCCAAGCAGTTGATGATCCTGATGGTCCTCGGCCCGGCCATCGCCAGTTCGTTCACCGTGGCCAGCCAGATCCCGAACATGATCGCGGAGCTCGTCTTGGGCGCCGTTCTGACCGCGATCGTCGTCCCAGTGCTGGTCCGCGCCGAGCGGGAGGACGCCGATCACGGCGAAGCATTTGTCCGACGCCTCTTCACGGCGTCGCTCGTTCTACTGGGCATGGCCGCGCTACTCGCGACCCTGGCAGCACCCGTACTCACCAAATACGTCTTCCTGTCCGAAGACGGCAAGGTCAGCACCGACCTGACCACGGCGCTGTCGTATCTACTTCTGCCGGCGATCCTGTTCTACGGGCTGTCGGCACTGTTCACAGCGTTTCTGAACACCAGGCAGATCTTCAAGCCCGGAGCCTGGGCTCCTGTACTCAACAACGTCGTCGTCCTCGTGGTGCTCGTGGTCTACCGCCTGACTCCGGGCGAGATCTCGCTTGATCCGGTCTCGATGGGCGACGCCAAGCTGCTCACCCTCGGCATCGGCATCACCATCGGCGTCATCGTGCAGGCAGCCAGCCTGATCCCCGCACTTCGCCGCGAGAAGATCTCGCTCAAGCCGCTATGGGGCCTCGACGATCGCCTGCGCCAGTTCGGCGGCATGGCCGTCGCCATCGTCTTGTACGTCCTCATCAGCCAGATAGGCATGATCTTCGCGACCAAGATCTCCTCACATGCCGACGAAGCCGGCCCTGCCATCTACAGCCAGGCCTGGTTGCTCCTGCAACTCCCGTACGGCGTGCTCGGAGTGACGGTTCTGACCGCGATCATGCCGCGCCTGAGCCGCAACGCTGCGGCCGACGACACCCCGGCCGTCGTGGACGATCTGTCGGTCGCAACGCGTCTGACCATGATCACGCTGGTTCCGATCATCATGTTCCTGACCTTCATGGGTCCGCAGGTCGGTGAAGCGCTCTACGGTTACGGCCGCTTCGGACCCGAACAGGCCGAACGACTCGGCACCGCTGTGAGCTGGTCGGCATTCACGTTGATTCCGTACGCGCTGGTCCTGATCCAACTTCGTGTGTTCTACGCCCGCGAACAAGCCTGGACGCCGACGTGGATCGTTCTCGGCATCACTGCAGTGAAGATCGCTTTCTCGGCGCTCGCTCCGGTCTTCGCCTCCAACAGCGATCAGGTCGTGATCCTGCTCGGTGCGGCCAACGGTCTCGGATACATCACCGGCGCCGTCATCGGCGGATACCTCCTGCACCGCAGCCTCGGAAACCTGCAGATGGCCAACGTGGGCAAGACAGTCTGGTCCGTCGTACTCGCCTCGCTGGCCGGTTCGCTGACCATGCTCGCGGTCGACCGCGTCCTCGGATTCGATCAACTCACCGAGCGTTTCGGCGGACCCGGCTCGATGGTTCGCGTCGCCGTCGGCGGCATCCTGATGCTCGCGATCACCTTCACGATTCTCTACTTCAAGAAGGTTCCGGAAGTTCTGTCGGTAACGGTTGCGGTCTCCCGCAAGATTCGTTCACTGACAGGTCGCGCCGAACCGGACACACGTAACAACACCGACGACGACGTCACCGAGCTGATTCCTGCAATCAGAACGGAATCAAACGAGCAAGAACGACCGGGTGCGCTCCCGTACCCTGGTCATGGGCGTACAGGATCGCAACCCGCGCGTATTCGGGGACGGGCTATCGATGGAGAAGGAGCGAGGGTGAGCGACGACAACGTTTCCGGCAACAAGAGTGCCGGGACTTCTGCCGTGAAAGCGTCCGAACAGAAGTCAACGGCATCGTCGGGCACACCTGCATCCACGAGTTCCTCCGCATCTGCCGGCCAGAAGCCACAGCAGGGTCAGAGGCCACAGCAGCCCGCGCAGCGGCCGGTCCAGAAGCCACAGCAGGGCCAGAAGCCACAGCCGCCGGTGCAGAAGGCCGCACCGCCGGTGCCTCCGGTCAGTGTGTCGAAGACACCTTCGGCTCCCGTGTCGAAGACACCTTCAGCACCTGTGTCGAAGACACCCGCGCCGAAGACGCCTGCTCCGGACAAGAAGGCACCCGAACCTCAGAAGACGGCTGCAGCTCAGACACCGCCGCCCGCTGCGCCTCGCACACCTGCCGCCGGATCCGCAGCACGACCGGCCCAGCGACCGATGCCCCGTGGACCCAAGCTCATCCCGGGCGCCTCTGTCGCCGGCGGACGCTACCGTCTGCTCGCGCCGCACGGCGGAACCCGCGGACTGCAGTTCTGGGAAGCTCTCGACGTCAAGCTCGACCGTGAAGTAGCCCTGACGTTCGTCGACGCCGATCAGCGCGGTGACGACGACAGCCAGTCCGGACCGCAGGCGGTTCTCTCACGCACACTGCGCCTGGGAAGGATCAACTCGCCCGGTCTGGCTCGCGTCCTCGACGTCGTCCGCGGAAGTTCGGGCGGCATCGTCGTCGCCGAATGGACTCCCGGTCGCTCGCTGCGTGAGATGGCCGAGACCACGCCGTCACCGATCGGTGCAGCCCGCGCCATCCGTGCCCTGGCGGCCGCTGCCGAAGCTGCTCACCGCACCGGCGGTGCGCTGTCCATCGATCACCCGGACCGCGTTCGCATCAGCATCAACGGTGACGCCGTACTGGCGTTCCCGGCGACGCTTGCCGACGCCGATTCCACCAGCGACGTCCGCGGTCTCGGCGCCATGCTGTACTCGCTCATCACGGCGCGCTGGCCGCTCGCCGAACCGTCCGCCGGTCCCGTCGGTGGTTTGCTTCCCGCCGGCCGCGGCGCCGACGGCAACATCGTCGAACCTCGGGTCGTCCGTCCGGAGGTTCCGTTCGACATCTCGGCCGTGGCAGTTCGAGCGTTGCAGTCGGAGAGTGGAATTCGCACTGCTGCCACCGTGCAGCACATTCTCGATCAGGCGTCCGTCGTCAACGACAAGACGGAAATGATTCCGGCACTTCGTCTCGGCCACCGCGAACAGGGTGCGTCGGGTCATGCACTGAACGACCCCGAAGCCATCGAGGCCGAGAAGAAGAAGTCGACGCGGATGCTCGCGGCACTGACGGCGCTCGGTGTCTTCACCGTGATCGTCCTGATTCTCCTTGTGGTGTGGGTAGCGAGCTTCCTCTCGGGCGGCAGTAACGACACCCCGCTCAGCGAGCAGAGTTTCGGCCTGACCACCGAAGCTACTGCGCCCGAGAACAATTCACCTGCCCCCGCACCGGCGGCGGCAACCGTGCCGGTAGCCGCCTCGGCCGTAACGGTGTTCTCGCCCCAGGGCACGCCGGATCAGCCCGCAACGGCGAAGAACGCCATCGACGGCAATCCGGCCACCGCATGGTCGTCGGACTCGTACTTCCAGCCCTTCCCGTCCCTGAAGAACGGCGTCGGCCTGATGGTGACGCTCGCCGATGCGGCCAGCCTGAAAAACATTGCGATCACGTCCGATTCGCCCGGAACCGTCGTTGAAATCCGTTCTGCCCCTTCTGCGAATACTTCGCTGGATCAGACCAAGGAAATCGGATCCGGTGTACTGAAGAACGGTGTGACCGACATTCCGCTCTCGTCGGACGGCTCGGGTCAGTATGTCCTGGTTTGGATTACGCAGCTCAGCACCGAATCCGGACAAAACCAGACATCCATCTCGGAGATTGCATTCACTGCTGCAAAGTGATCGCCCTTGGCCCTTCTGAAACCTACCGACTGGGCTAATATCCGCCCGTGCACAGTTATCGGGGGGGCACCGGGGGCGGAGCCGGAAATTTCGAATCCAGAAGTTTCGAGAACAAAAATCTCGAGCCGACGGATTTCGAATTGTTGACCGCTCATGTCGCGGGCGATCGACACGCGTTCCGTGAACTACTGGTCCGGCATCAGGATCATCTGTGGCACGTTGCCCGGCGTACGAGTTACTCGGACGAGGACGCGGCAGACGCACTCCAGGAGGGTCTGCTCTCCGCGCACCGCAAGGCGGCGAAGTTCCGCGGCGACGCGGCGGTGCGTAGTTGGCTCCACACCATCGTGGTCAATGCCTGCCTTGACCGGATCCGACGCAACAAATCGCGGGCCGCGTTCTCTCTGTCTTCCGAGAATGCGGAGGAACCCCGTGATCACCGCGATTACGCGGCGGGAGTGGACATGAGCCTGACCGTCGAACAAGCGCTGGCATCGCTGCCCCCTGAGCAGCGCGCTGCCGTCGTCGCCGTCGATGTCGAGGGGTATCCGGTGGCCGAGGCTGCCGAGAGGTTGGGCGTGCCCGTAGGGACCGTGAAGAGTCGCTGCGCCCGCGCGCGCAAGCGCCTCGCCGCCCAGTTGGAGGACTTTCGCGAAGGCGGGAACCATTCGTGAACCGGCCGCGTCCTATCTTGTAAGCGTCCACACCGACTGCCGAGGGAGGGTTCATGACAGATCCGTCTGTTCGCGTTCCGTCGCCTCCGTTTTCGGAGGACCTCTTGGCGGATCTTCACGCCGGGGTTCTCGATCCCGAAACCAGTGCAGCTCTGTGGCCGCTGGTACACGCAGACGCCGACGCCCACGCATTTGTCACTACTCTCGACAGCGTCACAGCATCACTCGCGACACTGAACTCGCGCGAGGCCTCTCACGAACGGATTCCGAATTCGCTTGCCGAGCGAATCAATTCGGCACTGGATCTACAGTCCGGTCAGGTCGAGCCGTCAGCAGAGACAACCGTCGTGCCGTTCCGGCGACGCCCACAAGCGTGGCTGCTCGGTGCCGCAGCAGCCGTGTTGGTGGCCTTCGTGATCGTTGTGATCGGAACCCGAGATTCCGAACCTGCCGAAAGCGTTGTCGCTCAACCAAGCATACCGGTGACATCTGCTGTCGACGATCCGGATTCGGCGTCCCTGCTTTCACTCATCGGATCCAAAAACCTTGGACCACTGGATGATCCGTCTAAGCTTGCCGGCTGCCTGAGCGCCAATGGCATCGACGAGGGCAGGCCTGTGCTCGGTTCGGGTGAGGTTCGCATCGACGGTGCACCGGCGATAGTCCTACTCTTCACAGGATCGCAGCCGCGTCAGATCACTGCACTCACTGTTGGCATCAACTGCAGCGACGGGAATCCGAATACGTTGTCGGTCAAGAACATCGGCTGACTTCGATGGTCAGCGCGGTATTGCCGCGGGTAGCAGGAGCTCGAGGATTCTCCCGCGCAACGCATCCGTATCGTCCTCGACCGCTATCAGACTCGAAAACATCGCTGCTCCGGCCGCCAATACCAGCACGGCCTTGGCATCGAGCAGTGCCGATTCGGGATCGTCAGCATTTTGAAGGAAGAGTTGCGTGCTCGGCCCACTGAAACCGCGCCACAATTCGTTGCGTAGGTCGTCATGGTCGCGCAGCGCAGCCAGCAGTCCCGGCGACGCAGCACGAACCTCGGGCCGCGAGAAGAGCTGAGCACTTCCCTCCACCACCCATCGGATCCAGCCGTCGCGATCGGTGCCCTCGAACGGTGTCAGGTCAGGTGTCGCCCCCAGGATCGATCCGAGAACTAGATGTGCCTTCGACGGCCATCGTCGTGACATCGAGGCTCGGCTGACCCCTGCCCGTGCCGCGATCGCCCGGAGGCTGAGTTGCTCCCATCCGACCTCGAGGAGCATCGCTCGGGTGACCTCGAGGACTGTGTCGTCGATGCGTGGGTCTCGTGGGCGACCTGATCCTGTGGCGTTCATCGTGTCGAATTGTCGGACAGATTGGGAGTAGGCGCTATATCGTCGTAGTTACGAGTCCACTGGCATCGTAAAGATCAGGCCGCCGCAGGAAGTTGAAAATGACCACAGCGCCCACACCGTCGATATTCGAACCCGCACGTCTCGGCCCTCTGACCTTGCGCAACCGCATCGTCAAAGCTGCAACGTTCGAGGGCGTCATGCCCCGGGGAGCGGTCTCGGACGATCTGATCAACTTCCACGCTGAAGTCGCCCGGGGCGGGGCCGCGATGACCACCGTCGCCTACTGCGCCGTCTCACCAGGTGGACGAGTCCACCGCGACACCCTTGTCATGGACGAGCGCGCACTGCCGGGACTGCGCAGACTGACCGACGCAGTCCACGCCGAAGGCGCGCTTGCCGCGGCGCAGATCGGCCACGCGGGACTGGTTGCCAACACGCTTTCCAACAAGACGAAGACCCTCGCGCCGTCGACCCGGCTGAGTCCGCCCGCAATGGGCCTCGTCAAAGGCGCGACGCTCGCCGAACTCGACGGTGTCGTCTCCGACTTCGAACGGACCGCCCGCGTCGCAGTGGACGCAGGATTCGACGCCATCGAGGTCCATCTCGGTCACAACTATCTACTCAGCTCGTTCATGAGCCCCAATCTGAACAAGCGCCACGACCGATACGGTGGCAGCGTCGCCAAGCGCGCCGAGTATCCGCGTCGAGTCATCGAAGCGGTGCGAGTGGCCGCTGGATCCAGCGTGGCGGTCACCGCGAAATTCAACATGTCCGATGGGGTGCCGAAAGGTCTGTGGCTCGACCAGAGCCTGCCGATCGCCCAGATCCTCGAAGCCGACGGCCACCTGGACGCGATGCAATTGACCGGTGGCAGTTCACTTCTCAACGGAATGTACTTCTTCCGCGGCGAGGTCCCACTGGCTGAGTTTGTCGCCTCCCAACCCAAACTCGTCGGGTACGGGCTGAAGTTCTACGGTCCCAAACTCTTTCCGACGTACCCGTTCGAGGAGGGTTTCTTCCTGCCCTTCGCTCGTCAGTTCCGACAGGCGCTGAGGATGCCACTGATCCTGCTCGGCGGCATCAACCGCGTCGACACCATCGAGCACGCACTGGATGAAGGATTCGAGTTCGTCGCCATGGCGCGCGCACTGCTCAGGGACCCACAACTGGTCAACAAATTTCAGGCCGAGAGCGTCGACGAGGGTCTGTGTATCCACTGCAACAAGTGCATGCCCACCATCTACACCGGCACGCGCTGTGTGGTTCGGGACGCGCTGGTGGTTCGGGAGGCACCGCGCCCCACCCAGTGAGTCCCGCGCTGTGAGCTGCCGGCTGTGAGCCACTTTCCAGCGGAGTGCGGGAACAACACCCCTTATCCTGGTGTTGATCGGTACGGCTCTCCAAGAAGCGGAGGGTCTGCACTCACTATTGGAAGGCTCGCATGACCACCCAGCTGGAAACCACGCCCGCGGTCCATGACGTCATCATTGTCGGTTCCGGACCGGCCGGCTACACCGCTGGTGTCTACACCGCGCGCGCTGAGCTCCAGCCCCTGCTCTTCGAGGGAACCCAGTTCGGTGGCGCCCTCATGACCACCACCGAGGTCGAGAACTTCCCCGGATTCCGCGAAGGAATCATGGGCCCCGATCTGATGGAACAGATGCGCGAGCAGGCACTGCGCTTCGACACCGACATCCGCACCGAGGACGTCGAGGAGATCGATCTCAGCGGCCCGATCAAGACCGTCGTCGCGAACGGCGAAACCTACGCCGCGCACGCGATCATCCTCGCCATGGGCGCAGCAGCCCGCTACCTGGGCATTCCCGGTGAAGAACGCCTCCTCGGCCGCGGCGTCAGCGCCTGCGCCACCTGCGACGGCTTCTTCTTCCGTGACCAGGACATCGTCGTGGTCGGCGGCGGCGACTCCGCGATGGAAGAAGCAACCTTCCTCACCCGCTTCGCTCGCTCGGTCACCCTGGTGCACCGCCGCGAGGAGTTCCGCGCCTCACGGATCATGCTCGAGCGCGCCAAGGCCAACGAGAAGATCCGCTTCCTGACCAACGCAGAGCCCGTCGAGGTGCTCGGTGAGAACAGCGTCACCGGCCTCGTCGTGCGCGACACCGTCACCGGTGAAACTTCCACACTCGAGATCACCGGCATGTTCGTCGCCATCGGCCACGACCCGCGCAGTGAGCTCGTCAAGGGCCAGGTCGATCTCGACGACGCCGGATACGTGCGCGTCGCTCCCGGTTCTACCGCGACCTCCGTCGACGGCGTCTTCGCTGCCGGTGACCTGGTCGATCACACGTACCGTCAGGCGATCACCGCTGCCGGCACCGGATGCTCCGCAGCAATCGACGCCGAACGCTGGCTGGCCGACCGCGGCGACATCACCGCCAACACGCTCGACGCAGCCGGCCACACGGTCGACGTCGTCGGCGCTCCCTGATTCACCAAGCTGTCGTACCCAACCCTCGAGGAGTAACAGTGTCGAATACCGTCACCATCACCGACGATTCCTTCAAGCAGGACGTCCTGGGCAGCGACAAGCCCGTTCTGGTCGATTTCTGGGCAACCTGGTGCGGCCCGTGCAAGATGGTCGCCCCGGTCCTCGAGGAGATCGCCGGCGAGAACAGCGAGAAGCTGACCGTCGCCAAGCTCGACATCGATGCCAACCCCGCGGCCGCGCGCGATTTCCAGGTCATGTCGATCCCGACGATGATCCTGTTCAAGGACGGCAAGCCGATCAAGACGATCGTCGGCGCCAAGGGCAAGGCCGCGCTGCTCAAGGACCTCGCAGACGTTCTCTGACGGCTGGGTGAGCATCGTGGATTCTCGCAATCCACAGAATTTCTGAGATAATCGATCGATGTGCCTGATCGGGTCTACGACCAGGCACATCGATCGAATTCGTTAACCGATCCGAGAGGCTTTCACGCATGCACAGACTCCGACACGGCGATCACGGCCCGGCCGTCGCCGAGATTCGGGGCACATTGACGAAGCTGGGATACCTCCATCACGGAACTTCCGGCATTCGACGTGAAAGCGCCGACGGTGCCCACTGGGTTGCACCCGACGCCATCTTCGATCATCAACTCGACAGCGCCGTTCGTGCCTTCCAGCAGCAGCGTGGGCTTCTTGTCGACGGCATTGTGGGCCCGGCAACCTACCGGTCACTTCGTGAGGCCTCGTACCGCCTGGGTGCCCGTACGTTGATCTACCAGTTGTCCGCGCCGCTGTACGGCGACGACGTCGCAGCGTTGCAGGCAAAACTGCAAGATCTGGGCTTCTACGCCGGCCGGGTCGACGGTTTCTTCGGTCCGCAGACCCACGAGTCTCTCTCGTCTTTCCAGCGTGAAATCGGGATCGCTGCCGACGGTATCTGCGGACCACAGACACTCCGTTCGCTGGAACTTCTGGGAACCCGCGTCACCGGTGGTTCCCCACATGCGATCAGCGAAGAGGAGCTGGTGCGGCGCAAGGGCCCGCAGCTGGGCGGTAAGCGCATCGTCATCGATCCCGGCCTCGGCGGGCCGTCGACGGGCAACATCGTCAACGGCATCTCCGAAGCTGACATCCTCTGGGATCTGGCCATGCGACTCGAGGGGCGGATGGCCGCAACCGGGATGGAAACTTTCCTCTCCCGCCCGCACAACGCCGATCCCACCGAGGCCGAGCGCGCACTGACATCCAATGCGTTCGACGCGGATCTGATGATCTCCCTGCGTTGCGACAGCAACTCGAGCCCGTCGGCAAACGGCGTCGCGAGCTTCCACTTCGGAAATTCGCACGGTTCGGTCTCGATGATCGGGCAGGTGTTGACCGGTTTCGTTCAGCGCGAGATCGTTGCGCGAACTCCGTTGCGGGACTGCAGAACTCACGGTCGGACGTGGGAGTTGTTGCGCCTCACCAACATGCCGACAGTGCAGATCGATCTCGGCTACCTGTCCAACGCGTCCGACGTTGCGGTACTGACGAACCCGCGGATGCGGGACACCATTGCCGAAGCCATCTTGATCTCGGTCAAGCGGCTGTACCTGCTGGGTCAAGACGATCAGCCGACCGGCACCTTCACCTTCGCCGAGCTTCTCGCAGAAGAACTTTCGGTAGCCGACCGCATTTCGTAGGTCCTGCGGTCGGCACCTGCTCACACTCTGGCGAGCTCGCTGATCTCCACCATTTCGAGAGCTGCGGCCTTCAGTAGACGGTCGAGGGCTTCTTCGACGTCGACTTTCCATTCGTGATCTCGATTGAGTTCGAGACGAAGCCGCGGATAGCGATGGTGCGGTGCCACGACCTCGAAACCGTAATCCTCGAGGAACTCGGCACTGATCATGCATTCTGCGGGTGAACATTCCAGAGCGGCCGTTGCGCTGGCCACGTCGGAAGCAGGTCCCAAGTCGTCGCTACGGATACCGAATGCCTCGAGCGCACGAACTCCGCGTCGAACCAGATCTGTCACGACAGCGACCATCAGGCTTGGCCCTAGTTCTTCCTCTATGCCCGAGGGCTCGAGGCGAAGGCTTGTCAGAAGCACTGCGTCCGAGCTGACCGGGCTGGTCGGAAACAGTTGCGCGCGCGGGATCATGCGGGGAGGGGCGTACAACGCACTTCCGAGCGGCTTTCCGTCGCGGACGGCGACCTGTCCGCACGAACCCCACTCGAGCATGACCATCGACAGCCAGGCTTCCTTCTCGAATTCCTGATCGCAGAATCCTCGGGCGTCGTGAAGCGCGCCCGGGTCCATCTCCCAGAACACGCATCGACGCGCATGGGCGGAAAGCTGATCGAGGCTGTCGAGCGTGAGAGAGGTGATGACGTGAGTCGACACTGACTAACTCACTCTCCGTAGGTCCCCGAAGCGGTTTTGATGTTCGCCCGCCGCTTTTTTCTTCTCCAGGATAGGCCAGCTGTACCGAGTCGGCAGTGGCGCGAGAGTTGATCGCTCTAATGTATTGCTGTTCAACATCTTTCGTCCCGGTTCAAGATTTCGAGAAGCTCGGATCACCTATTTTCGTCACAGTGACGAAAATAGGTGGTGTGCCCGGTCATCGTCATTACGTCACCAAACGGGCATCCGAGTTCACTACGTCGATTTCTGCGCTTCCATCATTCCGACGATGCGTTGTAGGTCGTCGACCGAGCCGAATTCGACCACAATCTTTCCCTTCCGCTTGCCCAGACTGACAGTCACCCGGGTGTCGAACGAGTCCGACAACCGCTCGGCCACATCCTGCAGACCCGGCATCACGATGGGCTTGCGCTTCTGCGGGGGAGCGATCTCGTTGTCCGCCCGGTTGGCAAGAGTGACGGCTTCCTCCGTCGCGCGAACCGACATTCCTTCGGCGACGATGCGTGCCGCCATGACTTCCTGAGCGTCGGCACCCGCCTCGAGGGACAGCAGTGCGCGAGCATGGCCGGCCGAAAGTACTCCAGCCGCAACGCGGCGCTGAACCGCCACCGGCAGCTTCAGCAGACGAATCATGTTGGTCACGACGGGACGCGAACGTCCGATCCGATTGGCCAATTCTTCGTGGGTTACTTCGAACTCCTCGAGCAACTGCTGATACGCCGCTGCCTCCTCGAGGGGGTTCAACTGCACTCGATGGATGTTCTCGAGGAGCGCGTCGCGCAACATCGAGTCGTCATCGGTTTCACGAATGATCGCCGGAATCTTCTCCAGCCCGGCTTCCTGGCTCGCGCGCCAGCGACGCTCACCCATGACAAGTTGGTACTTGTCACCGTGACGACGGACCACGATCGGCTGCATCAAACCGAATTCACGGATCGAGTGAACCAACTCCGCGAGTGCTTCCTCGTCGAAAACGCTGCGAGGCTGCTTCGGGTTCGTCTCGATCAGGCTCGGTTCGATCTCGAGATAGACCGCGCCGGTCGGCTCGAGTTCGGTCTCCGGCTCAGCTTCCACCGGAGCCTTCGCCGCCGTCGCCTTAGCGGCTTTCGGTGTTTTCGGAGCCGCCTTCGTCGGTGGGGGAGGGGAGGGGTTGCGCTTGTCGACGCCGATTACGACGTCCGCTGCAGCCGAACCCAGACCCGGTGCCGTGGCCGGCCCAGTGGGGATGAGAGCAGCCAAGCCGCGGCCCAATCCACCTTTGCGTGCTTGACTCATCTCACTGCTCCTGGGTCGTCGTGGTGGCAGAGCGGGCGGCAAGTTCGCGTCCGGCGTCGAGGTAACTCATGGCGCCGCGTGAACCGGGGTCGTAATCGAGAACTGTCATTCCGTATCCGGGAGCCTCGGAAACCTTCACACTGCGGGGAATCACAGCGCGCAGTACGGCCTCGCCGAAGTGCTTGCGTACTTCTTCGGCGACCTGGTCGGCCAGCTTGGTGCGCCCGTCGTACATCGTCAGAAGGACCGTGGAGACATGCAGATCCGGATTCAGATGAGCCTGGACGAGTTCGATGTTGCGGAGCAACTGACCGACCCCCTCGAGGGCGTAGTACTCGCACTGGATCGGGATCAGGACTTCCTTGGCAGCGACCATCGCGTTGACGGTCAGCAGCCCCAGCGAGGGCGGGCAGTCGATGAGGACGAAGTCGACGTCGAGCTCTGCGAGCACCTTGTCGTTGAGCGCGCCTTTGAGTCGATTCTCGCGGGCAACCATGGAGACCAATTCGATCTCGGCGCCCGCCAGATCGATCGTCGCCGGGATGCAGAGAAGGCGCTCACTGTGCGGGCTGGTCTGGATCGCCTCCGGGGCCTTCACTTCGCCTATGAGCAACTCGTAACTGGAGGGGGTGCCCGAGGTATGGACGACGCCCAGAGCCGTGCTGGCGTTGCCCTGAGGGTCTAAATCGACCACGAGGACAGTGAGCCCTTGAAGAGCGAGCGCCGACGCAAGGTTCACCGTGGTCGTCGTCTTCCCGACGCCGCCCTTCTGGTTCGCGATGGTGATCACGCGGCGGAACGCCGGCTTCGGCAGCGTCACCGAATGGGGGTGAAGCACCTGGCTCGCTCGATGCGCGGCCGCCCCGATGGGAGTCTCCTCCGAGGAGATCGCCGCGTAGGGGGCGGTGAAATTGTCGTCGTCGTCGTTGACGATCTGATCCGCACCCGCGCCCGTGTGCTGCTTCGGTGTTTCACGTGAAACGGCGGATTCAGATCGACCCGACATTGACTGCTCCTTCGATTGGGAATCGATCACTAGGTGCTCTCATCATCTGTACATTGCTCTCGATTGCATGCGTGTAAATCATCAACGCTGGCGACGCTTCGGGAGACGTTCGGCCTTCACCACCACGGTGGGGGTGCGGAGAATCTTGGCTCCACATTCGAGTATTTCCAACTTACCTGCGCCCAATTTAGTGAGCGCCGTTCGGTCCCGCTCGATCTCCTCGGCGGCGCTCGAACCCTTGAGTGCCAACATCCGGCCGTGCTCGTGAATGAGTGGGAGGGACCAACGTGCGAGCTTCTCCAGAGGCGCCACGGCCCGCGAAGTGACCACGTCCGCACCGCCCGCTTCCTTCACAACACCCGATTCCTCGGCTCGCCCTCGGACAACCAGTACGTCCAATCCGTTGGACTCGATGAACTCCGCGAGGTACACAGAGCGTCGAAGCAACGGTTCGACGAGAGTCACCTTCAAGTCCGGGCGGGCGATCGCGAGAGGGATTCCGGGTAGGCCGGCACCGCTTCCTACGTCCACAACCGACTCACCTTCGGCGATCAGTTCACCGATCACTGCGCAATTGAGAAGGTGACGCTCCCACAGTCGGGGAACCTCACGGGGACCAATGAGCCCGCGCTCGACACCATCCGTTGCCAGGGATTGGTAGTACCGTTCCGCGATCTCATATCTGTCACCGAACACTGCGCGCGCAGTCTCTTGTTCGTCCCAGTCAACCGACGCCGCACCATTCTGTTCCACGTGAAACATCCTCCCGCGTAAACCGCGAAATCAACAATCAAGACCGAAATCATTATCCGCTCCGAAGCCGACATGTGTTCGCTTCTGCACACCGACTCGCTGTGAGTCTGCCGACTCGTTCATTCTTTGGGAAGTATTCCGCCCAAAATTCAAGTGGGGGAGGGGAGGGATTCACGTTCCACGTGAAACATTGCGCTGATAAATCTTCCAATTCTGACCCGTTTCACGTGAAACATAGCCCGAAGGTCACATGCAGATAGTAGGTCGGTTTTCAATATCATCACAGTGACGAAACTGCCATGGGTAGTTACATGGATGGAATTCATGGCCAAAAAGGGGTAATTGTCGACGAAAAGCGAGTTTCAGAAAAGGGCCGGCTTCGGACAGTTTCGGTGTCTCGCCGCCGATTGCCACGAGCTACCCAACCTTCGACTTGACTCTCCTGTTGCGGGAGACCGGAGACTTGGCACCAGAAACCGAAATCAATCCAAGGAGCTTGGCACCACATGATGCGCATCGGAGAGTTCGCCCTCGCCTCTGGACTCACAGTGAAAGCACTCCACCACTACGACGCCATCGATCTACTCAAACCCACACGGCACTCCGCAACATCGGCCTCGCGCTCGACACCGTCGCAGAAGCATTGAGCAACCCGCACTACATAAATTCCTTCATCGAACGACACCGAGCATATGTCGCTGACGAACGCGCACGACAAGATGCTGACGCGGCGCAAGGGTCCGCGTTGATCGACTCACTTGAACTCGACTACACCGTGCGCCGTCGTTCCATGCCGGCTCAACACTGGTTGGACTGCAACACGAAATCCGTAACCTCGAACTCGAGCAGGTTGAGTCGCCCCTGGCGACCCTGCGAATGGCCCTGACAGAAGCCGGCCACACGATCTCCGGTCCCTGGTGGACAACACTGCGCCAAACTGCAGAAGCTGAGGTCGTCGAAGTTCTGTTCTGCTGGCCGACTACCCAGATCCCCGCCGAGCCAGTTGGCATCTCCGGAACGATCGTCGAATCTGGCACACTCCCAGCGCGCGACGAACTGTTTGTGATACTCGAAACATCCGACGACGATTCCGATCTCGGCGATCTAGGCGCAGAAGCCGCACAGATCGCGATGATCGAGCAAGCAAACGATGACGGACTGGAGTTAGTTCACGGCAGCATCCGCCAGGTTGGAGTACTCGCTGACGACGGCACACCAGAAGCCATTGAACTCGTGATCGCCATCCAATAGGCGTCCACTACCAATCTGGGATGGAGATCGAGAGCTCGGGGCAACAATCATCGATCCTGTTTCACGTGAAACGAAGGGCTGACTATTCCGGCTGGGGGAGGGGAGGGGCTCACATGTAGTACGCCGTGTTGTCGATCGAATATCCGAACGTGCACAGTGCGCCGCCGACAGCCAATAAGGCAATGATGAAGCTGAGCATGACTGCTCTCCCGGATCCCCATGCCAGTGCAAGTGGAATGAATACGACGGCGACTACTCCCAGCGGCAACAGAAAGGCCCGCGCCGGCGCGATTCGGCGACGAACCTCCGGTTGACGCCCGGCTCAGCCCGCCGGGGCCTCGAACACCATCCTCACCTCGGTCACCTGGTAGTTCGCCCGCTTGAACGCGGCGGCCATGGGCGTGTTGGGTACGTCCGTGGTCGCGGTGATGCGATTGGCGCCATCGGCTGCGTGAACGCGGGTGATCTCGCAGAGGATGTCGTCCACGTAGCGGCACCCGCGCAGCTCGGGCACTACTCCGAGGTATCCGACGCTGCGATGGTAGGGCGTCGCGGACGGGATCGCGAAGCCGACCAGCGTCCCGTCCATGGTCTCCGCCAGCCGCCACCACGATCGTTCGCCAGGGCACGACCGGTAGAACTCGAGATCGTCCCGGGCCTGGCTGACAATGTCTGTGGCCGCAATGCCTCGTTGCGTGGCGACGTCCAGGCTACCGACAGCGACCCGCTGGAACACCGCGAGGAACTCATCATCCGAGGCGGGACGGAACATCAGACGCTCGGAGGGGGCGGGCACACCGGCCGCAGGCGTCCACTCGAAACGCAGCCGCTCGATCATCTCGGTCAGTCCGGCCGCCTGGGCCGCCTCGCGACGCCAGGACACGGCGTCTGCGACGGCGGGATCCGCGTCCTGCCCGGCGGTCGGCACGACCAGCACATACTCAGGTTTCGCGTGGAACTCGGTGTGCGCCCGCGACATGAGTTCGGCGGCAAGCGCAGCACGATCCGGCACGTCAGCCAGCACGTGCAGGAAATCAAGGGCGAGCGGACGCTCGCTGTCCTCACGCCCCCACCACAGGGCACGCGCGACGATCCTGGAGCCGTCAACGGCGAACCAACTCCATTCCGGACGAAGCCGTCCGGCCGCCACCTCTTCCCGGAGCGAGTCAGCGTCGACGAACCCGACCGGATCGTTCATCGCGAACCCCACGGGCTCTTCCAACTCGGCCCGCGTCGCGGGTCGTATCAGCACCATTGCTTCCCTTCACGACGCTTCATTGACGACAGGTTCCGAAATAGAGATAGGACATGTCGACAACGATAGGCACCGGACCTTCACCGTGCCGCCGGATTCGGTTTCACGTGAAACACCTCTCGGACACAAAAGCGGGCCCCGGAAAATCCGGGGCCCGCGTTCGATCAGGGGGGAGTGTCAGTCCTTGAGGACAACGACTCGGCGAGACGGTTCAGCGCCTTCGCTCTCGCTGGAAACACCGGCAACCTTGGCGACGGCGTCGTGAACGATCTTGCGTTCGAACGGCGTCATCGGAGCAAGCTCTTCGCGTTCGCCGGTCTCGAGAACACGCTGTGCGGCTTCCGCACCGAGAGCACTGAGTGCCTCGCGCCGGCCCGCACGCCAGCCGGCGATGTCGAGCATCAAGCGACTGCGCTCGCCGGTCGACTGCTGAACAGCCAGACGAGTCAGCTCCTGGAGAGCATCCAGAACCTCACCCTTGCGTCCCACAAGCTTGGTCAGGTCGTCGCCGCCGTCGATGCTGACGATCGCCCGATCGCCCTCGACGTCAAGGTCGATGTCTCCGTCGAAATCGAGCACGTCGAGCAACTGCTCGAGGTAGTCGCCGGCGATCTCGCCCTCTTCGATCAAATCGTCATCGGAATCGTCGATGTCTACATCCACATCGGTAACCGGCGCAGTGGTCTCGGTGCTCACGTCTGCGTTCTCTCCATCCACAACGATGTCAGCTTCACTGGACATTGGTCGTTCTCTTTCCTGGATCAGCGCCGTTTATTGCGCTTGGGGGAGTTGCCGCGGTTGCTCTGTGGCCGGTTCTGTTTCGGTTTCGACGTCGAACCACCACTGGAACCCGAGGGCTTCGGCTGAGGCTTCTTGAGCGAAACTTCCGGGGCGTCACCGTCGTCGTCGGCTGAATCCGCGGTCTTCAGCGCAGCCGGGGATCCCTTCTTCTTACCGGGATCGGGACGGGCACCGGGCTTAGGCGCATTGTCGTTGCGGCGAGTGATCGCTTCCTGCTTCTTCGCTTCTTCTTCGGCATCGATCTTGCGGAAGACGAGGTGCTGCTGACCGTAGGTCCAGATGTTGTTCGACACCCAGTACAGGAGGATCGCGATCGGAAGGAACGGTCCACCGACCAGAACGCCGAGCGGGAAGACGTACAGCGCGAGCTTGTTCATGATCGCGGACTGCGGGTTCGCGGCAGCTGCTTCGCTCTGACGGGCAACCGAAGCGCGTGAGTTGAAGTGGGTCGCGATGCTGGCAATGATCATCAACGGAGCGGCCACGAGAATGATGTTCAGGCGTGACGGAAGCTCGGGAACGTTCTCGGTGACATAAGCCTGAAGCTGCGCAACCGGCGTCGTGATCGCGGCCGAGATAGGCGCGCCGAACAGACGAGCATCCAGGAACGACTGGACGTCAGTGGCCGAGAAGACGTAGTTCGGGGTGTTGAGGTTGTCCTCGGCGCTCATGCCCAGCTGGCCCATGCCGGTGCCGGTGCGGTTGAACGAGCGCAGGACGTGGAACAGACCGATGAACACCGGAGCCTGAGCCAAGACCGGAAGACAGCCCATGATCGGGTTGAATCCGTGCTCCTTCTGGAGCTTCTGCATCTCGACGGCCTGGCGCTGACGGTCGCCCGAATACTTCTTCTGCAATGCCTTGATCTGCGGCTGCAGTTCCTGCATCTGGCGGGTCGTGCGGACCTGCTTCACGAACGGCTTGTACAGAACCGCACGCAAGGTGAACACCAGGAACACCACGGAGAGCGCCCAGGCTATTCCGTTGTCCGGGCCGAGAATGAACCCGAAGACCTTGTGCCAGACCCACAGAATCGCGGATACCGGATAGTAAATGAAATTGAGCACGGCTCTAAGTACTCCTCTGTTCGTCCGTCGGACTGTGACACGCTGCGCGTGCTTCCGGACAGCTATGGCGGCTACCCGCATCACGGTCACGACGGGCAGGGACAGGGTCCCACCCTCCAGAATGCCAGGGGGCACACTTCGCCAACCGCACCACAGTCAAGAAAAGGCCTTTGATCGCCCCGTGAGTGCGCAGCGCTTCGACCGCGTATTCACTGCAGGTGGGGGTGAACCGGCAGGTCGGCATCCTCAAGGGCGACACATACGTCCGGTACAACTCGATACAGAAGATGAGAACAGTGGCGGGAGCGCGACGCACAGCCTTCAACACCGTGATGACACGGGAGGCTCTGGGAGTCTCGATCTGCTCAGAGAGCGGAGTACTCATGGCTCTTCACTTACCGACACCAATAGGTTCATTTTGGTCAGGCCCCCACGCAACTGCTTGGCCAGTTCGGCTGAACTGGCGGTAGCTGCGCCCGGAAGTGCGCGGATAACCACGTCCGTCTCCGGCGAAACCTGCCCGACGAAATCTGCACAGATATGACGAAGCCGGCGTGCGACTCGATGTCGAATCACCGCCGGCCCGACAGCCTTGCTCACGATCAGCCCGAAACGGGGACCGTGATTTGTTACTACCAGCGCCTCTACTTGCTCGCGATCGAACGCGTGCACGACAAGGTCGCGTCTTCCCATACGACGCCCGCGTCGCACCGCCACGGAGAAATCCGCGTGGCGACGCAACCGAGACGGCTCAGGCAACACCCCGAGCTCCTGAACTCGAAATCAGATCAGGCGGTGAGGGAATCGCGGCCCTTACGGCGACGCGCCGAAACGATTGCACGACCCGCACGGGTACGCATACGAAGACGGAAGCCGTGAACACGCGCGCGGCGGCGATTATTCGGCTGGAACGTCCGCTTGCCCTTGGCCACGGTCAACACTCCTCGAAGTTCATTGACGCCTCCCGGCGTCATTCAGTGATCGACGCCTTACGGCGCCTTTGGATCCAACAGGTACAGAACAATCAACTTCACTCGTTGTGGCTTGGAAGACCGATCCGACCTGACATATGTAGCCAGCACGAAGCGATCACCACCAGCGGGTGACCGTTCGAGGTTACTTACCACCGTTGCCAAGGTCAAACCAGCCCGATTCGGAGCCCTCCCGCGGCAACCACGGCGACACGCCGATACTTACATCATTCCGCAGATTCCATTCACAGTGTGCATACGGCCGTGACCTCGAGCGAGGCGGCAAGTGTGACCTTGGCAACAGTTCCGCTACGGACTGCAGGTGACCCGAAGGCAACCCGGACAGTTCCACCGGCGCATGCTCTCGACAAGGCCTCATCAGCACATACGGGCACGAGCGCCGGACGCGACCCCGAATCCCGAGTTTCCACATTCATCCACAGGGCTGTGAGTGTTGACGCATCCCCGACACCAAGTGGCGAACGCCTCGAGTTCCGACAAAGTTGCAGGTAGATCAATTTCTCGATCACTTTGACGAATTTGGTTGACGAAAAAACCGACTCAGTGCAGGTTTGTCCACATCTGTGGATAATTGTGTGGAAACACAGCCCAGGTGGCATATTCGTAGCCTGTTACGGGGTTCTCACCCCGGGTGGTAATCCACCGAATCATTCGACGCCGCAGCCATACGCTCGGCAGCTGCAGCACACCCACTGTCGGCGAAACACGGGAAGGAACCACGTGAACGACGATCCCAACGCGCTCGCACGGGTCTGGGTCGACGTGGTTGCAGAACTCACGAGTGATGACCCCGGAAGTAATCTTCCGGCTTTGAGCAGCAAGCAGAAGGCATTTGTCCGTCTGGTGAGGCCTCTCACACTTGCTCAGGGTTTTGCACTCCTCTCGGTTCCATCGCCATTTGCTCAAGAGACGATCGAGCGCGATCTACGCGAGCCGATCCTGCAGGCACTCGGACGCCACCTCGGCGGCCAGGTCGAGGGACTCGGTGTCCGCATCGCACTCGAAGACGATGCCGACGCACCCGCCGAACCGGTCGAGGAGCGCACGGGCAGCCGTCAGTTCGAGTCGGTCAACTCATCGGGCGCATACCGTCGGCGCAGATTCACCGAAGGCGACGGCGAACCTTCGGACTCCGAGACTGCCGAGACCGAAGAAGTCGACGACGACCGCGAAGCACTCGCGAGCGTTCACGAATCGTGGCCGTCGTACTTCACGAAGCCGCCCGCTACTCCTTCTGCTTCGGGGTCCGGCGCCAACAGCCTCAACGCGAAGTACACCTTCGACACTTTTGTGATCGGATCGTCCAACCGATTCGCTCATGCCGCTGCCGTCGCGATCGCGGAGGCGCCGGCGCGTGCCTACAACCCCTTGTTCATCTGGGGAGCTTCGGGCCTGGGCAAGACGCACCTTCTTCACGCCGCCGGCCACTACGCACAGCGACTGTTCCCCGGCATGCGGGTCAAGTACGTCTCGACCGAAGAATTCACCAACGACTTCATCAACAGTCTTCGTGACGACCGCAAGGTCGCGTTCAAGCGTCGCTACCGGGAAACGGATGTCCTGCTGGTCGACGACATCCAGTTCATCGAAGGCAAGGAAGGTATTCAGGAGGAGTTCTTCCATACCTTCAACACCTTGCACAATGCGAACAAGCAGATCGTCGTTTCCTCGGACCGTCCGCCCAAGCAGTTGGCAACCCTCGAGGAGCGTCTGCGGACGCGCTTCGAATGGGGCCTGATCACCGACGTTCAGCCGCCTGAGCTCGAGACGCGTATCGCGATTCTGAGCAAGAAGGCGAGGATGGATCGCCTCGAGGTCCCGCACGACGTCCTCGAGTTGATCGCCAGCCGTATCGAGCGCAACATTCGTGAACTCGAGGGCGCGTTGATCCGCGTCACCGCTTTTGCCTCGCTCAACCGCCAGCCGTTGGATCTGACGTTGGCCGAGGTGGTCCTGCGCGATCTGATGCCCGATTCGTCGAGCCTCGAGATCAACGCGGCGACGATCATGGCGGTGACGGCCGAATACTTCAACATGTCGATCGACGACCTGTGTGGGCCGGGTAAGGCCCGGCCGCTCGCTCAGGCCCGCCAGATCTCGATGTATTTGTGCCGTGAGCTCACTGATTTGTCATTGCCGAAGATCGGTCAGACGTTCGGCCGTGACCACACGACGGTCATGTACGCCGACAAGAAGATCCGTAAGGAAATGACGGAACGCCGCAAGGTGTACGACCAGGTTCAGGAGTTGACCGCAAGGATCAAGCAGCGCTCCAAGCGCTGACCTGCACTTATTTCGATCGATGCCGCTCGAGGCAGAGGTTCCCTCGAGCGGCATCGGTGTATTCGAAGGGTTCCACGTGCGGTCCCCTCGAGGGCGGTTGTCCACCTCGAGGGACGACACGCCGGAGTCGGACACGCCGATAAGAACAAACTCTTCGTTTCTTGTGAAAAGTATTCACATCTGTGGATAACTGTGTTGATAACTCCGAAAGTCTGTGGAGTTCTCGAGGAGGAATCCGAAAACTTTCAGAGAGTGCACAGAGGGGGTCGATTGGTCCTCGAGTCTGTCCTCGAGAAGTGCACAGGCCCTCGAGGGGACCTACCAGCGTCGACAACCGTTGCTCCACAGATTGCACAGGACTTATTACTACTACTGAGAATTTCCTAGGAAAAGCTCTTTGAAAATAGTTCTGGGGACAACTCCTGTTGAGAACCTCGCCTCAGGCTGCGCTCGTCCCGGCTTCGGCTTTCCACTTGCGCCCTCGAGGGCATACGGTGGGCATCGCTTGGTCTGTGTCAGACTTCAAGTGAGCTGATGCAGATCCGCAGCAGACGAACATGCCTACCGAGAGGAATAACCCGGCGATGGAGCTTGGAAGCCTGAAGTTTCGCGTTTCCCGGGAAGAGTTCGCTGATTCAGTAGCGTGGGTTGCTCGTAGCCTGCCCTCGAGGCCGCCTGTGCCGGTTCTCGGCGGAGTTCTTCTCGACGCAACCGAAGCCGGCCTCACCGTTTCCGGGTTCGACTACGAGGTATCTGCGCAGGTCCGCGTCTCGGCAGATGTCACGACTGCAGGTCAGGCACTCGTCTCCGGACGCCTCCTTGCCGATATCACCAAGTCGCTTCCCAACAAGCCGGTCGATGTGACCCTCGAGGGCACTCGCGTGCTCATCTCGTGCGGAAGCGCCAAGTTCTCCCTGCCCACGATGCCGGTCGAGGACTACCCCCAGCTTCCGACGCTTCCGCAGCAGTCCGGGTCCATTCCCGTCGACCTGTTCTCCGAAGCCATCAGCCAGGTAGCCGTAGCAGCGGGCAAGGACGACACCCTTCCGATGCTCACGGGTATCCGTGTCGAGATCGAACAGAATTCGATCGTCCTCGCCGCTACCGACCGCTTCCGTCTCGCCGTTCGTGAACTCGAGTGGACTCCGGCAAACCCTGACGTCCAGGCTGCTGTTCTCATCCCTGCCAAGACTCTGTCCGAGTCCGCGAAAACGCTTGCCGGCAATGCAAATTCGCCGGTCGAGTTGGCTCTCGGTTCCGGTACGACCATCGGAAACGACGGACTCCTCGGCATCGTCAACGACGGACGCCGCACCACGACGCGCCTCCTCGACGCCGAGTTCCCGAAGTTCCGTCAGTTGCTGCCTGCTCAGCACACCGCGATGGCAACGGTCGAGGTCACGCCTCTCATCGAGGCCATCAAGCGTGTAGCACTCGTCGCCGAGCGTGGCGCACAGGTTCGCATGCAGTTCTCCGCTGACGGTCTGCTCCTCTCTGCGGGTGGCGACGACGCCGGCCGCGCAGAAGAGACACTCAACGCGTCGTTCCAGGGCGAAGCACTCACCATTGCGTTCAACCCCGGTTACCTGATCGACGGGTTGAACTCGCTTCACAGCGAAAACGTTCTGTTCGGCTTCACCACTCCCAGCCGTCCGGCTGTTCTTCGCCCCGCGGCCGAGGAAGAGCCCACGGCAGACGAGTCCGGTAACTTCGCTGCGCCCTCGAGCGAGTACACGTACCTGCTGATGCCGGTTCGCCTCCCGGGCTGAGTGGTACCCCGCACTTCAGTTCGCGCCTGACCAGGGAGAACAGTATGAAGATCGGACTCGTAGGTCTCGGCAAGATGGGTTTCAACATGCGTGAGCGCTTGCGCGCGCATGGCCTCGAGGTGATCGGATACGACCCTCGACCGGAAGTCACCGATGTCGGGTCACTTGCCGAACTCGCTGCTTCCCTCGAGGGACCTCGAGTCGTCTGGGTGATGGTTCCGGCCGGTGAAATCACCCAGAGCACCATTGCCGAGCTGGCGGATGCCCTCGAGGGCGGCGATCTGGTCATCGACGGTGGGAACTCGCGCTACACCGACGATGCTGTCCATGCCGAGCTTCTGGGCGCCCGTGGGATCGGTTTCCTCGACTGCGGTGTCTCCGGTGGCATCTGGGGCCGTGAGAACGGCTACGGCCTGATGGTTGGCGGATCCGAGCCCGACGTGGCAAAGGCAATGCCGATCTTCGACGCCCTTCGCCCCGACGGCGACGCTGCAGACGGCTTTGTCCACGCCGGTCCCGTCGGTGCTGGTCATTACGCGAAGATGGTGCACAACGGCATCGAATACGGCCTGATGCAGGCGTATGCCGAGGGGTACGAGCTCCTCGAGGCGGAAAGCCTGATCGCGGACGTTCCGGGCGTGCTCCGAGCTTGGTCGAAGGGAACCGTCGTACGCTCGTGGTTGCTCGATCTGCTTGTCGACGCCCTCGAGGAGGATCCGGAGCTTGCGCAGATCACGGGCTATACCGAGGATTCCGGTGAGGGCCGCTGGACGGTAGAGGAAGCTATCAAGCACGCTGTCCCCGCTCCCGTCATCTCCGCTGCTCTGTTCGCGAGATTTGCTTCACGACAGGATGATTCACCGGCCATGAAGGCGGTGTCGGCCTTGCGTAATCAGTTCGGTGGTCACGCGGTCAAGAGCGCTTCGCCCAAGAATTCGGCTTCTGGAAGCTAAGTGTTCGTTCGTAGATTTTCGCTGCGGGACTTCCGATCCTGGGATTCGCTGACGCTGGACCTCACGCCGGGAACAACTGTCTTCCTCGGTTCGAACGGGCACGGTAAAACCAACGTCCTCGAGTCACTGGGGTATCTGTCCACGCTGTCGTCTCATCGAGTGTCCACGGATGCACCGATGATCCGCAGCGGTTCCGCCAGTGCTTTTGCTGGTGCAACGGTGGTCAACAACGGGCGCGAACTGACCATCGACGTCGAACTGATCGAGGGAAAGTCCAACCGCGCCAGGATAAATCAGTCACCGACACGTCGTCCGCGTGAAGTGTTGGGGATTCTTCAGTCGGTGATGTTCGCGCCGGAAGATCTGTCGTTGGTTCGCGGTGATCCTGGTGATCGTCGGCGCTATCTCGACGAGTTGTTGACGTCGCGGATTCCCCGAATGGCTGCCGTCCGTGCGGATTACGACAAAGTGCTGCGTCAGCGCTCAGCCCTACTCAAAACTGCTGGTGCGGCTTTGCGCCGCGGTTCTCGTGGTGGCGAGTCCGACAACGTCCTCTCCACCCTCGAGGTGTGGGACGGGCATCTGGCCGCTCACGGCGCACAATTGTTGGCCGGGCGCCTCGAGTTGGTCCATGATCTGGCGCCCCACCTGGCGGAGTCGTATCGTTCCATCGCACCCGAATCCCGGCCGGCGTCGATTCGATACAAGAGCAGCCTGGGTTCCTCGTTGGATCCCGAATTCACCGATCCTGCAAGGATTTCCGGAATCGACGACGTTGCATACCTCGAGGAGAGATTCCATCTCGAGTTGGCAGAGATGAGGTCGAAGGAAATCGATCGCGGAGTGTGTCTGGTCGGTCCGCATCGGGACGACCTGGAGTTGGTTCTCGGCGACAGTCCGGCGAAAGGCTTTGCCAGTCATGGTGAATCGTGGTCATTCGCACTTTCGCTGAGACTGGCAGGTTTTGCCCTGTTGCGCGCGGACGGCAGCGACCCGGTCCTGATGCTCGACGACGTATTCGCCGAATTGGACCGTCGTCGGCGTCGTGCGCTCGCCACCGTTGCGGCTACCGCAGAACAGGTGCTGATCACGGCCGCCGTTCCCGAGGACGTACCGGACGAACTCGAGGCGGCCAAGTTCGGCGTCGAAGCCTCCGATACCGGAGACGGTCGGATATCCCGGATAGTGCCCGTAGGCTCGACGGATCAGGAGGTCGAGTTCGATGACTGACAGCAGCGCGGCCCCGGAGCCCGAGCTCAAGGGGATCGATCTGGCGCGCCGTGCCCTCGAGGAGGCACGCGCGACAGCTAAAGCCAACGGCAAGGCCGTCGGGCAGGGGCGCTCGTCGCCCAAATACGGAAGTGGCCGCCCGCGTCGACGCAGCGGTTGGTCCGGCCCCGGCCCGGATGCGCGGGACCCTCAGCCGTTCGGTGCTCTCACCAGCGCTATCTCCAAATCGCGTGGGTGGTCCCCCAAGGTGTCCGAGGGCACGGTCCTCGGTCGGTGGCCGCAGGTCGTCGGAGAAGACATCTCCGCGCACGCCGAGCCGATCTCTCTGAAAGAAGGTGTTCTCAGCATCTCCGCCGAGTCGACGGCTTGGGCTACCCAGTTGCGCATGATGCAGTCCCAGATTCTGGCCAAGATCGCTGCTGCCGTCGGTGACGGCGTCGTGAAGACACTGCGCATCACCGGTCCGAGTGCGCCTAGCTGGCGCAAGGGCGAAAGGCATGTGAAAGGCCGCGGACCTCGCGATACGTACGGCTGAGGAAAACTCAACCAGGACCTGGTTCTACCTATTACTTCGTGTTACAGTTAAAACTCGCTAGTGAGTGAACTGTGTCACAAGGCTGTCGTTCCATCCCGATCGGCAGGCATGAAGGAGTAGCTAGATGTCGCAGAAGATATCGACACCCGCTTCGTCGTTCGCCGAGCCGGATCACATCCTGTTGCAGGCTCGCAATGTCGAGTTCGACTGGTCCGATCTGCCCATGCACTGGATTCCGGGCGATCCGTTCAGCACACACGTTCTCAACGTGCTTCACCTCCTCCTCCCAGCCGGTGAGGAGTGGTTTGTCGAGACCTTCAAGGAAGCTCTTCCTCTGATCGAGGACGAGAAACTCCGTGAAGACGTCGTCGGATTCATCGGCCAAGAGGCGATGCACTCCAACGCGCACTCGGGTGTCCTCGTCCATCTGAAGGAAAACGGCCTGGATCCGACGCCGTACACCCAGCAGATGGAGTGGGCATTCTCGAAACTGCTCGGACCGCGCCCGATGACAGGTCTGCGCGCCGAGAATCACCTGGTGGAGCGTCTGGCTATCATCGCGGCCATCGAACACATCACTGCTTTCCTCGGCGACTGGGTGCTCAACGCCAAGGGGCTCGACAAAGCCGGCATGCACCCGACCATGCTTGATCTTCTTCGCTGGCACGGCGCCGAAGAAGTCGAACACCGCGCCGTCGCGTACGACGTGATGCGCTACTTCGACAAGCGTGAGACCCGCCGGATCCGTACCCAGATCCTCGTCACGCCCGCAATCGTGTGGCTGTGGATTCGCGGTACCCGGTTCTTGATGCGCAACGATCCCGAGCTTGCCGCTCAGGCTCCCAGCCGTCGACGACCCCACCTGTCCGATTTCATCGCGGCCGGAAAGCGTGGCACAGTTCCCACGTCGTTCGAGCTGGTCAAGCGGATGTCGACGTACTTCAGCAAGTCCTATCACCCCAGTAACGAGGGCTCGACCGCCCAGGCGGTGCAGTACCTGGCGTCGTCACCCGCAGCTCAGGCGGCTGCACGGTGATTTCACTCTCGAGGGTCAAGGACGTCATCTCCGGGCACGACGGGTTGCCGCGTTTTCCGGCGCCACCCGATTTGTCCGGAAAGAACCGTCCCGACCGTGCCATGCGCATCACGGAGTTATTGGCGGACAAGTACCTTCGGGTGTTGACGGCCTACGACTACAACCCCGAGATCGCTGGCCACAACCCCGACACGGCCATGAACATGGTGGTCAGTACGCGTGAGGTGGTGGCGACCGACGAGAACGTCGTTCGCCTGCGCTTCGAATCCGCCGACGGTTCACCGATTCCGCCGTGGCATCCGGGTTCGCACCTGGACTTCCATCTACCTTCGGGTCTGCGGCGCCAGTATTCGCTGTGCGGCGACCCGGCCGATCGCACGGGTTACAGCGTCGCGGTTCGTCGGATCCCCGACGGCGGTGGCGGTTCCATCGAGATGCACGCTCTCAAGCCGGGTGAGCACGTCACGGTACGCGGCCCTCGCAACGGATTTCCCTTTGTGGGTGAAGGCAGTGCACTGTTTGTTGCCGGCGGTATCGGTATCACGCCGATCATCGCAATGGTCCGTGCGGCAAGAGAATTGGGAATGGACTGGTACTTCGTGTACTCGGGCCGCTCTCGTGAATCCATGCCGTTCCTCGACGAGATCGCGAGCTGGGAACCCGAGCGTGTCTTCGTGCGCCCGGACGACGAGTTCGGATTGCCCACCACCGCAGACCTTCTCGGACGAGCGCCGGTCGGCGGCGCCGTGTACTGCTGCGGCCCGACGCCGATGCTCGACGCCGTCCGCCGCGGATTCCGCGATACACCCTCCACTGCTTTGCATTTCGAGCGGTTCGGGGCTCCGCCGGTGATCGACGGCAAGGAATTCGAAGTGCAGCTGGTCAATTCGGGTCAGGTGCTCACCGTGCCCGCCGACGAGTCCGCGCTCGACGTCATCAAGAAGACATTGCCCGGTGTCGGGTACTCGTGTCAGCAGGGTTTCTGCGGAACCTGTCGTGTGAAGGTACTCGCGGGCAAGCCCGATCACCGCGAAAGGCGTCTGACCGACACCGAACAGGAAACGGAGATGCTCATCTGCGTATCCCGTTCCGACGGTGGACGTCTCGTTCTCGATCTCTAGATATTTCCCGACTCCGAAGGGTTCGACAATGTCCAAGCACTCTCCTGTCCATGCCGTGACCGCGCGTCGCGTGACCAACGGTTCCGTCAGCCTGGCAGTGTTCGAGCAGGGCAAGGCAGACGGCGAGACCATCGTCCTGGTGCATGGTTGGCCCGACACCCATGAATTGTGGAACCGCATCGTGCCTTTGCTGGCAGACGACTTCCGCGTCGTCAGCTACGACAGCCGCGGGGCCGGTGAGAGCACCATCCCCTCGAGGGTGCAGGACTACCAACTGAGCGCACTGGCCGGCGATCTTTTTGCCGTCATCGACGCGGTCAGCCCGGGCAAGCCGGTGCACGTCCTGGCACATGACTGGGGATCCGTGGAAACGTGGGAAGCGGTCTGCGAGCCGGGTGCCGAAGAGAAGATCGCGTCGTTCTCGTCCATCTCGGGCCCCAATCTCGATCATCTCGGCAAGTGGATCCGGGCGAGCGTGTCCAAGCGTCGTTTCCTCGGCCCGGCGGCGCAGGGAATTGCGTCGGCCTACACCGTTCTGTTCCAGATTCCCGGGCTGTGCACCCTCCCGTTGCGTCTGTGGTTCTCCAAGCACTGGCCGGCATTTCTGGGCTTCTTCGACGGTCTGGAACCTCGTGTGGTCAACACCGCGCCCACCATCGCCGACGACATGGTGAACGGACTCAAGCTTTATCGCGCGAACATCCGGCCGTCTCTCGGCAAGCCGCGGGATCGGTACACGGACGTGCCTGTTCAGCTCATTCTGAACAAGTACGACAAAGCCGTTCGTCCGGTGGGATACGAAGACACCGAAAAATGGGTCTCCGACCTGCAGCGACGTGAAATTGCCGCGGGACACTGGTCGCCGTTTTCACATCCGAGCGAGGTTGCCGAACATGCGCGGGCATTTATCGCGAGCCTGAGAGAGCGTCGCTCGGAGAAGCAAAGTTCCTAGCGTTTCACCTTCAGGGGATCGTAAAAATTCGTCTGCGGCGCAGCCAGGGGTGTCATTGGCCGCTTCTAGTCGGTGCTTACCAGTAAGATGGTCAACGGTAACTAGCGGCAACATTCTCGAACCCGCTCCGACGACACCCGCAAGGGCTTGCTGACGGCTGCGCTCGAGTATTGACGGAGAAGGAGAGCTACCCACCCGTGGCTGCCCAGAAGTCAGATACAAGCACTTCCAGCAAGGACTACAACGCGTCGTCCATCACCGTCCTCGAAGGACTCGAGGCGGTACGTAAGCGTCCAGGCATGTACATCGGTTCCACCGGTGAACGCGGCCTGCACCACCTCATTTGGGAGGTCGTCGACAACTCGGTCGACGAGGCGATGGCCGGACACGCCACCAAGGTCGAGGTCACTCTCCTCGAAGACGGCGGAATCCGCGTCATCGACGACGGCCGTGGCATCCCGGTCGGCATGCACGCCTCCGGAGTACCCACCGTCGAGGTCGTGCTGACCCAGCTGCACGCCGGCGGCAAGTTCGACTCCGACTCCTACGCCGTCTCCGGTGGTCTGCACGGCGTCGGTATCTCGGTGGTCAACGCGCTCTCCACCCGGCTCGACGTCGACATCAAGGTCGACGGATACCGGTGGCAGCAGACGTACACCGATTCCAAGCCGGGAGAGCTCGTACAGGGCGACCCGACGAAGGAGACCGGCACCACCGTCAGTTTCTGGGCTGATCCCGAGATCTTCGAGACCACCCGCTACAACTTCGAGACCGTTGCGCGTCGTCTGCAGGAAATGGCCTTCCTCAACAAGGGCCTGACCATCACGCTGACCGACGAGCGCGCCGAGGTCATCGACGACGAAGCTGCCGAGGTGGCCGAGGCTCCCAAGTCTGCTGCCGAAGAAGCCGAAGAAGCTGCTCAGGCAGCGCCGCGTAAGTCCAAGACCCGTATCTACCACTACCCCGGTGGACTCGAGGACTACGTCCGGCACATCAACAAGAGCAAGACCCCGATCCACAACTCGGTCGTGGGATTCACCGCCAAGGGCACC
Source organism: Rhodococcus sp. APC 3903 (assembly GCF_030407755.1). NCBI lineage: Bacteria > Bacillati > Actinomycetota > Actinomycetes > Mycobacteriales > Nocardiaceae > Rhodococcus > Rhodococcus sp. APC 3903. Next base: position 82,077 of record NZ_JASDCV010000002.1, read on the forward strand.
GGCCACGAGCTCGAGGTCGCAATGCAGTGGAACTCCGGCTACTCGGAGTCCGTGCACACCTTCGCCAACACGATCAACACCCACGAGGGTGGTACCCACGAAGAGGGCTTCCGCGCCGCACTGACCGCAACGGTCAACAAGTACGCGCTCGAAAAGAAGCTGCTCAAGGACAAGGATCCCAAGCTCACCGGTGACGACATCCGTGAAGGACTTGCGGCCATCATCTCGGTGAAGGTCGGTGAACCCCAGTTCGAGGGTCAGACCAAGACCAAGCTCGGCAACACCGAGGTCAAGTCCTTCGTACAGAAGGCGTGCAACGAGCACCTCGCGCACTGGTTCGAGGCGAACCCCGCCGACGCGAAAACCATTGTGAACAAGGCTGTTTCGTCGGCGCAGGCCCGCGTCGCCGCGCGTAAGGCGCGTGAGCTGGTCCGTCGTAAGAGTGCGACCGACCTCGGTGGCCTGCCAGGCAAGCTCGCCGATTGCCGCTCCAACGATCCGGAGAAGTCCGAGATCTACATCGTGGAGGGCGACTCCGCAGGCGGCTCGGCCAAGTCCGGCCGAGACTCGATGTACCAGGCGATCCTCCCGCTTCGCGGAAAGATCATCAACGTCGAGAAGGCGCGTATCGATCGCGTACTCAAGAACACCGAAGTCCAGTCGATCATCACCGCGTTCGGCACGGGCATCCACGACGAGTTCGACATCGCCAAGCTGCGCTATCACAAGATCGTGCTCATGGCCGACGCCGACGTCGACGGTCAGCACATCGCAACGCTGCTGCTCACGCTGCTGTTCCGCTTCATGCGGCCGCTCGTCGAGCACGGCAAGGTCTACCTCGCGCAGCCGCCGCTGTACAAGCTCAAGTGGCAGAAGGGTGCGCAGCCGGAATTCGCGTACTCCGACCGCGAGCGCGACGCGATGGTCAAGGCAGGCCTCGAGTCCGGCAAGAAGATCAACAAGGACGACGGCATCCAGCGCTACAAAGGCCTCGGCGAGATGAACGCCAAGGAGCTGTGGGAAACCACGATGGACCCGACGGTGCGCGTTCTGCGTCTCGTCACGCTCGACGACGCGGCTGCTGCCGACGAGCTGTTCAGCGTGCTGATGGGCGAAGACGTCGAAGCACGACGCAGCTTCATCACCCGAAATGCCCGGGACGTTCGTTTCCTCGACGTGTAGGCCTGCGGCCCTGTGAGCGGTTTCGGAGTCCCAGGACTCCTTTTCCGCGCACAGGGGCTTGCCCCCTCTTTTAAGAAAGTGAGCTCATGACCGACACCACGTTGCCACCGGACGGTCCGCAACACGACCGGATCGAACCGGTCGACATCCAGCAGGAAATGCAGAACAGCTACATCGACTACGCCATGAGCGTCATCGTCGGTCGCGCTCTGCCGGATGTCCGCGACGGACTCAAGCCGGTGCACCGCCGCGTGCTCTACGCGATGTACGACAACGGATATCGCCCAGACCGCGGATACGTGAAGTCTGCCCGACCGGTCGCCGAGACCATGGGTAACTACCACCCCCACGGCGACTCCTCGATCTACGACACGTTGGTCCGTATGGCCCAGCCGTGGTCGCTCCGTTACCCGCTCGTCGACGGTCAGGGAAACTTCGGATCCCGCGGCAACGACGGCGCAGCCGCCATGCGTTACACCGAGTGCAGGCTCACGCCGCTCGCGATGGAAATGCTGCGCGAAATCGACCACGAGACAGTCGATTTCACCCCGAACTACGACGGCAAGACGCAGGAACCGACGGTTCTGCCCAGCCGTATCCCGAACCTTCTGATCAACGGTTCCAACGGCATCGCCGTCGGTATGGCCACCAACATTCCGCCGCACAACCTGCGTGAGGTTGCCGAGGCCATCTACTGGGCGCTCGAGAACTTCGAGGCGGACGAGGAAGCCACCCTCGCGGCCGTCATGGAGCGCATCAAGGGACCCGACTTCCCGACGCACGGGCTCATCGTCGGTGGACAGGGCATCCAGGATGCCTACACCACCGGCCGTGGCTCAGTTCGTATGCGCGGCGTCGTCGAGATCGAAGAAGATGCCAAGGGCCGCACCACGATCGTCATCACCGAGCTGCCCTACCAGGTCAACCCGGACAACCTGATCACCTCCATCGCGGAGCAGGTTCGTGACGCGAAGATCGGTGGCATCTCCGACATCCACGACGAGTCCTCGGACCGCGTCGGCATGCGCATCGTCGTCACCGTCAAGCGTGACGCCGTTGCCAAGGTCGTGCTGAACAACCTTTACAAGCACACCCAGCTGCAGACCAGCTTCGGCTGCAACATGCTCTCCATCGTCGACGGAGTGCCGCGCACGCTGCGCCTCGACCAGATGATCCGTCTGTACACGACGCATCAGCTCGAGGTCATCGTTCGTCGTACCAGGTACCTGCTTCGCAAGGCACAAGAGCGCGCCCACATCCTGCGCGGTCTGGTCAAGGCCCTCGACGCTCTGGACGAGGTCATCGCCTTGATTCGTGCGTCGCAGACCGTCGACATCGCTCGCGCCGGATTGATGGAACTCCTCGACGTCGACGAGATCCAGGCCGACGCCATCCTCGGCATGCAGCTGCGTCGTCTGGCCGCCCTCGAGCGTCAGAAGATCGTCGATGAATTGGCCGAGATCGAACTCGAAATCGCGGACCTCGAAGACATTCTGGCTCGCCCGGAGCGTCAGCGCGCGATCGTTCGTGACGAGCTCAAGGAAATCGTCGACAAGTACGGCGACGACCGTCGTACCCGCATCATCGCCGCCGACGGAGACGTCAACGACGAGGATCTGATCGCCCGCGAAGACGTCGTCGTCACGATCACCGAGACCGGTTACGCCAAGCGCACCAAGACTGATCTCTACCGATCGCAGAAGCGCGGCGGCAAGGGTGTTCAGGGTGCCGGCCTCAAGCAGGACGACATCGTCTCGCACTTCTTCGTCACCTCGACGCACGACTGGCTGCTGTTCTTCACCACGAAGGGCCGCGTCTACCGCGCGAAGGCTTACGAGCTGCCCGAGGCGAGCCGTACCGCTCGCGGTCAGCACGTTGCCAACCTCCTGGCCTTCCAGCCGGACGAGCGCATCCAGTCCGTCATCCAGATCAAGACGTACGAAGACGCGCCTTACCTGGTGCTCGCCACTCGCAACGGTCTGGTCAAGAAGTCCAAGCTCACCGACTTCGACTCCAACCGCAGCGGTGGCATCGTCGCCATCAACCTGCGCGGTGAAGACGAACTGGTCGGCGCTGTTCTCTGCTCCGCCGACGACGACCTGCTCCTGGTCTCGGCACAGGGCCAGTCGATCCGCTTCTCGGCCACCGACGAGGCACTGCGTCCGATGGGCCGCGCCACGTCCGGTGTCCAGGGCATGCGTTTCAACGGTGACGACGAGCTGCTCTCGCTCAACGTCGTTCGTGAAGGAACGTTCCTCCTGGTCGCCACCTCGGGCGGTTACTCCAAGCGAACCGGCATGGAGGATTACCCGGTGCAGGGTCGCGGCGGCAAGGGCGTGCTCACGATTCAGTACGACAAGAAACGTGGCACTCTGGTCGGTGCGCTCATCGTCGACGACGACGACGAGCTGTACGCGATCACCTCGGGCGGCGGCGTCATCAGGACGGCTGCCAAGCAGGTTCGTAAGGCGGGACGCCAGACCAAGGGCGTGCGTCTGATGAACCTCGGCGAAGGCGACACATTGCTCGCGATTGCGCGCAACGCCGACGAGCCCGAAGAGCTCGCTGCAGAGACCACCGACAACGCAGACAATGCCGATGGAGCTAAGGAGTCCTAGTGAGCACTCCCAACCAGCCGGGCAGTGACCAGAAGAGTGAAAGCACTTCAGGTTCGACGCCACCGAAGCCGGAGCAGGCAACTGCTCCGGCGGGGCCGCAGACCTCGAAACCTGCAGCTCCAGCGGACGGCGGACCCAAAGCTTCCGAGGCAGCTCCGGCGCCCAAGGCACCGGAGCCGCCTCGCGGCCCGTCGGATTCGGCCCAGAAACCGGCGGCTGCGGCTCCCGACGCCGCGGGTGCGGCCAAGGGTCAGGCTCCTTCCGTTCCTTCTGTGGCTCCGGCTGCGCCGGTAACCCCGGCGAAGGGTGATGGTCAGGCTCCGCCGCAACCGGTTGCCAATCAGGCTCGCGGCAGCCAGGCACCGCCGTGGCAGCGGGGACCCCAGCCGTCAGGCCAGCCTCAGGGGCAGACATCTCAGGCGCCGAAGGCTCCTGCTCAGAACCCGAGTGCTCAGAACCCCGCTGTTCAGAACCCGGGCAAGGCTCCGGCACCGCAGAATCAGGCTCCGCAAAGTCAGCCGCAGACCAACATCACGCGCCCGGCCGGCGCTGGTGCTCCTGCAGGTCGACAGGCAGCTCCTGCTGGGGGTAAGCCGCCTGCGGGTCCGCAGCGTCCTGCTGCGGCCGGCCCGGCACAGGGTGGTCCGGCACAGGGTGGTCCGGCCAAAAACCCCGCGCAGGGTGGTGCGCCGAAGGGGCAGCCGCAGGCGGGTCGCCCCGCTGCCGGTGCACAGACAGGTCGTCCTGCCGGCAACCCGTCGGCGCGACCTGTCGTGACGGGCACGGCGGCTGCCGCAGCTACCGGTGGCGTCGCCGGCGCAGCGGCAGCCAAGGCTGTTGCACCCTCGGGCGCAAATCCCAAGGCTGCAAATGCCACGGTCGCCAATCCCACCGTCGCTAATCCGAAAGCAAAAGCCGCCGCGATCGACGGGCCGACTCGGCACATCGATCGCAAGGATCTGCCGAAGGACATGCCTGACCTCTCCGAGGCCAAGCATCCGTTGCCTGCTGCGGTGAAGGGTGAGAAAACTCACGCCGTATCGGCCTCGGTCGTGGACGGTGCGCCACTGCGCGCAACGGTCCAGATCCGTCGTATCGACCCGTGGTCCACGCTCAAGATCACGTCCGTGATCTCGGTATCGCTGTTCTTCGTGTGGATGGTGGCCGTCGGACTGCTCTACGTCGTTCTCGACGGCATGGGCGTCTGGGATCGCCTGAACAACGCGTTCACCGACATCGTTGCCGACGGCGGCTCCGACGGTCTGGTGACGGCCGGCCAGGTGTTCGGCTACGCCGCGCTGATCGGTATCGCGAACATGGTGCTTTTCACGGCACTCGTCACGATCGGATCGTTCATCTACAACCTCTGCAGCGACCTGGTTGGTGGCGTCGAGGTAACTCTCGCCGACCGCGACTGACCTGCGAAAACATTGCTCCGCCGGGCCCGTTTTGGTGTCAGCGGCCCGGTGGGGTAATCTTTGGAATCGGTTCAGGGGCCTATAGCTCAGGTGGTTAGAGCGCTTTACTGATAATGAAGAGGTCGGAGGTTCAAGTCCTCCTAGGCCCACTCCCATGTGCCGAAGAAGGGTTGCTGGAATGAAGGTTTTCCTGCTTGTCGGGGCCGGAATTCTGGTAGCTCTCGGGGTCACCAAGCTGATCAAAAGTCAGCGCGGAGACAAGGTTTGGCACGATTTGGAAACAGGATAGAACCTAGGTACTCTGACTCCGGTCAGAAAACCGAACGGGGCCTTAGCTCAGTTGGTAGAGCGCTGCCTTTGCAAGGCAGATGTCAGGAGTTCGAATCTCCTAGGCTCCACAGTAAGAAAACACCCTCCCGGGATCCGGGAGGGTGTTTTTTTGTATGCCGATGTGCCGATGTCCGGCCAGCCGGTGCCCGACTCGTGGCCTCCCCCTTTTGAGCGAACGGCACTTTCGGCGCACTGAAGGCGATGAACATGCCGTTCGCTCGGAGTGGGGTGGCCAGAACAGCGCCCACTATGGACCGTTCGTCCCGAATTCTCCGGAAAGTCTAGTGGTCATAACCAGCCGGGCGTAGCGTGAGGAGAACCCAATTTCAGGAGGTTCGTAGTGCTTCACAACGACATTCCCAGCCACGGTGAAATTGCCGCACTCGCGGAGGTGGAAGGGCCCACCTGCATCACCATCGTGACTCCGACTGAAGATGCGCCGCAGGATCATGACAAAGCGCGCATCGCCTTCAAGGACCAGGTCCGCTCGGCGCTCGCATCGGTGGAGGATCCGGCCGAGCGCAAGCTGTTCGAGGCCGAATACGCAGAGCTCGACGACGACGACGATTTCTGGCGCTTCCAGTCGCGCTCATTGGTCACGTACGCGACGCCGGAGCGTCTGGTGACCTTCCGCCTCCCCAACCGTCTGCAGGCGCTCGAAACGGTCAGCGATCGGTTTCATCTCAAGCCACTGCTCCGTTCGGTGACCTTCCCCCAGACGGCGTTTGTTCTCGCTCTCGCCGAAGGTTCGGTGCGATTGATCGAGATCGCCGCCGACCAACCGGCCGACGAGGTTCGTGTTCAGGGAATGCCGAAGAACGCTGCGGATCACGCGGGTAAGTCCTCGATCAACAGCCGAACGGAAGCCGGTCGGCTCTCGGGTTCGGACAGCCGAAAGCTGCGCGTCAATCAGTACGCCCGCGCAGTCGATCACGAGGTCCGTGGTGTCCTCGCCGGCCGCGACGTCCCCTTGATCCTGGCCGCTGCCGAACCCATCGCGTCGGTGTATCGCTCCGTGAATTCGTACCGCCACCTGGTCGACAAAACCGTCGAGGGAAACCCGGAAGCCTTGTCGACGCAGGAGGTGGCGGACGGTTCGCGTCCGGCGCTCGACGATTTCCACGCCGAGCAGTTGGCGGCGGTGCGGGACACCTTCAATGTGCGCACGGAACAAGGTCGCACTCAAACCGACGTCGCCGACGTGGCAACGGCCGCGACGTACGGACAGGTCGACACCGTTTTCATCGACATCGATTCCGTTGTACCCGGAAGTCTCGATCCCCAGACGGGCGCTCTCACGACCGGTGAGTCGACCAACGGAAGTACATACGGGGTCGTCAACGAGATCGCTCGTCGTGCGCTCCTGACGGGTGCTCGGGTCCTCGCTGTTCGCGCCGAGGACATTCCGGGCGGCGGCGCAGTTGCCGCGATTTTGCGCTTCGCCCCGTAAACAGACTGGACGCGTGTGCGCTTCGTGACCTGATTCGGGCACGGGGCGCATACGATTCCGGCATGAAACGTGTGTGGGAACGGCTGCGCCTCTACTGCAAGACGCTGCACCCGGTCGGGCTTGCCTTTGCTCTGGTCTTCTTCACCTGGTCGATGAGTCCTTCCCTGTTGCCGCGCGCGTGGTACTTGCAGGGCGTTGCGACGGGCATCTCGCTCGCGATGGGATACGGCGTCGGCGTGACGGTTGCCTGGATGATCCGCAAGTGCGGCGTCGAACCGCAGTGGTCGGATCGCACCAAGAAGATCGGCTGGCGAGTCTTGTTGGCCGCGGCCGTCATTCTGGTTCCGACGTTCTTGGTCCTCGGTTCGTGGTGGCAGCAGATCGTTCGCGATCTTGTCGAAGCTCCTCGCACCAATCAGGCGAATTACCTTCTGGTGCTGCTGATTTCGCTCGGAATCTGGTTCATCCTGCTCGAGGCAGGCCGTGGTCTTCGTTTCACCACCAACAAGCTCACCGCCGTCGCACTTCGGTTCGTTCCCCTCGAAGCGGCGAAGGTCGGCAGCTTGATCGTCATCTTCGCCATCGGCATCTTCATCGTGAACGGTGCGCTGTACAACGGGTTGATTGCCTTCGCGAACTGGAGTTTCTCCGGTGCGGATCATGAAACACCGGACGGCATCGAACAACCCTTGATCGCTGAGCGCAGTGGTTCACCGATGTCCGCGGAGGCCTGGGATTCGCTCGGCCAGGAGGGGCGCACCTTCATGGGCAGCGGTCCCACCGCGGCCGAGATCACCGCGTTGACCGGACGTGAAGCGAAGCAACCGATCCGGGTGTACGCGGGACGCGAATCCTCGGACTCGATCAACGGTGTCGCACAGCGGGTCGTCGACGAGTTGGAGCGCACCGGCGGATTCGACCGCGGAACCCTCGCGGTTGTCACGACCACCGGCCGCGGTTGGGTGAACGAGGACGTCGCGTCGGCGTTCGAGTACGTCGAGGGCGGGGACACGGCGATCGCGTCGATGCAGTACTCGTTCCTTCCGAGTCCGTTGGCCTTCATCGCCGACCGTGAGACGCCGATGATTGCCGGTCGCGCACTGTTCAACGCGGTGTACGCCAAGTGGATCGACCTGCCCGTGGAGACGCGACCCGAGCTGGTTGTCTTCGGTGAGAGCCTCGGCTCCTACGGTGGCCAGGCCGCATTTGCCGGCGCTCAGGACATGATGACGCGCGTCGACGGCGCACTGTGGGTCGGAACGCCCAACTTCACTGCTCAGTGGCAGGAAATCACGGACAGCCGCGACTCGGGCTCACCGGAGATCCTGCCGGTGATCGACGGTGGCCAGGCGATTCGGTTTGCCGGTGATCCGGAAGATCTGGAGCTGAAGTCCGACTGGGACGACGATCGCATCGTGTACTGGCAGCACGCCAGCGACCCGATCACATGGTGGTCCTTCGACCTGCTGCTCAACAAGCCGGATTGGCTCAAGGAACCGCTGGGTCGCGACGTGGATCCGGGAATGACGTGGGTACCTCTCGTGACCTTCTGGCAGGTAACCCTCGACATGGTCTTCTCGGCTGACGTCCCGTCCGGGCACGGTCACAATTACGGCGAGGATGCAGCGGACATGTGGGCCAAGATCCTGCACCCCGAGGCGTGGACCTCGGCTGATACCGACAAGCTTCGTTCGCTGCTGACCTCCAATCTGGAGCCCACGAAGTAGTCGTAAACGGTTGTAAGTCAGCCTGTTAAGGCGAAAACCTCACGAAAAAGTGTTACGTGAGGTATGTGTTACTCTGCGTTCGCTGTGTGCCAAGCCACAGCGCAGGCGAGCGTGGGGAGATCGAAACGTGAAGAGCAGAGCATGGTGGGCGGCCGGGGTTTCCGTCGCGGCACTGGTCATGGGTGCTGTGACGGCCCCTGCCGCAATGGCGGAGCCGGCGGATTTCTACACGCCGCCGTCGGAGCTTCCGGCAGGTGCCAACGGAGATCTCATCAAGAGTGAGCCGTCACCACTGCTGCTGAGCGTGCCCGGATCGAACGGTGCGTGGCCGGCAACCGCCACCAAGATCATGTACCGAAGCGAGGACGCCAAGGGTGCTCCCGTTGCCGTGACGGGGACCTACCTCGAACCGTCGAACCCGTGGACCGGGCAGGGGGCGCGTCCACTGGTTGCCGCAGCGGTAGGAACGCATGGGCAGGGCGATCAATGCGCTCCGTCCAAACTGTTCAACACCGGTATCGAGTACCAGTTCCCGACGGACGTCATGGTCGGCTACGAGTCCATCTGGGTGAACACGTTGCTGCTCAACGGCATTGCCGTCGTAGTCACCGATTACGAGGGCCTCGGAACTCCTGGCGATCACACCTACGTCAACCGCGAAGCCGAAGCGCACGCGGTTCTGGACTCGGTGCGTGCCGCTCAGCAACTCCCGAACACGGGCATTCCCGCCGACGGCCCCGTCGGACTGTGGGGTTACTCGCAAGGTGGTGGAGCTGCCGCTGCCGCAACGGAATTGAAGCCGTCGTATGCTCCCGAGCTTGATCTCAAGGGCACGTATGCAGGCGCTCCGCCCGCCGATCTGGCGGCGACGCTGCAGCAGGTCGACGGCACGTTCCTCACCGGAGTGATCGGCTACGCGCTCAACGGGATCCTTGCGCAGTACCCCGAGGTTCAGCCGCTGCTCGACGCCGAGATCAACGATCGCGGCCGACAGATGTTGGCCGCCACCAAGAACCAGTGCGTCGCCGAAAGTGGATTGCAGTTCGGCTTCCAGCAGTCGTCGAGCTTCACCAATTCCGGTGAATCACTCTCCGCAGTTCTGGCGCGTCTACCCATGGCGCAGGCGATCCTCGACGAGCAGAAGATCGGCAAGCTGACGCCGGAGTCGCCCGTGCTCATTCAGCATGGCCGCTCCGATGACATCGTTCCGTTCGGTCAGGGACAGCAACTGGCGCGAGACTGGTGCGGCAAGGGCGCGGCGGTGCAGTTCTCCGTCAACGAACTGCCCCCGATCATTCCGGGCATGGCAATCAATCATGCAACGCCGTACCTGGTGGGTACACCCGAATCCGTCGGGTACATGATCGATCGCTTCAACAACGTCCCGGCACCGTCCAACTGCTGAACGTGAACATCGAAAAGCCCCGGAACACAATCTGTTCCGGGGCTTTTCGTGTGTCGACTAAGCGGTCTTCTCGGCCGAGTTCTCTTCGAGCCGAGGGGGTGCGGAAGCGACCGGCGGATGCTCGCGTCGGCGGCTCTTGAAGAACACCGCGCCACCGATCACCGCAACACCGGCGATGACGAACACGGCGACGCGCTTGCGGCCGCGAGGCTTCTCGGTGCGTTCCGCGGACTTCGTGGGGATAGCCTTTGCGCGCTCGACGCCCTTCTTGGCGAGGACCTTGCCCTGACGACCCAGGAACAACCCGACCTGCCCGGCACCGCGAGCGACCGACGTCGCGACCACCGCGGCGATGCGGCGAGCGTTGTCGGCTGCCTCGGACTCCTTGATACGAGCCGCTGTCTCTTCGAGGTAGGCGGCAGTCTCGTCGAAGGTGTCCTCGACGCGGGCGCGCGCGTGATCGAAGGTGTCGGGCAACTGCGTGCTGAGGGACTCGGTCACTCGTGTCATGACTTCACTTTGCCACAAGGGCTGTACCGGGGTAGGTCGGTCGCAGATCGGACTTACGATGGATGAATGTCGACCTCCCCTGCACGGTCCCGTCGAAGCCCAGGCCGACCTGCGATTACGTCGACAGAGGAGATTCTCGATGCAGCGGAACGGGTGGGTTTGGACCGCCTGACGCGGGCGGAGGTCGCACAGGTCCTGGGCGTTTCCGCTGCGACGATTCGCCATCACGTCGACTCGACCGATCGTCTGTACTCGTTGGCGTGTGCGAGAGCTTTCGGACGTCTGCAGTTGGATTCGGATTCGAAGTCCTGGCAGGACTACCTTCGGACGCTAGGTCAGCGGTTCGCTGAACTCGTGACTGCCACGCCTGGGCTCGAGGACTATGTGCTTCGAGGGCCTTACGAAGAGGGCACTCTGGCGCAGTTCGAGCGAATCATGAATGAGGTACTTCTACGGAAGCCTGAATTTGACCGTGCAACAGCACATTTGCTCGGCTCTCGGACACTGATCATTTCGGCGGCACTGCATACACCGGCGCGCAATCGTTACCCGGATTCGCAGTATCCGAAGCCTGAGACTCTCTCGGCTGTTGTTTCCTGGACGCTCGACGCCTTCCTTGTCGGTGCCGAAAAGATGATCGATTCCGGCCTCGTTCCTACGGTCGTTCCAACTCCTGACGCTTCTTGGACTCACATTTCGGATCACTGATGCCCTTCCGGAATAGGAAGGTAAGGCAACCCACATTAATTATTGCTACTGTGGCAATTATGAATAGACACAGGTGGAGGCCAAGATTCCTCGGCGCGGCCGGGGCCGCGTTAGTGCTCGCGCTCGCTGGATGTTCGTCATCGAACACGAACCCGGACGCTGACGGAAGTCCCGCAGCGAGGGGAACCTATCCGGTGACCGTGAGCACGGAATCCGGAGACGTGATCATCGAGTCGGCACCTGAACGGATCGTGACTTTGGGGAACCCGGCGTTCGAGAACGTCGTGGCGCTGGGATCGCACCCCGTGGCCGCGAGCGTGACCAACATCGACAAGCTTCCCTATCTGGCGGACTACGTGGGAAATGAGGCGCTCGACGAGTCCTTGGCTGACATCTATGCAGGGCAAGTGAATTTCGAGCGGATGCTTGCGGTCGAACCGGATCTCATCATCGCGCCTGCCTGGCCGGTTTTCACCGAGCCCGCAACGTTGGAGCGGCTCCGAACGATCGCTCCCACTTTGATATTCGACATGCAGGATGCAGACAACGATTGGAGAGTCGGCGTTCAGCAGGTCGCGGATGCGTTGGGCAAATCCGAGCAGGGTGGGGAGTTGATCACCTCGGCAGTCGACGAATTTACGGGTGTGGCTGCGTCGAACCCAGGACTTGCGAGGCGGCCGTACTCATTCGGGCTTTACTACAAGGAGCAGATTTCGTTGGGATCGGGCGGAAACATACTGCGCCTCTTCGGAATGAAGCCGGCGGAGGACCAAGCCGCGGTGGAATCGACGGGAACTCCGGTGACGTATTCGGGTGAGACCGCGGGTGACGTCGACGGTGAAGCGGTACTTCTGATGCCGTCACCACGGGATTCCATCGCGAACCTCGAACAATCGCCTTTCTGGGAGTCGAATCTGAAATCCCGCGTCGTATGGCTCAGTGATGCGCAGGGTGAGGCGATCAACAATGCGGGTGTACTTGGAAAGACGTGGCTGCCGGGAAACCTGGGTACCGCGTTGGGACAGTTGGGTTAGTCGAGCGTGGACAGGGCGAGAGAATCCCGGTTACCTGCGGGCATGGTCATGACCGTTGCCTCGATTGCCGAGGTTGAACAGCGAACGGACGACACCGTTCGAGTTGTGTTGCAGTCGAGCGAGTTCGGAAACCTGAGCGTTCGTGGGGCGGCGCCGGTGTTCAAGTTGTTCGTGCCTCGGGAGCCGGCGGACGAGATGATGCTCCCCACCTTGGGGTCGGACAAACTCGCGGTTCCCAGTTGGGAGGCCGACCCCCGGCGTCCGATCGGGCGTTCCTACACAGCAATCGATTTCAATCCTGGCGATCGTAGGATCACGTTCGATGTCATAGATCTCGGGAAGCCGGATTGGTGGCTCAACCGGACGGGCGTAGGCAGTCGCGTTGGGGTGATCGGATTCAAACACGAACTCGTCCTTGTTCCGGGCGTCACTGACGTCGTTGCAGTCGGCGACAGATCTGCGCGCCCTGCTGTCGGATCCTTGACGAATCTCGCCGAACAAGTCCGAATACACAGTTTCACGGGTCCGTCAGGCGAGCACGGATTCCCTGATATCGAGTGGGTGGACATAGTCGATCGGACCAAGGCGCAGACAGAATCGACAATGTTGTGGATCGGCGGAGAGAAAAGCTGTGTCGCCCGCTTGCGCAACCAAGCGATCGAAAACGACCTACCACCGTCCCGGATTGTCGCATTGCCGTACTGGTCGGCGGGGCGAACGCGCGACGAGTTCGATCATGCTCTGTACCGGCTGTACCAACGCGCAGCTGCGGACGGAATCGACATTTCCGATCCGGTCGTTGCCGCCGACATCGAACTGCAGTGACGCATGCCTCGTCGCACGGAATTGGCAGGCTCACATCCGCGAGAACGCCGGCAATGGCACGATGGTGGTGTGACTTCAACTCATCAGACCGCAACCGCAACGCTGCACACGAACCGCGGCGACATCAAGATCGCTCTGTTCGGCAACCATGCGCCGAAGACCGTCGAGAACTTCGTCGGCCTCGCCGACGGCTCGAAGGAGTACACCACCGCAAACGCCGCCGGCACCAAGACCGGCCCGTTCTACGACGGTGCCATCTTCCACCGCGTCATCGACGGCTTCATGATCCAGGGTGGCGACCCCACCGGAACCGGCACCGGCGGCCCGGGCTACAAGTTCGGTGACGAGTTCCACCCGGAACTGCAGTTCGACCGCTCCTACCTGCTGGCCATGGCCAACGCAGGCCCGGGAACCAACGGCTCGCAGTTCTTCATCACCACCGGCCCGACGCCGCACCTGAACCGTCGCCACACCATCTTCGGTGAGGTTCTCGACGACGATTCCAAGAAGGTTGTCGACGCTATCTCCTCCACCGCCGTCGATCGTGGCGATCGTCCGGTCGAGCCCGTCGTGATCAACAGCATCACCATCTCCTGAACAGGTAAAACAAGCAGATGACGAACCCCGGTTGGGGCGGCGGTGCGAGTGAGGGCATCCCGCCCCAACCGCGGTGCGTCCGCCATCCAGATCGACCTACCGCACTTTCCTGCAATCGTTGTGGACGTCCGGCGTGCCCGGACTGCCTCCGCGAGGCGGCGGTGGGATACCAATGTGTTGACTGTGTAGCTGCCGGCCAACGCGATGTCCGCCCCGTTCGGGGCGTCGCCGGAAACACCGTGAGCCCCGCCCGTGCGGTCCCGATCGTGACGTACACCTTGATGGGGCTCAACGTCCTGGCGTTCCTCGCCATCTTCGCGCAGTCGCGAAGCATCATGAACAATCAGGTCGGCTCGTCGATCTTCGCGAACTGGGCACTCAATCCGGGTCTGGTCGCCAGCGGTGACTGGTTCCGGCTCATTGGCTCCGGGTTCTTGCACTTCGGCATCTTGCACCTCGCGGTCAACATGTACGCCCTCTACATCCTGGGGCGCGACACCGAAATCGTGATGGGCCGCTCCCGGTACGTCGGCATCTACCTGGTTTCGCTCCTCGGCGGTTCCGCCTCGGTGATGGCGTTCCAGCCGGTGTTCTCCTCGCTCACGGCCCTGTCCTGGACCGCTGGAGCGTCGGGTGCAATCTTCGGCATCATGGGCGCACAGGCCGTCCTTCTACTGCGTTTGCGTCGAAGCCCGGTCCCGATCATCTCGGTGATCGCGATCAATGTGATCATCAGCATTTCGCTGCCCGGGATCTCGTTCTGGGGTCACGCGGGAGGTCTGGTGGCAGGTGCCGCGACGGCCGCTGCCTTCCTGTACGCCCCGCAGTGGTTGGGCGCCGGTGAGAACCGCGTGAAAGCAGTGCGGATCGGCTGGATCGCTTTTGGTGCCGTCACCGTGGTGACGTTGGGAGTCATCGTGCTCCGTGTCGTCCAACTGCGCGAACAGCTGGGAATCAGCTAGCAAGAATCCTAGGGCCCAGCCGTTCTATGGATCAGCCGCCGATGATGGACTCGCAGGCGAACGTGATCTCGAAGCTCGACGTCTCCATCGGGTTGCCCTTGTCCCGGGCGCCGATTCCCTCGCCCGTCACCACGAAGGTATTGCCGTCCTGCTTGGCACTGGCAGATCCGCCAGGCAGACCCGGCGCGAATCCGGCGGTGTACGGCAGACCGTTCGATCCACCCTCGCTTCCGGCGATTCCAGCAGTCTGAACCGTGCCGGATTCATCGATGATGGCTGAGACGGTCAACATGCCGTAGGTGGCATTTTCCGCGTCGAGCAGTGTCATAACTGTCGTGCCGCCGTCCTTTGCGCACTTCGTCTCGAATTTGGCGTCGAGCGTCTTCCCGCCGACGGTGGCCGAGGATGTAGCGGACGAGGCGCCGGCAGCGCTCTTGTCGGAGTCGGTCTTGTCGGAGTCGCTGCCGCAGGCGGAGGCGAATAGTGCGACCGCCGCGATGGTGGCAGCGACTGCGGTGGAGGACCGGCGGGTCATCGTGGTCCGAACCATCTTCGTCATGTTCTGTCCTTCAAGTCACGCGGTGCGTCCGCACTTGCTCTGGCTATTTCGCCGATAACACTAGCCAGTGACTCGGTGCTCTTAGCGCTAAACCCCCAGCTCAGGCGGGTTTGTCGCCTTCGACTGTTCAGGGACGTTCGTCAGACTGCTGCGGGCCATTCGCCGGATCGTTGGGAGTAAACGCACATGCAGGGACGGCTTCTGTAGAGATTGTCCACATAGGTTGGGCTCGGTGGTGCTTCTACTGTGGCTTGAGTCACTTCGTAGATAGCACCGCTGACCTTTTTCGAGGAGTACCCCTGCCATGACCTCCACCGATAGCACCACCACTGACGGTGGGGTTGCACCGAGCGAGATCGAATCTCGCGTGGTGAAGAAGGTAGCGCGCCGGCTGATTCCCTTCCTGATCCTGCTCTATTTCGTGAACTATCTGGATCGTACGAACATCGCCTTCGCGAAGCTCACCATGAGCGCCGACCTCGGGATGACCGAGACGATGTTCGGCCTTGCTTCCGGTCTCTTCTTCGTCGGCTATCTGTTGTTCGAGGTGCCGAGCAACCTGGCCCTGCACCGCTTCGGCGCCCGGCTGTGGATCGCGCGCATCATGCTCACCTGGGGCATCCTCGCCGCTGCGCTGGCATTCGTGCCCAACGTGGGAAGCCTCTATTTCCTCCGCATTCTGCTGGGAATCGCCGAGGCAGGCTTTTTCCCCGGAGTTCTTCTCTACCTGACCTTCTGGTTCCCGAAGAAGTACCGCGTACGCCTGATGGGCTTGTTCCTGCTGACGCTTCCGCTCTCGTCGGCGCTCGGTGCCCCGCTCTCGGCTGCCATCATCCAGTACGGCGACGGCCTGTTCGGGTTGGCCGGATGGCGCGTGATGTACCTGATCGAGGGTCTGCCCGCCGTGATCTTGGCGTTTGTCGTCTGGTTCTACCTCACCGACCGTCCCGCCGACGCGAAGTGGTTGACCCTCGAGGAGCGCACCTGGCTGATGAAGTCCATGGCCGACGAGGAGAAAGAACTCGGCGACGCCGGTCACCAGTCCGCCGGCAAGACCCTGCGCGATCCCCGCGTCATCGGTTTCGGTCTGGTCTACTTCGGAATCACGTACGGCCTTTACGCTTTGAGCTTCTTCCTGCCCAGCATCGTCGCGGGATTCAAGCAGACGTTCAACACCGATTTCTCGCTCGTCGAGACAGGCCTGATCGTGGCCGTCCCCTACGCGATCGGCGCTGTCGCGATGGTGCTGTGGAGCCGCCATTCCGACAAGACCGGTGAACGAATGTGGCACGTCGCTGCGCCGACGCTCCTGGGCGCGGTATCCATTCCGATTGCGCTGTATCTGGATTCGCCGTTCACCGTCATGATCGCGGTCTCGCTCACCGCTGTCGGTGTCCTCTGTGCGCTCCCCGTCTTCTGGTACCTGCCCACCACGTTCCTGACGGGTGCCAGCGCGGCCGCGGGTATCGCCATGATCAACTCGATCGGCAATGCGTCGGGCTTCGGTGCTCCGTACATCACCGGCTGGCTCACCGATGTGACCGGAAATGCCAAGGCAGGCCTGTGGGTGGTGGGCGCCGTGATGCTCTGTGCCGCAATTCTTGTGGTGGCGCTGGCCAAGCGATCGAGCAAGACCGCTCAGATCTGACCTAGTTTCCCCGCACTGGCACGCAGCCGGATCAGGAGCGCAAGATCGAGCGCCTGGTCCGGCTGACGCCACTGGGTGCCGATCAACCGGTCGATCGATTCGAGGCGTTGATACAGAGTGTTGGCGTGAATCGCGAGCGCGGCGGCGGTCGCAGAATGCTTGCAATTGTGTGACAGGTACGACGCGAGGGTGTCCAAGAGCGGAACGCCGCGTCGTTGCTCCTCCTCGAGGAGAGGACCGAGGGACCGCAGCGTCAGCGCTTCGAGTTCTTCGCGGCCGGTGCGGCTGAGGAGAATTCGGTAAATGCCGAGGGAACTTGCCGGTTCCACGTGGGAGGCCCGCCCGAGAGTCTCGAGGACGTCGACGGTGTGTTGTGCCTCGACATAGGCTCGCGCCAGACCTTCCGCTCCCACCGCAGGATCGGCGATTCCCACTGTCGGGTTCTCCGCCGGCTGCACCCACGCCGCCGCAACCTCTACTGGTGACATTCCCGGAATCAGAGCGATGACCCGTGAACCATGCTCGGCAACAACAGTTCCTGACGGGAATGCAATTTCCTCGATACTGCGACGCGTACGGTCTACGGCGTCGGCCGGGCGGGCCACCACGACGGTGTACGAGCGGTCGGGGTTGAGTCCAGCCAGGCGGAACTGACCAGTGACTTCGGCCGGCGTCGGCGCAGGCCTGGTGATCAGATCGACCAGAAATGCGTCGCGTGCTCGGCGAGTGGCTTCCCTGGCCGCCCGTTCGCCTACCAGGGCAAGCGCAATGGCCGGGGCTGACCTTTCGAGTGCCAATCTCATGGCGGCGGTGGGTTCATGACGCGAGAGTAGGAACAGAACTCCGAGTTGATCACCGGCACTGCGCACTTCGGTGGCGAACAGGAACTGCTCACCGACAATGAGCGTCACCTCCTGCTCGCGTCGGTCAGCGGCAAGGATGTCGAAGACCCGGTTGACGCTCTCGCTCACCCGTTGCAGTCCCGGTGGGATCTCCGACGTTCCGGTCACGAAGAACACCGGTGAACCCGTCGACGCGGAGGTTTCTTCCACGAGTTCGCGAACACCGCCGCCGCGCAGGACAACTTGTGTGAGCGATCGGTCCCAGGTCAGTGTCTGTTCGAGAAGTGCTGTGCGCTTGGCAAGTTCGGTGTTCGCTGCATTCACTTCTGCAACCGTCGCGCGATAGCGTTCGAGAGAGCGGGCATTCTCGATGGCTACCGAGGCATGAGCTGCGAGGGCGGACAGCAACGCAACTTCCTCGTTGCCGAATCGGCGCTCCTGACGCTTGCACGCGCAGAGTGCACCCAGGATCTTGCCGTTCAATGTCAGCGGCACTGCCAACAAACCGCGCATGTTCTCGGCTCGCGCTGCGTCGTCGGCGGGTCCGATATGTGCAAACGAGGGATCGTTGCGGTAGTCGGGAGACCAAGCAGGAGAGGAGTTCTCGACCACGCGACCGATGAGGCCTTCACGGAACGGAACCGTCAGGCCGAGCAGTTGCGACGTATACGCCCCGCTCGTGACTTCGATGATCAAGATGTCGTCGTGAATGAGAGCAAGGTACGAAAGGTCTACGCCGAGTAGCCGTTTGGCCTGATCCACGATCTCCTGCAGAAGGGCGTGGTGATCGTGCATCGTGGTCAGCAGTGACGCGATGTCGTTGAGCGCGCCCAGTTCGGTGGCACGTTGTCGGCGCTGAGCCAGGAGACTACGCAGTTGGAGTGCGGATCGGGCTTCTCGCTCGATCTCGGCTGCGACCTCGGGGCCTGACCCGGCGGCCAACTGATCGCGGTGTTCGATCAGTTCCTCGGTGGATGCCTCGGCCAGGAGAAGCTGTAGCCAGTTCTCGAGCATCCGCACTCCCTTGTCAGGCCAACTTGTCAGGCCAACGATGAGTATGGAGAGAATGTCCATACGGTTTCCGGTTTCTCGGAGTAAATCTACATGGGGTGGTGTAGCCGCCGTCACTATCGTGGAGGCATGACACTCCTCGAGGCGCTCGGCTCGCAGATCGATGCGGATCGACTGATCACCGACCCCGACATCATGGCGAGCTACATCCACGACGACGCCGAGTGGGCTCCCTACGAGATGCCCGTCGCCGTGGTCCGTCCGCGCACAGCCGAGCAGGTACAGACAGTTGTGCAGGCGTGCATCGCCCACGGTGCGCCCGTCGTCACGCGCGGCGCAGGCACCGGTCTGTCGGGTGGAGCCAACGCAGTCGCCGGCGGCGTCGTGATCGCCTTCGACGCGATGAACGCCATCAAGGAGATCAACACCCTCGAGCGTTTGGCCGTGGTCGAACCCGGAGTGGTCAACGATCACCTCCGCGACGCGTGCGCCGAGCACGGCCTCTGGTATCCGCCCGATCCGGCGAGCGCACCCTGGTCGACGATCGGCGGCAACGTCGCGACCAATGCCGGGGGCCTGTGTTGCGTCAAGTACGGCGTCACCAAGGACTACGTGCTGGGCATGCAGGTGGTTACCGGAACCGGTGAGCTGGTTCGGCTCGGGCGTCGAACTGCCAAGGGAGTGGCTGGGTTTGATCTCTCCGCGCTCATGGTCGGCTCCGAAGGCACTCTCGGGGTGATCACCGAGGTGACCGTCAAGCTACGTCCTCAGCGCGATCCCGAGCGCACCATCGTCGGATACTTCGACTCCATCGTTGCTGCGGGCAAGGCAGTCGAGGCCGTCGCCGCGGACGGTCTCACGCCGTCGGCCCTCGAGTTGATCGATCGACAGTGCCTGCTTGCCGTCGACGCCTGGAAGAACATGGGCCTCTCGGCCGACGCCGAGGTGGTCCTGCTCGGCCGCATCGACACACCTGGTGAGATCGGCGACGCCGAAGCCGAGCGAATGTTGGCCTGTTTCAACCGTTCCGGGGCAACCTGGAGCGCCAGATCCACCGACCAGGAGGAAGCCGACGCCCTGTTCTCCGCCCGACGTCTGGCGTACCCCGCCCTCGAGCGGCTCGGCCCGGTGCTCACCGAGGACATCTGTGTCCCCAAGGCAGCGGTCCCGGAGATGCTGGCACGGATCGAGGCCATCTCGGCCCGGCACGACACGCACATCGCGAACATCGCGCACGCGGGTGACGGCAACCTGCATCCGCTGCTGATCACGCCACACGACGACGAAGCGGCGCGGAGGCGTGCTCAGGCGGCTTTTGCCGAGATCATCGACAATGCCCTCGAGTTGGGCGGAACCGTCACCGGTGAACACGGCGTCGGCCTACTGAAGATGGGTGGCCTGGCACAGGAACTGTCACCGGCCGTCGTCGCGATGCATCATGCAATCAAGGGCGCACTCGACCCTCACGGAATCATGAACCCGGGCAAGGTGATTTGAAAGGCCGGGTGATCTGAAGGCTGGCTCCGTAACCGAATCGGTTTCCGGGGTTACGCCGTCGAAATGACGAGTTCCTACGCTCGAGTTGAACCGTTTGGCGAACTCGACGTATGGAGTGATGAATGTTCTCTTCCGATTTGACGCTGGCAAGTGTTGTTCCGCGGCGCGTGGACACGGTCGAGGCCGTCCGGGCGGCAATTGCTCTGGACGGCGCCGCGGTCTTCGGTGGGCTGCACACCGAGGAAGATGCCATTGCATTCGCGTCGAAGTTGCTCGGTGAGAAGTGCATTCGCGTCGGCCGCCAGTTCGAGGCGAGCGCCAAAAGTCAGGATGCCGAAGCCGCTGTCGTCGACACCCAACCGGTGGACGAACGCGGGCGCAAGCGCTCGTTCGGTATCTCCGGCGAGCGGATGACCGCCCACAACGACGGTTTTGCTTTCGGCGATTACGCTCCCGATTACCTGTTTCTGTGGTGCAAGCGCCCGGCGTACCCGAGTGGGGGCGACTCGTTTCTCATCGACGCGGTCAAACTGACGCGATTGCTCGCCTTCGATCCCGCAACAGCGGAGCTGGCCGAATTCTGTTGGAGCACAGACATCGACCATTCGGAACCGAACTTCCCGCAGAACGCATTTGCGCCGATCGCCCGGACGGTGCCGAGTGGACGCAACCAGGTTCGGTACCACCCGTACCTCGCGCCGATCGCCGGTGAATCGGAAGAAGCGCAGTGGCCGCTGGTGAAGCAGTGGAGTGAGGCCGTGATTCACGTGCGAGACAGCGGGCCGATGTTCCGTGCCGAAGCCGGCGAGATGATCTGCATCGACAACTACCGGGTGCTTCACGGCCGCGACGGGTACACCGACCCCGGCCGCGAGCTGTACTCGATCTGGGGATGGTCGAGCGACGCCGTCGCGGTGCCGCAGCAGGCTCTCGACATCGTGCAGCCGGACCTCGCGGCACTGGCCATGTAACCCGCGCTTACTTCTCGGGCGGCACCAAACCGTGGACGGTAAGCACGTCCAGGACGTCCTCCGGCGTCGTACCGAGATCCCAGCGTCCGAAGATCAACAGCTTCTCCGTGTCGGTGGGCCGGTCGACGATGTCGATCTCGAGCATCGGGACGCGTCGACCCAGACGCGGGTAGCGGACGAGACGCACGCGGTCGATCTGTTCGCGGGTGAACGTGTGCCGGGCGCGCAGTCGCTGTACCGCGATCGACTTGGTTCCTGCGTTGTCGATCACTGCCAGGCGGGGGCGCTGACGCAGGGCGAGGCCGCCCATCACGAACAGCCCGATCACCGCGAGGGCGAGCAGGAAGCGTCCGGCAGGCTCCGTGGGCGCGATTATCGAGGCGATCGCGAGGGCAATTCCGCCGCCGAACATCGCGTAGACAACACCCATCGGAGTGGCCCACGAGACGACCTCGGTGGCGTTGTCACGAGGCTGTGGATGAAATTCATCCTCGAGCATGTGGATAACTTCCTAGGTTGTCCACAGGAGTTATCCACAATGGGGATGAATGACACCCATGTAATTGAGAGACGGTCACGATTCGAGCCGAATCAGATAATCGCTGGTCAGCGCCATCTCATGGTCATCACAAGGCCCACAACCATGAAGCCGAAGCCGACGAGGAAGTTATAGTTTCCCAAGTCGTTCATCCACGTGATCGAATCCGCGGCCAAGTAGTACACAATCAACCACGCCAGGCCGAGAAGCATGAATCCGAGCATCACGGAGACGTACAACGTGCTCGACGGACCCATCTTCACCTTCACCGGAGTGCGGTTTGCTGGGTTGACTGTGTAGTCGTTCTTCTTACGGACCTTCGACTTGGGCATGGCGTCCTCGCTCTACGGTGTGACCTGCATGTGTTACCTACACGCTAACGTAGCTGTGTCCAGTTGGTCACCGGCCGACCTGCACAATCCGGGAGGAGCCACGTGTCTTCGGGTGAATCTTCACGAACCGTCTGGCACATCGGTGTTCTTGCCGTCTGCCTGGTAGCCGGTCTGATGGTCGCTACGGCGCAGAGATCCGCCGAGGAAAATCAGCTTCAGGTCACCGAAAGCACCAGGCTCTCCGATCTGGTCCGCAGTGCACAGGCCAACGCCGAAAAAGTTTCGGCCGACCGGGACGAACTTGCCGCTCAGCTCGATTCGTTGCAGGAAGACGCCGCTCGGTCCGACGCCGGCGTGGCCGCCGCTCTCGGTGACATCAAGAACATCTCCGCCGACGCGGGACTGACGGAGATGACCGGCCCCGGCGTCGTGGTCACCATGACGGACGCCCCGCGCAACGCCGAAGGCAAGTATCCGGTCGACGCCACCCCGGACGACCTCGTCGTGCATCAGCAGGACGTCCAGAGCGTGCTGAACGCACTGTGGGCCGGCGGGGCCGAAGCGGTGGGCATGCAGGACCAACGGATCATCAGTACGTCGGCGCCGCGGTGCATCGGAAACACCCTCCTTCTTCACGGCCGTACCTACAGTCCGCCGTACGTGATGAGCGCGATCGGCGATGTTGCGCGCCTCGAGGCGGCACTCGCTGCCGAACCGGGCATTCGGATCTACAAGCAGTACGCGACCCGCTTCGGCCTCGGGTACACGCAGGCGACGCCGTCGCAGATCACGGTCCCCGCCTATACCGGCGGATAGCACGGGCGTTTACCCTGCTCTCATGAGGATTCTCGTCGTCGACAACTACGACAGCTTTGTGTTCAACCTGGTGCAGTACCTCGGCCAGCTCGGAACCGAAGCCGTGGTCTGGCGCAACGACGAACCACAACTGACGGCAGACCTCGAGGGTGCAGTAGCTCAGTTCGACGGCATTCTCCTGAGCCCTGGCCCCGGAACCCCGCAGCGCGCGGGAGCGACGATGGATCTGGTGAAGGTCTGCGCCGACACCAAGACCCCGCTGCTCGGCGTCTGCCTCGGACACCAGGCGATCGGTGCGGCTTTCGGCGGAACCGTCGACCGCGCGCCCGAACTGCTTCACGGCAAGACGAGTCTGGTTCACCACAAGGACGTCGGCGTCCTGGCCGGGCTGCCCGATCCGTTCACCGCTACTCGCTACCACTCGCTGACGGTTCTCGAGGACACCATTCCCGAGGAACTCGAGGTGACCGCACACACCGAGAGCGGCGTCGTGATGGCGATGCGTCACCGCGAACTGCCGATTCACGGCGTCCAGTTCCACCCCGAGTCCGTACTCACTCAAGGTGGGCACCGGATGCTCGCGAACTGGCTCGCAGTGTGCGGTGAGGCGCCCCCGGAAGGGCTCGTCGCAGCCCTCGAGGCCGAGGTCGCGTCGGCGCTCGGTGGCGCATTGCCCGCAATTCTCTGACACCTGTCCACAAAAAAGTGCCTCCCGGAAATCTCCGGGAGGCACTTTTTCACTTTGCTAGCGGCCGGGGATTCCGAGCGCTCCGACGCTGACGGTGATGACCGCGTCCTTGGAGATCTCCGAGCCCGGAGGCTGCGTCTGCGAGACGATCTTGCCCACCATTTCCGGGGTGAGCGTCGTGCTCTGGTTCTGCACCAGCTGCGATGCAGTTCCCGCCCAGCCGGCTGCGCGAAGCGTGGTCAACGCCTCGGACACCGTTTTGTTGGTGAGATCAGGCATCGCGACCTGGTTGCCGTTGGACACCCGCAGCGTCACGGTCGAACCCTTGGTGGCCGACGTGCCGCCGGTCGGGTCGGTCGAAACGACCTGTCCCTTCGGCAGTCCCGAATCGATCTCCGTGATCTGGACGACGAACCCGGCACCTTCGATGTTGGGCCTCGCCACCTCTTCACGCTGACCGGTCACATCCGGGACACGAACCTGCTCCGGTCCGGTGCCGACAGTGATCGAGACTGCGGAATCGAGAACAACCGACACTCCGACGGCCGGGTCCTGATTGACGATCTTGTCGACCTCGGCAATGGTCGACGCGGCCTTGCCGATGGTCGGATCAAGTCGGAGTCCGACGGAGTTGAGCTTCTTCTCGGCGTCGTCCTGGCTCAGACCGGTCAGGCGCGGGATCGCGACCTGCTCGGGGCCGGTGGACACGTCGATCGTGACGGTGCTGCCCTTCTCGATGCGCACCCCGGCAACCGGACGCGTCGTGATGACGTTTCCGGCGGCGATCACCTTGTCCGTCTTCTGCTGACGCTCCACCTGGAATCCGGCGTTGGTCAGCGTCGCCTCGGCGACATCAGCGGGCTGGTTGGTGAGGTCACCCGGAACGGTCACCATCTCGACCTTCGGCGAGTTCACCCGAATGAGGAAGAACGTCACCAGACCGATCACCAGAAGCGCCGCGATGCCCATCAGGGCGTAGCGTCCGCCCTTCTTCTTGGCAGGCGGCTCGGCAGCGCGAGTTGTCCGTGCAGGAACCGGCTCGACCGGATCAGGAGCAGTGCGGTAGTTCCCGGTGTCGGAGCCGACGGCGCCGAGGATGGTGGTGCGGTCCTCGTCGTTCATCACCATCGGCGCACTCGGACGCTGACCGCCCAGAACGCGTACCAAGTCGCTGCGCATGTCGCCGGCGCTCTGGTAGCGGTTGGCCGGGTTCTTGCTCATCGCCTTGAGAATGATCGAATCCAGCTCGCGCGGAATGTCGGGATTGATCTCCGACGGCGTCTGCGGATCTTCACGAACATGCTGGTACGCCACGGCGACCGGTGAATCACCCTTGAACGGCGGCTCGCCCGTCAGAATCTCGAACAGCACACAACCGAGCGAGTAGACGTCCGAACGTGCGTCCACCTGCTCACCTCGCGCCTGCTCCGGCGAAAGGTACTGAGCGGTGCCGATCACGGCGGCCGTCTGCGTCATCGGGCTCGACGCGTCGGAAATGGCACGGGCGATACCGAAGTCCATCACCTTCACGGCGCCGGCACGGTTGATCATGATGTTGGCGGGCTTGACGTCGCGGTGCACGATGCCGTTACGGTGGCTGAAGTCCAAAGCGGCGCACACGTCCGCGATCACTTCCATCGCCTTGCGCGGAGTCATCGGCCCGGTGCTGCGCACGATGTCACGCAACGTGTCGCCGTCGACGTACTCCATGACGATGTACGGCAGCGGCCCGGCGTCGGTCTCGGCTTCACCGGTGTCGTAGACGGCCACGATCGCCGGATGGTTCAGCGCGGCAGCGTTCTGCGCCTCACGACGGAACCGCAAGTAGAACGTGGGATCGCGCGCGAGGTCTGCACGCAGCACCTTGATCGCGACGTCGCGGCTGAGTCGGAGGTCGCGCGCCAGGTGAACCTCGGACATTCCGCCGAAGCCGAGAATCTCACCCAGCTCGTAGCGGGAGGAGAGATTGCGGGGTGTCGTCATTGGTCTTGTCCTAGCGGTTCTTCAGCGTCTCCGGGATCCGCCAACGGCTCAGTGGTCGTTGTGGTCGTCGTTGTCGTCGTGGTGGTGGTTGTGGTCGTCGGAGTTGTTGTTGTCGTGGTCGGCGTTGTTGTGGTGGTTGTCGGCTCGGTTGTGGTTGTCGTCGGCCGAGTTGTGGTGGTTGTCGGCTCGGTGGTCGTCGTCGTCGGCCGAGTCGTCGTCGTGGTGGGCTTGGTGGTCGTCGTGGTCGGCAACGTCGTGGACGTGACGACGGGCGGCGTCGGGTCGCTCGGACCGTCGGTCGCGATCCAGACTCCGCCGATGATCAACGCCAACAAGATCAATCCGCCGCCGGCCCATGCCACGGCCTTCTGCCCACTGGTCATTCCGCCGGCTGCCGCGTCGTCCGCAACAGCTGCGCCCGTCACCGGGCCCGCGTACGTCGGCGGCATGACCTGCGTGGCACCCGTAGCCGGCAACGCGCTCGCGGCACCGGTGGCGAGCAGACCGGGCGGCGGTGGACGCCTCCCCGCCCGAACGGCTGCAACGGCGTCGGCGAACTCACCGCCACTGGCGTAGCGGCCGGCCGGATCCTTGGTCAACGTGATGTCGATGAGCTCGCGGATGTTCGCCGGCAGGTCGGCCGGCATCGGCGCCGGGGTTTCCTGCACGTGCTTCATCGCGACGGTCAGCGCGCCGTCACCGGTGAACGGGCGTCGACCCGAAAGTGCTTCGTATCCGACGATTCCCAACGAGTACACGTCACTCGCCGCGGTCGCGTCCTGACCGAGAGCCTGCTCGGGCGCGATGTACTGGGCGGTGCCCATCACCATTCCCGTACGCGTGACAGGAGAGTTCTCGACGGCCTTGGCGATGCCGAAGTCCGTGATCTTCACCTGGCCCGTCGGCGTGATGAGGATGTTGCCCGGCTTCACGTCGCGGTGCACGACACCGGCGTCGTGTGCGACCTGCAGGGCGCGGCCGGTCTGCTCGAGCATGTCGAGGGCATGCGGAACCGCCAGGCGGCCGACGCGTGCCAGGACGGCGTTGAGCGGCTCACCGTTGACGAGTTCCATCACCAGGTACGCCGTGGAATCGCCCGAGCTGTCACGGGTCTCGCCGTAGTCGTAGATTCCGGCGATACCGGGATGGTTGAGCTGCGCGGTGGTGCGGGCCTCGAAGCGGAAGCGCTCCAAGAACTCCGGATCGGAAGAGAACTCGGACTTGAGTACCTTGACGGCGACGCGACGGTTGAGCCGGGAGTCGGTGGCTTCCCACACCTGACCCATCCCACCGGTGGCGATGAGACGGATCAATCGGTAACGATCGGCGATCAAAGCGCCGTTGTTCAACGCCACGGTTCAGCCCCCTTGGATTCCGGCTGCGATGACTGCACGACCGATCGGCGCAGCAACCGAGCCACCGGTAGCGGCAAGTCCGCGGTCACCACCGTTCTCGACGATGACGGCCACGGCGACCGTCGGATTCTGCGCCGGTGCAAAAGCGATGTACCAGGCGTGCGGCGGGGTTTCCCGCGGGTTCACGCCGTGCTCGGCGGTACCGGTCTTGGACGCGATCTGAACCCCGGGGATCTTGCCGTCGCCGCCGGTGAAGTTCTCCGAGCCGATCATCAGGTCAGTCAGCGTTGCGGCCACTGCCGGCGAGATCGCCTGACCCATCGACACCGGTGACGGCGTACTGAGATCGGTCAGATCCGGTGCTTGCAACTGGGAGATCAGGTTGGGCTGCATCCGCACACCACCGTTGGCGACGGTCGCGGCGATCACTGCGTTCTCGAGCGGGGTCACCGCGACGTCGCGCTGGCCGATGCTGGTCTGGCCGAGAGCCGCGTCGTCGGAGATGTCGCCGACGGTGCTGTCCGCAACCGGCAGCGGGATCGCCGGAGTGTTGGGCCCGATGCCGAAAGCGCTGGCCTCGTCCTTGATGGCGTCCGCGCCGTCCTTGATGCCCAGTTCGACGAAAGCCGTGTTGCACGAGCGCGCAAACGCGTCACGCAACGACGCCGTCGGGTTGGGGCCGCAGGTGCTGCCGTTGTAGTTCTCGAGGGTCGTGCTGGTGCCGGGCAGCGTGATCTGCGGAGCCGCGGTCAGCTGGTCGTCCGGCGTCGCACCGTTGCCAAGAGCTGCGGCAGTGGTGAGCACCTTGAACGTCGAGCCAGGAGGGTAGGTCTGCGAAATAGCGCGGTTGACCAACGGATCGTTGGGATCGGCATTGAGCTCGTCCCACGCCT
Organism: Rhodococcus sp. APC 3903; assembly: GCF_030407755.1. Taxonomy (NCBI): domain Bacteria; kingdom Bacillati; phylum Actinomycetota; class Actinomycetes; order Mycobacteriales; family Nocardiaceae; genus Rhodococcus; species Rhodococcus sp. APC 3903. The sequence continues at coordinate 109,976 of NZ_JASDCV010000002.1, forward strand.
TGGTGGTCTCGGCACCGTCGTGGCTGGCAAGCAGGTTCGGGTCGTAGCTCGGAGTGCTGACCATCGTCAGGATGCGTCCGGTGCTCGGCTCGATGGCGACGACGGAACCGGTGTAACCCTTGCTGGTCAGCTGGTCGTACGCCACCTGCTGCATCGCCGGATTGAGCGTCGTGACGACGTTGCCGCCGCGCGGATCGCGTCCGGACACCAGGTCGAAGAAGCGCTGACTGAACAGCCGGTTGTCCGAGCCGTTGAGAATCGGATCTTCGGTGCGCTCGAGGCCGGCGCTGCCGTACTGCATCGAGTAGAAGCCCGTGACCGGTGCGTACGGGTACGGATTCGGATACTCGCGCAGGTACTTGTACCGGTCGTCTGTGGCGCGGGAGGCGGCAAGCACCTGACCGGAAGCCGAGATCTGACCTCGCTGGCGTGAGTACTCGTCGAGCAGCACCCGTGAGTTGCGCGGGTCGGCTCGCAGGTCGTCAGCCTTGATGACCTGTACGTACGTGGCGTTGGCGAGGAGCGCGACGACCATCACCATGACGGCCATCGCGACGCGGCGCAGTGGAGTGTTCATACGCGCGGCATCATCTCGGTATTGGCGTCAGCGATTGGGGGCGGACCTTTCTTCTTCGTCACTACCGGCGCACGTGCCGCGTCCGAGATCCGGACGAGGATGGCCAGCAGTAGGTAGTTCGCGAGCAGCGACGAGCCGCCGTACGACATGAACGGTGTAGTCAGACCCGTCAGCGGGATCAGTTTGGTGACGCCGCCGACGACGACAAAGATCTGGATCGCGATGGTGAACGACAGACCGGCGGCCAGCAGTTTGCCGAAGCTGTCGCGCACTGCCAACGCCGTACGCAGGCCGCGCACGATGAGAAGCAGGAACAGCATCAGCACAGCGGCCAGGCCGATCAAGCCGAGCTCTTCGCCGATGGTCGCGATGATGAAGTCCGTCTTCGCGAACGGAACCTGGTTGGGCCGGCCACTGCCCAGACCTGTTCCGGCGATACCACCGGTGGCCAGGCCGAAGAGCGATTGCGAGATCTGATACCCGGTATTGGCGTAGTCGCCGAGCGGGTCCAGCCAGGTGTCGACGCGAACGCGCACGTGACCGAACATCTTGTAGGCGAAGAAGAATCCGATGGCGAGTAGTCCGCCGCCGATCACCAGCCAGCCCACACGTTCGGTCGCGATGTAGAGCATCACCAGCACGGTGCTGAAGAGCAGCAGCGACGTACCGAGGTCGGTTTCGAAGACGAGCACACCCACCGAGACGATCCAGGCGAGCAGGATCGGGCCCAGGTCGCGGGCACGCGGAAAGTCCATGCCCAGGAAGTGTTTACCGGCCGAGGTGAACAGGTCGCGCTTGGCGACTAGTACCGACGCGAAGAAGATGATGAGCAGGATCTTCGCGAACTCACCTGGCTGAATGCTGAATCCGGGCAGGCGAATCCAGATCTTTGCGCCGTTCACGCTCGAGAACTTCGCCGGCAGGATCGCGGGAATCGCCAGGAACACCAGACCTGCGAGGCCGAGCGTGTAGCTGAACCGCGCCATCAGGCGGTAGTCCTTCAAGAACACGAGCAGCAACACGAAACCGGTGATCGCCAGTGCAGTCCACATGACCTGCTGATTCGCATCCGGTGACGGTGCCTCGACGCCGTTGTAGAGCGCTGTCTGTTCGTCGGCGAGGTCGAGTCGGTGGATGAGCACCAACCCGAGGCCGTTGAGCAGGGCGACGATCGGCAGCAGCAGCGGATCGGCGTACGGCGCATACCGTCGAATTGCCAAGTGCGCGATCAGGAACAGGCCCGTGTACGCAAGCGCGTACTTGGCGAGGTCCAGCGTGATCTTCTGTTCCTGGCTCGCCTCGACGAGCAGAAGCGAGACCGTCGTGATGATGACGGCAAAGCCCAGGAGCAGCAGCTCCACGTTTCGACGGGTCGACTGGACCGGCGCCGGGGCAAAACCTCCGGGCGGACTCGGAAAAGCCGTCCCCGCAGCTGCGTTGGACGACATCAGTTGACCGTCCTGCAAGTCTGACCGGGAATGTCGGTCGGCGTAGGCGTAGTCGTGGGTGCCGCCGTCGTCGGCGCAGCAGGCTCCGCGGGCGGTGCGGGGGGCGGCGTGGTCTCCGGAGCCGGTGGGGGAGTGGGCGCGGCCGTCGTCGTCGGAACCGGCTCACAACGAGGCAGCAGATCGCCGCCGATGAGACGGATCATCTGGCTCTGCGCGTCTTCACGCTTGCCGGATGGCAGCCCGGCGCGCACCTGCTCCTGCGCAGACGGCTGCAGATCGGTGACCTCGAGAATGTTGCAGTCGCTGGGAATCGCGTCGGGGGAGACGAGAGTGAGGACGTCGTCGTCGCCGACGCAACCCACCAGATCCGCGTCTTGCAGCGAGTAGCCGAGCACCGAACCGGGGATTCCGCGCAGCACCGTCACGCGGCCGTTGTCTTCGCCGACGTAGTAGTTGTTGCGGATGACGGCGCGGCCGATCACGGCGCCGACGCCGACGAGTGCGATCAGCACCACGGCGAGGACCACCCACCACAACCGGTTCCGCTTCTTCTTCGGTTCCGGTTCGGGTTGGGAGACAACTCGCTTGGGCGTCGCGCGCGGCGGACGCATGGCAGCGGCGCGGCCGGCAGCGGTGTTGGGGGGAGGGGCGTCCTCTTCCTCTTCCGTCGACGCGGCGCCCGCGACGATGGGATGTGACTGGCCGTAATCGAGGTCGATGACATCGGCGACGACGACGGTGACGTTGTCGGGACCGCCGCTGCGCAGCGCCAATTCGATGAGACGGTCGGCGCACTGCTCCTGCGAGCCTTCGCGCATCGTGTTCTCGATGGTCTCGTCGCTGACCACATCGGAGAGGCCGTCGGAGCAGAGCAGGTAGCGATCGCCGGCGCGGGCTTCGCGCACGGTGAGCGTCGGCTCGATCTCGTTCCCGGTCAACGCCCGCATGATCAGGGATCGCTGCGGGTGCGTGTGTGCCTGTTCGGCGGTGATCCTGCCCTCGTCGACCAACGACTGCACGAACGTGTCGTCGCGGGTGATCTGCGTCAGGTGGTCGTCGCGCAGAAGGTAGGCGCGCGAGTCGCCGATGTGCACGAGACCGAGCTTGCTGCCGGAGAAGAGGATCGCGGTGAGCGTGGTGCCCATGCCGTCGAGTTCGGGTTCTTCCTCGACGTGATCGGCGATGGAATCGTTGCCCTCACGGGTGGCTGCCTCGAGCTTGCCGAGCAGATCCTCGCCGGGCTCGTCGTCGTCGAGATGCGCCAGAGCGGCAATCATCAACTGCGACGCGACCTCACCGGCCGCGTGTCCGCCCATACCGTCGGCCAAAGCCAGCAGGCGTGCACCGGCGTACACGGAATCTTCGTTGTTGGAGCGCACGAGACCGCGGTCGCTGCGCGCCGCGTAGCGGAGAACAAGGGTCACGGGCGTAGCTCGATTACCGTCTTGCCGACGCGAACCGGAGTGCCCAGCGGGACGCGCACCGCAGTGGTGACCTTGGCGCGGTCCAGATAGGTGCCATTGGTCGAACCGAGATCCTCGACGTACCAGTCAGCGCCACGCTGCGAGAGCCGCGCATGGCGCGTCGACGCGTAATCGTCGGTGAGAACGAGCGTCGAATCGTCGGCGCGGCCGATCATGACCGGCTGAGAACCCAGGGTGATGCGGGTACCGGCGAGGGCGCCCTGCGTGACCACCAGGTACCGAGGCACCTTCGCCTTGCCCAGCGAGGGCAGGACCTTTCCGGCGCGGGTGTACCGCGGCGGAACCCTGACCCCGGAGCCGGCATAGATGTCGGAGCGGAGAGTGCGGAGGACTGCCCAGACGAACAGCCACAGTAGGAGCAGGAAGCCCGCCCGTGTGAGTTGCAGAATCAGGCCCTGCACGGCTGTCCACCTCCTTCTATGGCTCGAGCCCCGCCGCAGCGGGGTTCGAGCATTGTCGACTGGCAGCATCATAGGGGGCGCTGGGCCCCGAAGATCACGATACTGACAGCCGCGTGACGGCGGCGCGCCGACGGACCGCCGAATGTTCGATTGTTATCGGAAAATCCTGGCGTCCGTTTCTCAGCTCAGAGAATGCGAACCAGAATCTCCGAGTGACCTGCTCGAATGATGTCGCCGTCTGCCAGCTGCCAGTCCTGGACCGGTGCTCCGTTGACGGTGGTGCCGTTCGTGGATCCCAAATCGGACAGCATCGCGGTGCGGCCGTCCCAACGGATGTCGATGTGGCGACGCGAGACGCCGGTGTCCGGGAGGCGGAACTGAGCTTCCTGGCCGCGGCCGATGACATTGCTGCCGTCGCGAAGCTGGAAGTGGCGTCCACTGCCGTCCTCGAGCTGCAGGGTTGCCGTCAGGCTCTGGGCCGTCGGTGCGTAACCGCCCTGCGGCTGGGCATAGCCCTGCTGCGGGTAGGCCTGCGTCTGCTCGAAGTTGCCACCCTGCTCGTAGCCGGCCTGCTCGTACGGCTGCTGTGTGTACGCCTGCTGGTCGTAGCCGCCCTGCTGGTAGCTCTGCTGGTCGTAGCCCGGCTGATCGTAGGACTGGCCGTTGTACGGCTGCTGGTAACCCTGCTGGTCGTAGCCGCCCTGCTGGTAGCCCTGCTGGTCGTACCCACCCTGGTACGCCTGCTGGCCGTAGCCCTGCTGGTCGTACGGCTGCTGCTGGTAACCCTGCTGGTCGTAGCCGCCGCCCTGCTGGTCATAGCCCTGCTGGTCGTAACCGGCCTGCTCGTACGGCTGCTGCTGGTTCGGGTACGCCTGCTGGTCGTAGCCACCCTGCTGCTGGTTGTAGCCCTGCTGGTCGTCGCCCGTGCGGTAACCGTCGCCGCGGTCGTAACCGTTCTGGTACGGCGCTTCCTGGCCCTGCGGAGCGGCGTAACCGCCGTCGTCGTGGGAGTACCCGTTCCGTGCCGGCTGCTGCGGTTCGGGCTGGCGACCCGCCGGTTCGCGGCTTGGTTCGTAGCCTGAGTTCTGCGTCATGGGGCCGGCTCCTGGTTGTGACGGGACTGGATTGGAAACAGGGGGAACAATCGGTGCGGGTCGCTGAGGCGGCCGTTGTGGAGGCCGCGACGAAACCTGCGGAACATGCGACGGCGGTGATGCCTGCTCGGCGTCACCATCCGGGTCGACGGTTCCGCGGGTGCGGAACTGACCGGTGTGGAGCGTAGGCGAAGGCTCGAAAGTGACCGAGATGTCGCCGTACGTCTGCCAACCCTGATCGCGGATGAAATCCTGCAGGTGTCGGCTGAAAGCTTTGGTCGTCAGTTCGCGATCAGCTGCCAACTCTTCGTGATCGGAGTTGTTGATGGTGATCACGTAGTTGTTGGGGGCGAGAAGGATTCCGCCGCCGAGGTGCTCGACGCGGTCACGTGCCTCCTGCTGGAGCGCCGCCTCTACTTCCTGCGGCACAACACCACCACCGAAGACCCGCGCGAATGCGTCGCCGACAGCTCCTTGGAGCTTTCGTTCGAAACGCTGCACGATGCCCATCGGGCCCTCCTCTCGCCTCGCATCTACGACGGCAAAATGCTCGGCAAGTAGCGCCGGCACCGCCTTGTCGCGTGTCGTCCAAACTGCTGTACAGGTTCCACGGTACTGTCAAATGTCGCTTCGGCAGTACCTGGCCGCTGTTTCAGCATGGTATCGGTTCTGGGCTTTCGGGTGCTCGGTGTTCATCGATTCGTGCCCTGAGCTGCACGAATAGAACTTTCAAAGTTTGTCGTGATAATGTTTCGGCGTTGCTCGGGCGAGTGGCGGAATGGCAGACGCGCTGGCTTCAGGTGCCAGTGTCCTTCGGGACGTGGGGGTTCAAGTCCCCCTTCGCCCACCACAAGACGAGGCCCCAACTCCTTTGAGTTGGGGCCTCGTTTTTTGTTGTCGGCTAACTGGCCGCAGCCTGAATGAAGCTCAGAACGAAGTCCAATGCGGTGCCCGCAAACGGGTTGCCGACTGGTTGAGGGGTCGCGGCGGGCGCAGTGATCTGAGGGTTCATCATCCCTGGCGGCAGTGTGCCGGGCGGGAGATTGATGATTGCGTTGATGTCGTAGATGGTGTTGTCGGGACCGTTGGTCACCGAGAAAGAGATACTGCCGAAGTCGACGACCGGACTATCGGCTGATGCAGTACCGACTGCACTGCCGAAGGTGATCGCGGCAGCGAGTGCGCCGACACCGAGGGCTGCGGTGGTTCGGGACAAACGAGCAGGCGTTGCGGGTCCATTCACAGATGTGCTCCCTTTCGTGGTGACAGCATCCGTGCGCGGGATGCCAAGCAGCCAGGAGATTGCAACCACTATCGAGGAAGATAACGGACAATCACGTCATGGCGGGGCGGTTCGGCACCGGTTGCTTGGACAACGGATCTGAGTCGATTCTCAAGTCGAGCGAGGACTGCGCGCGAGTTTTCGCGTGAACGAAGGCCCTTTAATAGGTAGCCTAGATTTTTCGTGAATGAACCATCAGTTTTGGACACGGGGCCAGGAATATCTTCGTTCTGGTGGCCAGAATCTTCTCCCGTGTTTCAAATATGGTCGTTTATGAACCATCCGATAGAGAGTTCGGAAATGATTGCTGCGTCAAAATCGAGCTACAGGGAGTCAACGATGTCCTTGACTTTTTCTCCATCACTCGATGAGAGTCCTTCGTTGATCTGCACGAAGATCAACGCATTTTCCGAACCGTAGCGGTGTGGTCCGGCCAGAAAAGCGGCATCGGCATAGCTTTTTACTGTTTTGTGGTACAAGTCGGCATTGTCGAAGATCATGACGGTTCCGCCTTCGCCCGGCACCGAGGGGAGATCGAAATCGTAGGCACCGGTTGCTGCCACTGCGAGCCCCGTGGTGCTTCCTGGTACGCAGTTCTTGCCGATGCCGGCGTCTTCGATTTGTGAACACACACTTGCTGGCGTCGTAGCTCCAGAGGAGGCGGATGTAGCTTCAGCGGAGGTAGTCGTAATTTCATCGGAGGAAGCCGCAGCACCATCGGAGGAATCGGACGAACAACCCGATACGACGAGAAGCGCGGCAGTAGCAGAGACAGCGGCAAAGATCTTCAACGAGTTCATAGGTCTCTTCTTCAGATCGCCAATTATGGCGGTGTTAATGAGAACTTCACTTAAGCAGATAAGTCCGACAGGTTTCAGCCGACGCACCGAACAACGGGTGCGATCGAACGTTCGCGCGCAGATTTGAAAGACTCATCCCATCCGACGCCGAGTTCGGTGAATTTCTCTGGATCCTCCACAGCTGATACTCGAACGGGTCGACCTTCCCCGTGAATCGGACCTTCGACAACATCCAAATAGTTCACCCGCACTTGCACATGGCAAGTGCGGCGTATCTCTCTTCAGAGCTGTCTGGGATGCTTACGCCCCGTAGGTCAGGCCCTTCCTCAGTCTGTGGACCGGCGGCCGATAACCGTCCCTTATGTCAGGCAAAAGACTGCATATCGCATCGGATGCCTCATCTGGCCCGCCGCCCCGTGCGTTAGACGACCGCGCGTGCACCGCGGGGAGCACGCGCCTGAGGGACGGATCGACCTGGGCGGACGCAGTCTGTGGGGCGGGAGTATGCAGGCTTCGAACATGCAGGGCTACCAGTAACCGGCTCGACCGAAGGCGCTTTATTCGCAACACATTTCGGCGGTCGGCAGTGGCCCGACCGCCACCCCGGCCGGGAATCGCCGGTGAAGACCGACGCGCCGAGGACGCGATCAGAGCATCCCCGGCGCAGAGGACCTACGCGGCGTTGGCGTTCGGGAGGACAACCTCGGCAATCTGGTCCGCCATCTCCTCGATGGTCGTGGTTGAACTGGACAAAGCCACCTTGTCGGCGAGAGACGGGCTATATCCCCGCACGTCATCCGCGTCGACGTTGTGCCAGATCGGCAAGATCGACTGCTCACCTGCATTCGTCCTGGTGACGAGTCCGTCGAGCTCGTGGTTCGGCCATCCCTTCGCGAAGAACGAGTGCGACAGGACGACGATGCCGAATCGGCTGGACAAGATGCCCTGATCGATCCGTCGGCGGAGGCTGCTGCCAATCTTCAACTCTGCAACGTCCAGCCAGACTCGCACGCCGCGGGCTGCAAGGGCGTCTCGGAGCGGGATTGCCACTTCGTTCTTGTCCTCGGAAGCGTGTGACATGAACACGTCCCAGGTCTGACCAGCCAGAACTTCGGATGATGGTGGCTCGACCGGCTCACGGGTCGTGATGTTGCTGAGATCGGTTCGTTGAGCGGTCGACTGCTGTCGACCGGCCGCCAGCAGGCCCGGTGCTGGCGGCACAACATTGACACCCGAACGGACCTTGCCCGCGAGACCGCCGAGATCCACGACAACCATCCACCGGCCACTGGAGGGAACCGTCAGCCGAACAGGCGTCTGCCGGTAGGAACCTCCGTACATCCGATACCGGCCACCCGACTTGAACGACCGATAATCCGAAGCCGACATGAGGCGGACATTCGCCTGGCTGCCGAGGCTGACGACGACTGTCGACCCCTTAATTACGTGGCCGAGGTCGTAATGCTGGTGAGGGAACATCGCGTGCTGCCAATCCGGCCGACACTGTGGCCTACCCATCTCCGCTTGTGGAGACCAGCACCCGGTGTATCGTCTGCAATGCAACCGTCAAATTGCTCAGACGAGACCTCGGACAAGGACCAGAACCTTCGTTCGAGGCTCTTGTCGTACCTGCGACCAGACACTACACCTAGTGCGTGCCCTGTAACAGCAACACAAGATGTTGCGAATCACATCGATGGAAGTATCGCCGCCATCGGCACGCGCACTGTCTGACGCGCCGGTGCCCGGCGTGACGGTCAGACAGCGCGCAGTCGAGGAGAGTCCGGCTGCTCTGGCTCGACCTCCGCAACCACCGTGAGGGAAACAGGGGCCTCGACGGCAGTAATGTCCTCCCCCCGGCGGCGTAGCTTCGACTGAAGGCTGACCAACCCGCTCTTGACGTGCGGCGCGGCCTTCACCGCGGCGACCCCCAGCGCGGCGCCCGTGCCGAGGAGCACCAGGACCGCCTTGGTCCCGTCGGACAGCACTGCCTGCGTGACGAGCGTGTTGTCGTCATCCCGCACCAGCGGGCTCTTCCACCCCGGAGTGCTCGACTCCGAGAAATGCGTGTCGGGGGGACGCTTCGTCAGCATCAGTTCCCAGGTCCAGCCATCCCAGTCGAAGTCCATGACGTAACTGTATAGGCGACCAGGTACGCCGCGGACCGACATTCCGATCGCTGGGGCGCGGGCGCGCGTCAGGATTCCCTGATCCATCGGTGCGGCTGGCCGGTTGCCCGATGCCGAGCGATACGACATCCGGAGGCCGCGCCCGCCCGAACCGATTTGGGTGTGTTCAGGCGGAGCCCCATTGCCCCCCGCGTTCCGACGGTCGATCATTCCGGCTTGCAGAGGGGGAACCCCGTCTGGATAAGCCGAGGGTACGCGTCGTCGGCGGTGCAGTGCGCCCGGATTCGGGCGAATCCACGTGCCCGAAGGCCGCTCTTATGTCAGGTCAGGTAGTCCCCATCTCGACGTCCTCACGCAAGCTCCACGAGCCGTTGTGCCGCAGCGTCGTACACGTAGTCGACGATTTCGCCGGACATGATCATGGTGATCGCCTGATTTATGACGTTGATCGGGGCGATGAACCATTCGGACGGGTCGTAGGTGTGGCCCTTGGCGTCGATCTGACTGATGTCGAGGCGAACTTCGGCGAATACCCGGTGCAGGAGGTGTTCTAGCGCAGAGGGTTTGAGGTTGTAGGTGCGGTAGTCCTCAACGATCTCGACCGGTGCCATCAGGTATGTAGGGGACTTGGCTGCGTTCGCGATTCGCTTCTCCACGCTGGTTGTCGAGAACCCGATCTTGTACAGGTCTTCGAGCGAGGCGATCTGGGGGTCTTCGCTACGGGAGCGAAGCACGTAAATATGTCCACTCTCGGAGTCCTCGTCACCTACGTCTCCTGCAAGGTCGATGCCGACTTGGGCTAATGTCTGTCCTTCGGCCTCGTGGAGTCGGATCGAGAGCGACTGCCGGTACATCGAAGACTCGGTGCCGTTTTCGAAGATCACGCGTAGTCGCTGTTTCTGCTCCTGCTTGCCACCGACCATTGCGGTGGTTGTCTCGCCGACCTCTGCGACGAAGAGCATCACGCCGTTGAGGACGAAGAATCTGCCCGCTTCAATGGTCCGGACGCCGGGGAACGGGATCAACCGGTACGTGCCGGCCGCCAACTCGGCATGCTGGGCTTTGAACAGGGGCTCAAATGCTTCGAAACCTTCGGCCTTCTTCCGCTTCGCCACCGAATCAGGCGCGTCCGGTGTCTTGCGCTGCGGCAGGTCCGAGACGTCCAACAGTCCCGATTCGTCACCGAGTAGGTCGAAGTCGTCGCTGTCGAGTAGGTCGTCGATCGAGGCTGGAGGCTCCGGGGCTTCCAACAGCCCAAACTCGTCCAAGTGCTTCAGCGCGGCGATCTTGCCTTCGTCAGCGAGGATGCCGTCGAGCCGAGCGCCGAGCTTGCGCTCGGCGATCTCGCGGGTAGTCGAACTGGGCAGCCTGTCGTGAGTGCGGCGGAACTCCACAACTTCTAAGAAGGCGCGCTCGAGCCGATCGTTGGATGTGACCTTTTTCGGCTTCTCTGCGACGTCAAGGAGCCCATCGACGTCGGAGTCGAGGAGCGATTGGAAGTCCAACCCCGGCCCTGCTGCCTCGTCCATGGCCGCATCAACTTCACCGGTACTCATGACTGAACATCCATCTGTGCTGCTCGCTGGGCGGCGAGGTGCTGTTGCTTCTTCCTCTGGAGGAACAAGATCGTCTCGGCATACCGTTTTTCCGTCGGATCATCACTGCGTGCGTCGGGCTTGCGGCCGTTGACCTTGACCCACGCCTGAACTTTCGGCCAAAGCAGGAGGGCTTCCTCCTCACTGATCTCGATGCGGGTAGCTGTGATCGCATCGGAGATAATTCGCAGCACACTCGTGGTGACCGACTTGCTCATGACCTCGAACGCACGCTGGAACGGGTTGACCGAGTCGATGAGGTTGATGTCGATGTCGTCGATGTTGACGAACTTCTCCGCCATCCGGATGAACCGCTTGTCACCGACTTCGCGGACCTCGCCGTTTTTGATCACCGAGTCCACCACGACCTGCTGCCGCAACTCCTCGACCTGGGTCTCATCCAGGTCTGGGTACCGCTCGCGGATGATCTTCGGGATCAACACCTTGTTCGTCACCTCGGGATCGAGGCTGCCCGCTGCGGCTTTCGCGAAGGTGTCGTCCTGCAGGATCGTGGCCTTCAAATCGTTGAGATCGGTCTCTACGATCTGCTTCACCCGCTTCGTCGTGGGTTCCTTGAAGCCCTTGATCTTCAGCTCGCCCGGCTTCGCGGCGTCGTCGTTGCCGGCTTTGGTCTTGAAGGTGAAGTTTTGCGCCAGCACCTGCTCCATCAGCAGCGAGGCAGTGATGGCCTTGAGCATGTTGTTCACCGACACTTTCACCTCGTCCGTCGCCGCGTCGGGCTGGGCGATGAGGTTTGTGAACTGGGCGTGCTCCTTGCCGGGGCTGTCACGGGTGACCCGACCGATGATCTGGATCACCTCGGTCAGTGAGGCGCGGTAGCCGATGGTGAGGGCATGCTCGGCGAATGGCCAGTCGAAGCCCTCTTTCGCCATCCCCAGCGCGATGATGACATCGACGCCGTCCCGGTCTTTCGATGCAACGGTGGACAGGTAGTGCAGCGTCTCGGCCCGCTTCTTCTGGTCCGCGTCGTCCACCAGGTCCGCGACGCGGACAATCGCGCCGGTGTCATGGCGGCGGATCAAGATAATCCCCGTGTCCTCGGTACCGACGACCTGGCCGATCGAGTCGATGATGAACCCGACCTCTTCGATCTTGTCCTTCGTGGACTCGCCCGAGTTCACGTTCGGGATATGAACGATCGTCTTCTTGTTGAGGTCGAGGACCTCGCCGATCGCGTCGGTGTAGCGGCCTTGGTAGAAGTGGTGACCGATGCCGAGCGACTTGAGGTATTCGTAGCCATTGAGCTGGTCGTAGTAGTTGAACATGACGGGGGTGAACTTCGCTTCGTCCTCTGCCGACAGCACCGGGACAGAGTCGCCGCGGAAGTACGAGCCGGTCATCGCGACGATGTGCACGTCCGAGCCGTTCATCACCTCCCGCAACAGAGCGCCGAGCCGGTTGCCCTCGAGGTCAGCCGAAACATGGTGGAACTCGTCAATCGCGAGCACCGTGCCGTTGAACGCCTCGGGTGCCAGCTTCTCGAACGCAAACCGCAGGGTGGCGTGCGTGCAGACCAAGGTCGCGTCCGGCCCGTCGAGGAACTTGACGAACGCATCGACTTTGCCCACCGACGAGCCTGGCGTGCACAGATTGTGCTCAGGCTCGATCTCCCAGTCCGCGAAGAACCCGTGCGCCGTCAGCTTCGTCGACGAGAACGATGCACCAATCGAGCGTTCCGGGACCGCAACGATGACCTTCTTACGGCCTTGGTTGTACAGCTTGTCCAGGGCCACGAACATGAGGGCGCGCGACTTGCCCGACGCTGGTGGGGCCTTGACCAGGAGGTGCTGAGCGTCGCGCTTGGCGAAGACACGTTGCTGCATCTCCCGCATGCCCATCGCGTCGGTGTGCACCGACGCGCCTGTGCGGGCATAAGTCACGTCAACGACGTTGAGCGGCTTGTTCACTTCTTGTTGCTCCCGTTCGTTGCTTCGTCCGCAGTCATCACTTCATACATGGCGAAGAGGTCCGACAGTCGCTGTTCGTCTGTCTCGTATCCACGCTTGGAGTAGATCGAATCGACCAGCCGGTCGATCTCGGCGTGTGCTGTGCGGAGGTCAACCGGCATCAGATCAGGGTCGTACAACTCGGCTAAAGTCTTCTCGCAGTGATATTCACGTACGTCGAGCACCCGCAGCGCCGCCGACATGAGCGCTTCCTTCACCGCATCACCCAGGGACGGAACTGGGAAGTTGTTGTAAACGATGTAAGCGCCGTACCGGTAGTCCATCTTCATCCGGCCACCGACAGCGCCGAGCCACGCTACGTGCATTCGTGAGGTCAACAATGCGAAGAGCCAAGGCTTTGCATCGTAAACGACGAACGCGAGGTTGGACACGACCGTGCCTGCACCCATGTACCCGATCGGAACGTACTCTCGACGCTCGGAGGAGACGGCAGGTACGACGATAGACTCGGTTGGCTTGTAGGCAATTTGTTTGAATCTGTTTGGGTGAGTGGCATATTCGGCGGTTGTTGCCGCGACGCTCTCACTGCGCCACCGAGCGACAGCTTCAAGCCGCTCGGCGATCAGAGGGTGAGAGCGTGCTACGTCGAGATCTCGGTCCCTGATCCACAGGCAGTAGCGTTCGATGTCGTTGATGAATTCCGCAGAACCGACATAACGCTTGACGAAAGTTTCAGCGCCGGGATCGGATTCCAGCAAATTCTTGCGTTCACTGGGGTCGAGCGTCAGGTAGCCGCCGTCCTTGGGCATCGACCCGAGAACCATGCGCGGCAGCGAGGCACTGAGCGCGCGGGTACGGCGGTAGATGAATACGGACGGGGCATCGGCGAGGTAACCGTTGATATTCGCGGCCTCGATCCGGAGCCCATCAGTGTAGATGTACTTCATTCCCGGACCCGCGGAACGCAAGTTAATGACAACCACAGTCACTCCTGCGTTGCGCTTGGCATTGTTCTCCCATTTGAACGATGTGTAGGCGTAACCGATTTCCAGCCCTTGGTCAAACAACATCGGGAACATCAATCCCACATGTTCACCCTGCGACACCGAGTTGGTGGTCACGAACGCTAACTCCGCTTTCGTTCCCGCGATGTAGTCTGCGCCCTTGACGAACCAGAGTGCGATGTAATCGAGGTCTTTGGAGTAAGTGCGCTTCCCGAAGACATACGGATAGTCACTCTTCATCTCCTTGCCTTGCGACTTCCCCCCCTTGTAGGGCGGATTCCCGATCAAATAGATCGCTTCGTTGCCGCTATTAGGGCAGACCTGCCGCCAGTCAACCCGCGTGGCGTTTCCTTGACGGATCTGACCGGTCTCCTTCAGTGGAATCAACGGCAGATCAATGCCAAACTTGTCGAAGAACTCGACATTCATCTGATGCTTCGCAATCCACAGCGAAAGGATTGCAACTTCAACAGCGAAGTCGTCGATCTCGATACCGTAAAAGTTCTCGATGTTTATGCGAGAAGCTGCCCCCATTGCCAATTGTCGCCGGCCCGAAAGTTCTTGGATCCTTTCAAGGACAGCGTGTTCCAGGCGCCGCAGTTCCTTGTAGGCGATCACTAGAAAGTTGCCGGACCCACATGCGGGGTCGAAGACTTTAATTGCACCAATCCGCTCGAGAAGCGCTTCGAGCTGCTTCGGCGAGTCGAAGGCGCGGTCTAAGTCTTCCTTCAGCGCGTCAAGAAATAGTGGTTCGATAGTCTTGAGAATGTTCGGAACCGAGGTGTAGTGCTGGCCGAGATCGGAGCGTTTGCCCGGCGTTACGATCGCCTGGAACATCGACCCGAAGATGTCGGGATTGATCTCTCGCCAGATCAGATGGCCGGACTCGATGAGCAGATCGCGGGACTTCTTTGTGAACGCCGGGACGACGTGTTCGGGTGCGACAGTGAAGAGTCTGCCATTGACGTAAGGGAACCCGGCAAGGTGTGCGGGCTTCTGGGCAGCGTGTTCGGTGTCGAGCGCAGTGAAAAGGTCGGTTAAGAACTCGGCAACGTCGGACCCGTCAGCTTGGGTATGGGAGCCGACTGCGTTGGTGAACTGTTTCTCTGCGAAGATGCCGGTATCTTCGGCGAAGAAGCAGAACAGCAGCCGGGTAAAGAAGACGTTGAGGGCGTGACGCCCGTTTGGTGTGCTGAGTAGATGGGGGTTGGCGGCGAGCAGTTCGTCGAACAACTTGCCCATCCGTTCGGCGGCTTTGACATCGGCGTGAGCTTCGGCGACGTACTGGGCCTTCTCCATGCCTGCCCAGGGGAGGAAGAAGGTGAAGTGCTTGTCGATGTCCCGGATCGGGATTAGCAGGTTCTCGCTGGTCTTGGTGTCGATGGCGAGCAGCTCGGCGTAGTCGGTGACGATGACGAACCGGGTGTTGTAGCGCACCACCATGGGTGACGTCCGCAAACCCTCAATCACAGCCAGAGGGTCGCCCGTCGTTTCGTGGAAATAGACTACGTTTTTCTGGGCGACCTCGCAGGTGGGGTCGTCGGCCACGTTGAGCGAACCGTTGCGCAGACGGGTGACGTTGCCCTTCGAGCGGCCGTAGGCAAGCAGTAACTCAAAGATGAACTCGCGATCGTAAGACTCGCGTCCGCCCAGCGGGGCGACGCGCTCCTCGACCGTCTTGAGGTTGAGCTTCACCAAGCCACTCCTTCTATCATTGACCTCATCGAAGCAAGGATCTCCAATATTGTCTCGGTCATGACCGTGGCTCTTGCACGGATGTCGCAGCATCACCGCGGACCTAGTCGTCGACCTCGCCCGCGTGGCACTTCCCAAGTCGTTCGATCCTATTGGCGGGTATGGACTTCTCAGAAATCCGTGCATAACCAGCATCTTTGTGGCGCTGAGGTAGGCAGCAATCTCGTCGGTGATTCGTAGATCCGAACCCCAGGCCGGCTTCAACTCGCATCTTATTTCCTTGGAATTGAGACACCAGCCCGTTCGAGTGTGGAATCGGGTGCTGCGCCAGCTCGCCTCGTCTCAGAAGTGCGTACCAAAACTGGCGTCTCGCCGTTGTTCAATGGGACGACTTATGAGACGCCACGCCGGACAACAGATGGCACAACATTTCGGCGTGGACCGCATCTTCGACATCATCATGTGCCGGCACCTCGGACGTCCTGGCTTCTCTGCGGCCCTCGACTATGCCCGAGAAGGTGGCATATTTGTCGTACCCGTACCGGGCCGATCCCTCGTTGACACGATCGAAGCCTTGACCACCGAGAGGACGCAACGATGGACAAGCGACCACACCAACGACGGAGCAACAAGTTTCTGATCGACTACCCCTTGAATAACGTGACTGTCGGTCGACGTTTCGATGGAGTGCCCGAGGGTGAGGGTCGTTGGCAGCGGATTCCGCACTTGGGTGTTCTGTGGACGGACGACAAACAAGCTCTGCAGCTCGGTTGGCTCGATGATGCAGATCAGGACGCCGCAAACGCTGTTGCTCGCCGGATGGTTCTGATGGCTGTCGACGGCATGACCGCGACCGCAGCGTTCGACACGATCGCCAGCGAGAACCAGAAGTACTTGATCATGCATGGTGATCTCGCGGACCGCGGCGAAGAAAACTTCTGGAACTAGCCGACAGCTCAGTCGAGATGAAGAGTCGAGAATCGATCGATATTCGGCATCTGGTCAGCCGCGGCGATTGCGCAGGTGGAGTGCCTCGAGAACCCGTGTCGACAATCAACGTCGAATCGCTGCGGGCGTCCGGGTTTCCGACGACATTGAAGGGATCGAACGCCGTTGATTGCAGATCGGTTCGCATGTCAGCGCACAGGTGGTGTGCAGAGATGGACAGACACGGTTGGTGAGCGGTCATCCTCCACCTGAATATTCGAGTGGCCATGGTGACGGAGGGCGGCTCAAACTTCTTGATCCGATTCGATCATTGTGAAGGTGCGAAATTTCGTATCCATCTGGACCGCGGCGAAGCCATTACTCGGCGGCAAACACGGCAGTGTTGAACCGAGCTGAGAACCTGGGAAGCGCATCGGGGATCAGGAGTTCGCTCCGTACAAACCTTGATGTCGATGGCATCGCGAGTTTCCAATTCGTCGATGTGGGCCAATGCCAGTAGTTTTTCGCCAGCGGTCGCTACGCCGGTCTCGATCCGAAGCGACCCAGCCAGCGCGCCAACAGGGTCAGTTCAACCTCTTGTTCAGAGGCGCGGCCGGAACGCAGGCGTGCTCGAATTACGGCCCGTATTTGTGTTTCGGGCGTATCCGACAGAAGTTCTCCGTCTTCCTTGGACCATGACGATGGGTTCACGTGTGTCCGAAATGTCGTCCCCATCGGGGACGCCTCAACCCCGCGCCTTCAGCGCCGCCCGCGCAGCATTGAACCCACCCATCCCGTGGACCCCGCCGCCCGGCGGAGTTGCGGACGAGCAGAGGTAAACGCCCGGGGCTCCGGTGGCGTAGGGGTCCAGCCCGAACCGGGGGCGCGCGATGATCTGCCGCGCAGTGTTCGCCCCCGCGGAGATGTCGCCGCCCACATAGTTGGGGTTGTACGCCTGCATCTGCGGCACATTGCGCACGTGGACGCCCACGATCCGGTCCCGGAATCCCGGCGCAAACCGCTCGATCTGACGCGTCACCGCATCGGTGGCTTCACCCGGATGGCCATGCGGCACATGCGCATACGCCCACACGGGATGGATGTCTCCGACGGAACGGGAAGGGTCGGCCAAGAACTGCTGGCCCAACAGAATGAAGGGCTTGTCCGGCATCTGACCCCGAACGGTCTGGCGTTCGACAGCCGCAGTTTCCGAAATCGTCCCGGACAGGTGCAGGGTGCCGGCCTTGCGGGCATGCGGATTCGTCCACGGCACGACGCTGCCGTCGGAATCACCACGCACGGCGTAGTCGACCTTGTAGGCGGCGGTGCCGTAGCGGAATTTGCGGTAGGCCCGGGCAATGCGGTCGGGTTGCCGGCCGTCGAGCAGACGACCGGCCGCATCGGGGGCTATGTCGAGCATGACGATGTCGTAGTCGGCGATCTGGGAGTAGTTGGTGACCCAGTTCCCGGTTTCGATGGTGCCACCGAGGCTTCGCAGGATCGACGCGAGGGCGGCTGCAATTGAGCCCGAACCACCTTGCGCGACAGGCCAACCGTGTGCATGAGCGGCCGCGGTGAGCATCGAGCCGACGGCACTGGAGAGAGGAAGGGTGAGCGTCCCGAACATGTGCGCCGCGACGCCACCGAACAGCGCCCGCGCTTGTGGGGTCTTGAACATCCGGGCGAAACCCGTCGCGGGAAGCAGAGCGCCCGTCCCGAAACGGGCGAGCATCAGCGGGTGCTTCGGAACGTGCACGATCGGCTGGAAGACGTCCTGCACCAACTCGTCGAAGTTCTCGGCGAGGTATCCGAAGACGTCGAGCCAGCGCTTACCGTCGACACCCAGTCCCTCAGCGGTCCGGTTGATGTCGCGCCACAGAACCCCGGCGGTGCCGTCGTCGAGTGGATGGACCAGATCTATCTCGGGCCACAGCCACGTCAGGCCATGCTTGGCGAGTCCGAATTCGCGGTCGAGTTCCTTGAAGTAAGGAGAAGCCAAAGCGGTGGGATGGAAGGCGGAACAATCGTCGTGGACGAGTCCGTCGACTATGTATTCGCTACTGCGGGTACCGCCGCCGATCTTGTCCGCACCCTCGATGACATGGACGTCGATTCCGGCGCGGGCGAGTTCGATCGCCGCCGCGAGACCGTTGGGGCCACTGCCCACCACTACTGCTGTTGTCATTTGCGCTTCGCCACCCGTCTTCTCAATGGTGAGCCTACGGAAATTACAGCGATGGCATTCTGCGAGCAAACAATTCAGGCCTAGACCTTGGTTGATCGATCAACTTTTGTTACAGTTCGAGGCGCACTGGCCGCAGCTGATTCTTATCGCTGCGGCCAGTTGTTGCATTCATCGCCCATCGCGCCTGTTTCCTGCGGATTCGGTATCCTGTGAATCGGAACTTCTCTGCACAGACGCAGCTCCGAAATCTGTCGAGGGGCCTTCTGGCTCCCTGCATCGCCGCAGTTCAGAGCAATTATAGGGCTACCTTAGTTGCGCCCGTGCCGGGGTTCTGAATTATCGTTTTCGTTACACGGTTGACTCACAAAAGTTTCAACCGACCGAAGACTCACGTCGCCGGGTGCCAGAACGCACACCATCGCGTCTGCGCAGGGCGGCTACTTCGGTGGTACCGAACACATCGTCGTGTCGGTGCTTTGAAGGACTTGCATTGCAAGTTGATGGCCATCAGCGCTGCTGGTCGTCGGTGCATCTTTATGGCATACGAAGGCTGGGTATGAAGCAACTTCCAGGCCCCCAGGGCCTCTATCACCCGTCCAATGAGCACGACTCCTGTGGAGTCGCATTTGTTGTCGACATGCATGGTCGCCGCAGCAGGGACATCGTCGAAAAGGCGATCACCGCTCTGGTCAACCTCGAGCATCGCGGCGCTGCCGGATCAGAACCCAACACGGGTGACGGTGCGGGCATTCTGCTGCAGGTTCCCGACAAGTTCTTCCGAGCTGTCGTGGACTTCGCGCTGCCCGCCGAAGGCGCGTACGCAACCGGTATCGCATTCCTCCCGCAGGGCGATGCCGATGCACACGAGGCTGCTGCTGCAGTCGAGAAGATCGTCGTCGAAGAGGGCCTGAAGGTTCTCGGCTGGCGCGAGGTCGGAACCGACGACTCCTCGCTTGGCGCATTGGCGCGCGACGCGATGCCGACGTTCCGTCAGATCTTCATCGGCTCCGAGGGTGACAAGTACACCGGCATGGATCTCGAGCGTCGTGCATACGTGGTGCGTAAGCGCACCGAGCACGAACTCGGCTCAGAAGGCGCCGGTAAGGGTGGCCCGGGTAGCGAGACCGTGTACTTCCCCAGCCTGTCCGGCCAGACGTTCGTCTACAAGGGCATGCTCACCACCCCACAGCTCAAGGGTTTCTACCTCGACCTGCAGGATGATCGTGTCGAGAGCGCACTGGGCCTGGTCCACTCGCGCTTCTCCACCAACACGTTCCCGTCGTGGCCGCTGGCGCACCCGTTCCGCCGGGTCGCTCACAACGGTGAGATCAACACCGTCACCGGCAACGAGAACTGGATGCGCGCTCGCGAGTCCCTGATTGACAGTGACGTCTTCGGTGGCCGCGAGAACCTGGACAAGATCTTCCCGATCTGCACCCAGGGCGCCAGTGACACCGCTCGTTTCGACGAGGTGCTCGAGATGCTGCACCTCGCCGGTCGCAGCCTGCCGCACGCAGTTCTCATGATGATCCCCGAAGCCTGGGAGAAGCACGAGAGCATGGACCCCGCTCGTCGGGCGTTCTACGAGTACCACTCGGCTCTCATGGAGCCCTGGGACGGACCGGCGTCGGTGTGCTTCACCGACGGCACCGTCATCGGCGCCGTGCTGGACCGCAACGGTCTGCGTCCGTCGCGTCTGTGGATCACCGAAGACGGCCTCGTCGTCATGGCGTCGGAGGTCGGCGTTCTGCCGATCGATCCGTCCACCGTGGTCCGCAAGGTCCGCCTCCAGCCCGGCCGCATGTTCCTCGTGGACACCGCGCAGGGCCGGGTCATCAGCGACGACGAACTCAAGTCCGAACTCGCTGCCGAGCACCCGTACCAGCAGTGGATCGACGAAGGTCTGATCCACATGGACGACCTGCCGGACCGCCCGTACACGTACATGTCGCACGAGCGCGTCGTGCTGCGTCAGCAGCTCTTCGGTTTCACCAGCGAAGAGGTCAACCTGCTGGTCAAGCCGATGGCTCTCTCCGGTGCCGAGGCACTGGGCTCGATGGGTACCGACACTCCGATCGCCGTGCTCTCGTCACGTCCCCGGATGCTGTTCGACTACTTCTCGCAGCTCTTCGCTCAGGTCACCAACCCGCCTCTCGACGCGATTCGTGAAGAGGTTGTCACCAGCCTCGGCGCGACCATCGGCCCCGAGGGCGACCTGCTGCACCCGAATGCGGACTCCTGCAAGCAGATTGCGCTCCCGCAGCCGATCCTGCACAACGACGATCTGTCGAAGCTCGTTCACGTCAACGACGACGGCGAATTCCCGGGCTTCCGCAGTGTCGTGATCCGCGGCCTGTACCCCGTCAAGGAAGGCGGCGACGGTATCCGTCGTGCGCTCGAGGGCATCAAGTACCAGGTCTCGCAGGCAATCGAGGGTGGCGCACGCATCGTCGTGCTCTCGGACCGCGAGTCCACCGAGGACTACGCGCCGATCCCGTCGCTGCTCCTCACCTCAGCGGTGCACCACCACCTGGTTCGTGAGAAGTCGCGCACCAAGGTCGGCCTCATCGTCGAGGCCGGCGACGCCCGCGAGGTGCACCACATGGCGCTCCTCATCGGCTTCGGTGCCGCAGCGGTCAACCCGTACATGGCTTTCGAGACCATCGACGAGTTCCTGCAGAACAAGGAACTCGAGGGCCTGACCCTCGAGAAGGGCATCGCGAACTACATCAAGGCAGCCGGCAAGGGTGTCCTGAAGGTGATGTCCAAGATGGGCATCTCGACGCTCGCGTCGTACACCGGTGCTCAGCTGTTCCAGGTCATCGGCCTCTCGCAGGAGCTGACGGACGAGTACTTCACCGGTCTGCAGTCGCAGCTCGGTGGCATCGGCCTCGACCAGATCGCAGCCGACGTCGAAGCACGTCACCGCATCGCGTACCTCGATCGCCCCGAAGAGCGCGCTCACCGCGAGCTCGAGGTCGGCGGCGAGTACCAGTGGCGTCGTGAAGGCGAGTACCACCTGTTCAACCCGGACACGGTCTTCAAGCTCCAGCACGCAACTCGCACAGGTCAGTACGAGGTGTTCAAGGAGTACACGACCATGGTCAACGACCAGTCGGAGCGCCTTGCCGCTCTGCGTGGTCTGTTCGACTTCAACATCGGCAAGCGGCCGTCGATCTCGATCGACGAGGTCGAGCCGGCCAGCGAGATCGTCAAGCGTTTCTCGACGGGTGCGATGAGCTACGGCTCCATCTCCGCCGAGGCTCACGAGACTCTCGCCATCGCGATGAACCGTCTGGGCGCCCGCTCCAATTCCGGTGAGGGCGGCGAACATCCGTCGCGCTTCACGCCGGACGAGAACGGCGATCTGCGACGCAGTGCCATCAAGCAGGTCGCGTCGGGACGCTTCGGTGTCACCTCGCACTACCTGAGCAACTGCACCGACATCCAGATCAAGATGGCGCAGGGAGCCAAGCCCGGTGAGGGCGGCCAGCTTCCGGCTCACAAGGTGTACCCGTGGGTGGCCGAGGTTCGGCACTCCACGCCTGGCGTCGGCCTGATTTCGCCGCCGCCGCACCACGACATCTACTCGATCGAGGATCTCGCTCAGCTGATCCACGACCTGAAGAACGCCAACCCGCAGGCCCGCATCCACGTGAAGCTGGTCTCCGAGGTCGGCGTCGGAACCGTCGCGGCCGGTGTCTCCAAGGCACACGCCGACGTCGTTCTGATCTCCGGTCACGACGGTGGCACCGGTGCCACCCCGCTGACCTCCGTCAAGCACGCGGGCGCACCGTGGGAGCTCGGCCTCGCCGAGACCCAGCAGACGTTGCTGCTCAACGGTCTTCGTGACCGCATCGTCGTGCAGGTCGACGGCCAGCTCAAGACGGGCCGCGATGTCGTCGTCGCTGCCCTGCTCGGCGGCGAGGAGTTCGGTTTCGCCACCGCACCGCTGGTGGTCTCGGGCTGCATCATGATGCGCGTCTGCCACCTCGACACCTGCCCCGTCGGTGTCGCGACGCAGAACCCGTTGCTGCGTCAGCGTTTCAGTGGCAAGCCGGAATTCGTCGAGAACTTCTTCATGTTCATCGCCGAAGAGGTTCGCGAGCTCCTCGCGGAACTCGGTTTCCGCACGCTGCTCGAAGCAGTCGGCCAGGTCGACATGCTGGACACCACGCGCGCTCTCGATCACTGGAAGGGAAGCAAGGCAGGCAATCTCGATCTGTCGCCGATCCTGACCCAGGTCGAGTCCGCGTTCATGGACCAGGACCTCCACTGCACCGGCACACAGGATCACGGTCTCGACAAGGCACTCGATCAGCAGTTGATCGTTTCGGCCCGCAACGCACTCGACAAGGGTGAGGCGGTCTCGTTCGAGTCCGCGATCACCAACGTCAACCGCACGGTCGGCACCATGCTCGGCCACGAGGTCACCAAGGCGTTCGGTGGAGAGGGCTTGCCCGAGGGCACCATCGACATCACGTTCACCGGTTCCGCCGGTAACAGCTTCGGTGCTTTCGTGCCGAGCGGTATGACCCTGCGCCTGCACGGCGACGCCAACGACTTCGTCGGCAAGGGCCTCTCGGGTGGACGCATCGTCGTACGCCCGCCGCTCGATGCAGCGGAAGGCTTTGTCGCCGAGGACAACATCATCGGTGGCAACGTCATCCTGTTCGGCGCCACCAGCGGCGAGGCTCTGCTTCGCGGTGTCGTCGGCGAACGCTTCGCAGTCCGTAACTCCGGCGCCACTGCCGTCGTCGAGGGTGTGGGCGATCATGGTTGCGAGTACATGACGGGTGGAAAGGTGGTCATCCTCGGAGCCACCGGACGTAACTTCGGCGCCGGCATGTCCGGTGGCGTCGCGTACATCTACAACCCCGACAAGGCATTCGAGAAGAACCTCAACACCGAACTGGTGGACCTCGAGGATCTTTCGGGCGACGACTTCACCTGGTTGAAGAGCGTCATCGAACGTCATCGCGACGAAACCGGCTCCGAGGTTGCCACGCGCATCCTCGGCGACTGGTCGCAGCAGGTGGGTCACTTCGCAAAGGTGATGCCCCGCGACTACAAGAAGGTTCTTTTGGCCATCGCGGCCGCAGAGAAGGATGGCAAGAACGTGGACGAGGCAGTTATGGAGGCAGCTCGTGGGTGATCCAAGCGGCTTCCTGAAGCACACGTCGCGCGAACTTCCGGTTCGCCGGCCGGTGCCGTTGCGCCTGCTCGACTGGAAAGAGGTCTACGAGGAGTTCCCGAAGGAAACCCTCCAGACCCAGGCCAGCCGTTGCATGGACTGCGGAATTCCTTTCTGCCACAACGGTTGCCCTCTCGGAAACTTGATTCCCGAGTGGAACGACCTGGTCTTCAAGGACCACTGGCACGACGCCATCGAGCGTCTGCACGCGACCAACAACTTCCCGGAGTTCACCGGTCGTCTGTGCCCCGCACCCTGTGAGGCGTCCTGTGTCCTTGGCATCAACCAGGATCCGGTCACCATCAAGCAGGTCGAGGTCGAGATCATCGACAAGGCCTTCGACGAAGGGTGGGTCAAGCCGGTTCGCGCCGCGCATGCCACCAACAAGAGGGTCGCAGTTGTCGGCAGTGGTCCGGCCGGTCTGGCTGCAGCGCAGCAGCTGACCCGCGCCGGTCACGCAGTGACGGTCTTCGAGCGGGCAGACCGCATCGGCGGCCTGCTGCGCTACGGCATCCCCGAGTTCAAGATGGAGAAGCGGCACATCGACCGCCGTCTCGAGCAGATGGAAGCCGAAGGCACCGTCTTCAAGACCAACGTCAATGTCGGCGTGGACATCACCGCGGACGAGCTGCGCGAGCAGTTCGACGCAGTGGTTCTGGCCGGCGGCGCCACCGCAGCTCGCGATCTGCCGATCCCGGGCCGTGAACTGGACGGCATCCACCAGGCGATGGAGTTCCTGCCGATCGCCAACCGCGTGCAGTTGGGTGACCTCGACGCTCCCACCATCACCGCTGAGGGCAAGAAGGTTGTCATCATCGGCGGCGGCGACACCGGCGCGGACTGCCTCGGTACCTCGCACCGTCAGGGCGCAGCCAGCGTGCACCAGTTCGAGATCATGCCGCGTCCCCCGGAGACTCGCGCCGAGCAGACTCCGTGGCCGACGTACCCGCTCATGTTCCGCGTGGCTTCGGCTCACGAGGAAGGCGGCGAGCGTCTGTTCTCCGTCAACACCGAGAACTTCGTCGGTGAAAACGGCAAGGTCACCGGACTCAAGGCTCACGAGGTCGAGATGAAGTCGGGTCGTTTCGAGAAGGTCGAGGGCTCGGACTTCGAGCTCGAAGCCGATCTCGTGCTCCTGGCAATGGGCTTCGTCGGCCCCGAGAAGCCGGGTCTGCTCACCGATCTCGGTGTCGACTTGAACGAGCGCGGCAACGTCGCCCGCACGTCGAAGTGGAACACCAACGTCGACGGCGTGTTCGTGGCCGGTGACATGGGCCGCGGTCAGTCCCTGATCGTCTGGGCCATCGCCGAGGGACGTTCCGCAGCAGCCGCTGTGGACACCTACCTCGAGGGTGTCACCGCCCTTCCGTCACCGATCCACCCGACAGCGGCTCCGCAGCGCTAGAGGCTCTTACAAAGCCGCACCCCATCGCATTCGGTGGGGTGCGGCTTTGTTTCCGCAAGTAGTTCGCACGATCTGTAACAAACCTTCATCAATCGTGCATCGGACAGACACAACGCCCAGACAGTATGATTCCGGAGCATCGATAGTGGTGTATGGGTTGCTTAAGTTAAATCAGGGGAGTTTCATGCGTGCGAGGCGTCTCGTTGCGGTGTTGTCGGCACTAGCTGCGGCAGTAGTGGTACCGGTTGTCAGTTCTCCCGTGGCGTCGGCTGATCCCTGCCCCGGTCTGTACGTCGTGGCCATTCCTGGAACCTGGGAGCCTTCGGGTACTTCTCCCGGTGCCGGCATGCTTGCCCCGGTCACCAACGGCCTTCCCGGTTCCGTACGCACCGATTACGTCACGTACTCGGCAACGGCCTTCCCGTGGGAGTCCAACGTCTACGCCAAGTCGAAGCAGCAGGCTGTCGACAACGCCCGCGGCATGATCGCCGCGATGGCCGCCTCGTGCGGTGACACCCGCTTCGCGATCGTCGGATACAGCCAGGGCGCCGACGCGGCAGGCGATCTCGCAGCCGAGATCGGAACCGGCATCGGCGTTGTTCCCCCGACTCGCGTCGAGGGCGTAGGCCTCCTGTCCGATCCCCGCCGCTCCGAGTCCGACGTCCTGATCGGACCCGCTGTCGGAGGCAACGGAGCCAGTGGCGCTCGCATCGGTGGATTCGGTTGGCTGTCAGGCAAAACGGTGACGCTGTGCGCCGTCGGTGATCTGTACTGCTCGACGCCCAAGGACGATTTCGTGATGCGTCTGGCCGGGTTCATGGCTCAGGTTTCCGACCCCACTCCGGCAAACGCTCTCTCGCTGCGCGACGAGGCCGCCGTGATCGTCAACGATCTGGTCACCGCTGGCGGACTCCCCGCACTGATGGCTCAGCTCGATCCAGGCGCGAACTCGCGGCGCGTCGATCAACTGGTCGCCTTCTACGGCTCGCAGGTTCACACCGACTACACGCGTTACGTCGTTGATGGCGCAGGCAATTCGGCCACATCCTGGCTGCACAACTGGTTGGCAGGAAAAGCCTGATCAGCAGTACGTCTGCTCCGCGGTGTCGACGTAGATCTCGGCGATCCGCTGCGAAGACATCGGCGTGATCTGTGAGTACACCTCGCCGACGGAGTTGAACTCCGCCAGCACCTCGGACCGCGGCATGCCGTCGGCCAGAGCCTTGCAGGTGCCGTCGGCGTAGAGGATCTCGGCGGAATCCATTCCGGCGGGCGGGATCCCGGCCAGACGTAGTGCAGCGATGTACCGCTGTCCCTTCTCGCCTGCGTTCGCGACGATCTCGTCCGGTGACCGGGCGTCGATCGGTGAGTTTGCCGGTGGCGCTACCTGTGGCGCTACCGGCAGCGCTACCGGTGGGGGCGTCGATTCGACGATGCTCGGCGCGGCTTCCGGAGTTGCGGCGGGTGGGCTGGTCGCCAGCGCCGACAGGGACTCGGGGGCAGCTGAACTCGACGTTGCCGCGATCGACGTGCTGGTGGCAGCAGATGTGGATTCCGCTGCGTTGCTGTCGGATTGGCTGCTGCAGCCGCTGAGGAGTAGGCCCGCTGCCGCGACGCAGAGGACCAGTCTGTTCGTGTTCATCACCCGTGAGTGTTACACACCGTACCGCTTAGTTTGTCCGTTTTAAGGAAACTCCCTTTTGCCCTGTTTTTAAGTCGAAGTCCTGTGATATACATCTGTTCAGTTGTTACTTGTGAGTAGGAGCACACCGCAAGACCTTGTCGGCGGCGGTCGAAACACAAGCAATGACTGCGAGTTTCGTCCCCCATCACATAAACGGCAGGGAGAAATCAGTGCAGAAATCTCACAAGAACGGCAACAGACGTCTCGGCACGCGCGTGGCCGTTATTGCAGGTACCGCAGGTGCAGTGCTGGCTTTTGCAGCGCCGATGGCCTCGGCTCAGGACCCGGTCGACAATTCGGTACCGGGCGCCGCAGTGTGTCCGGCTACTGCCGAATCCTGTGTGTCGGTAGTGGTTCAGAGCGGAACCTTCGACAACAACGGCTTCAACCTCCCGATCGGAAAAGGCGACATGATCATTGCCGCCGAGGCCGGCTCCGGTGAAGGTGAGTCCACCGTTCTTCTCCCGCGCGACGACGGACACAACGGTGTCTACTCCAAGCCGTTGACCGTTCCCGGCGGCGTTCTGGGAATCGATCTTCCGTTCGGCAATCTCTTCGGCCTTGCCGCAGTAACGGCCGAGGTGGAGGCAACGGCTGCGCCGACTCTCAACGGAATCATCACCGACATGGATCTGAGCATCCCGGTGCGGATGAAGATCAACAACGCGTTCCTCGGTGACAACTGCTACCTGGGTTCCGCGGCGGCGCCGGTGAATCTTCGTCTCGCGCCTGACCCGTCGGTGGTCCCTACCTACACGGTGCTTCCGTCGACTGCGCTGAAGGTGAGCCCGGTCGGGAACGAGGCCACCGGCTTCGCGCTGCCCGCTGCCAGTGGTTGCGGACCGTTCGGAGTGCTGAATCCGATCGTCAACTGGCGAGCAAAGGTGCCGGCCACTTCCGGCACCTCGCTCAGCACGATCTCCGACGCCTACCTGTATCCGGGCGGGCTCACCGGTAGCGATCCTCTCGACGATCTCGGTGGCGGAACAGGATCCAGCGGTTCCAGTGGCTCGAGCGGTTCGTCCGAAAGCTCCGGTTCCTAGAAACTCGGAAGCCTAGACGCAGCGGTGGTGACGGAATGTCACCACCGCTGCGGCGTCCGACCTGTAATAACCTGTGCCTCAGGGTGGGCGAAGGCGGCACTCCATCAGGAGGACCTGCGCGGCCACGAAATCACAGGGGAGTCCTCAAACATGTTTCGAGACAGCGTTCTTGCCGGTCCGGTCCTGCGTCGAGGTGTGACGGCGCTGGCAGTTGCAGCCGCGGCCACCATGTTTGTCGGCACCGCAGCAACGGCGGAGCCGGCAGCAGTTGTCGGTGAGGTGTCCGCGGACTCTATCGCGGCAGCCCGTGCGCAGGCCATCGGAACGACGGTCACCGTCGTGGGAACCGCGACCACGCCGTCCGGAGTGTTCGAATCCAGCTTCTACGACAAGGGCTTTGGTCTCCAGAGTGGCAATTCGGGCATTTACATCAGCGATCCGAACAACTCCGGGATTGCTCTCGGCGATCAGGTTCAGGTCGCCGGAGTCCTCGCGGATCAGGAAGGCCTGCTCGTCGTCCGCCCGACTGCCGTCGAGGTAATCGGCACGACCACCCAGATCAGCCCGGCGCGATTGCCCCTCAATGCAATCGGTGAGGGCAGCGAAGGTCGTCTCGTGACGGTGTCCGGGATCGTGAGCGGACCCGTCGTCGACGATCTGCCGTACGGTCACAAGATCCTGGTGTCCGGCATCGACGGAAACACCGTCATCTTCGTCAACACCCAGACCGGAATCGACGTCGATGCCGTCGCCGTAGGACGACCGATCACCGTCACCGGTTTCAGTGGCCAATACGCCAGCACCTACGAGGTTCTTCCCCGTTCGGAAGCCGATGTGCAGCAGGGTTTCACGGGCAGCCTGAGCTTCGGCAGCTGACCTAGATCTCGAACCGAGCTCCGACGCGCATCGACCCGGGAGACAACCGGCTGATCGTGCGTCCGAGCTTGGCTTCGACGGTCACGGGCACCACGGCCTTGTTCGTGCGAACTGCTTTCACGATCGCACTGGCCACCCGGTCGGGGGTGAAGTTGCGTTTGCGGTAGAAGTTGTCGACCTTGGTTTGATTCTCGAGTTGTTCCTCGGCGGTGGTCCCGGCGAACTCGGTGGTCTTGAGGATGTTCGTGTGCACGAGGCCGGGGCAGATGGTGCTGACGCCGATGCCGTGTGGAAGCAGCTCTGCCCGTAGGCAATCCGAGAGCATGAATACCGCTGCCTTGCTTGTCGAATACGCGGTGAGGGCCTTCTGGGGTGTGTAGGCGGCGGCGGAGGACAGGTTGACGACGTGTCCGCCGGTTCCGCGATCGATCATCATCGGGGTGAATGCCCGGCAGCCGTAGACAACTCCCCAGAAGTTGATGTCCATGACGCGCTCGAACTGGCGCTGCTCGGTGTCGGCGAATGTGCCGGAGAACCCGATTCCAGCGTTGTTGACGACGATGTCCGGCACGCCGTGATGCGCCGCGACTGTCTCCGCGAATCGGATCACGGCCTGTTCGTCGGACACGTCGACCTGGTAGGCGTGCGAACCGCCACCGAAAACCGCTTCGGCTCCGCTGGCCTGAGTGGGTGTGTTGATGAGTGCCGCAGTGTCCTGCGCGCTTTCGAGGTTGATGTCGGAGACGACGACGATAGCTCCCTGGGCCGCGAAGGCGAGGGCCGTTTCACGCCCGATGCCGCTGCCTGCACCGGTGACAACTACGAGCGTGCCGGTGAGGTCGCGTAGTCGACGCTGCAACTTCGTGCCGCGTCGCCAGCCGGTGACGTCCTTCAGTAGCCCCATTGGTTGCCCTTTTCGTGTGTACGTTTGCGGCGTGTGTCTCTAGCTGACTTCCCCTCTGCGAAAGGTATCCGATGAGGGAGCTTCGTGTCGTACGAGTCGTTAGAGTGCGCACATCTGCAGGCTGCACTGGCCGCGGCTGCCCACTCCTCGACGGTGCTCCGGCAGTTCACCCGTTGAGGACACTCGAATCGGAATGAATTCCTGACCTTCGCTAACGGCCTGACCTGCAAATGTCGCTCGAAAACTGAACAATCTTCTCGCTACATTCCACTGAGCGGGACCTGCAACTAATCCCTGTGCCTTACGTCACAAACTGTCTCGACAATGCTTCACATCACAGTTTCTGACCTGGAGGTTTTGAATGAGTCGCAGTTCTCGGCGCGGTCACCGCAAGGTTGCCGCCGTCGCGCTGGCTGTCTCCGCCGGCCTGTTCGTCTCGTCGTGCGCTGACAGCGGGAACGGGGGTGGGAGCGGCGACGCACCGGATTCCGGTTCGGGGTTGTCCATCGGCCCGGTCAACGAGCAGTCCGGCGAGGGTGACGCGGTCAAGGGCGGCACGCTCACGTTCAGCGGGTACTCCGCTGTCACGAATCTCGACCCCGCGAAGACTCAGATCGCCGGTTCGGTCGCCGGTTCGGAGCTGGGCGCCATCTACGACACCCTGCTGCGCTACGACCCGGCGTCGAAGGAATTTGTTCCGAAACTCGCGGAGTCGATGGAACCGAGTTCCGATTTCAAGACGTGGACTCTCGAACTGCGCGACGGTGTGAAGTTCAGCGACGGGACGCCGGTGGATTCGGCGGCCGTGTCAGCGAGCCTCAATCGCTACGTCACCAACAAGGGGCCGCAGTCGAGCCTGTACGCGTCGAAGATTGCGTCGGTCGACACCCCGGACGCGTCGACCGTCGTCTTCAATCTTGTCGACCCGTGGACCGGTATCGAGTCACTGCTCTCCACCGGACCCGGCATGATCGTCGCGCCGAGCGCCCAGCAGGGCGATCAGTTCACCCCGATCGGCGCGGGCGCGTTCGCCCTCGAGAAGTTCGCTCCCAACGAGGAATTGATCCTCGACGCTCGGGAAGACTACTTCGACGGCGCCCCGAACGTGGACAAGCTGCGGTTGATCAGCATCGTCGGTTCACAGTCCACCACCGAATCCCTCAAGAGCGGCGGCACCGACGTCGCGTACATGCGTTCGCTTCCGAACGTCCTGGATCTGATCGACTCCGGCTACCCAGGCTTCGTCGACATCCCGTCGCTGTCGTACCTCTCGCTCGTCAACACGGCTCCCGGTCGTCCCGGTGCCGACGTGCGGGTGCGTCAGGCATTGGCGCTCGCGACCGATCCCGTCGCTCTCGACAACCGACTCAACGAAGGTAAGGGTCTGCCCGGCCAGGTCATCTTCCAGGACACCTCTCGCTGGCACAACGACGTCGCTCCGATCGGCGTAGACACCGCCAAGGCGAAGCAGCTTCTCGACGAGGCCAAGGCCGACGGTTTCGACGGCAAGATCACATACCTGACGCTGCAGGAGAATTCGGCGCAGGCGATGGCTCTGGCGTTGCAGTCGATGGCCAACGCCGTCGGTTTCGATTTCCAGATCGAGTACGTCAACTCGGTTGCCGACGTCGTCAAGCGTTTGTACGCCGACCGCGACTTCGACATGGCAACAGGTTCGGCCAACCTCGCGGAAGCCGATCCGTTCGAGCGTCTGTACTCGAACCTCAAGTCCGGTGGACGAAACAACGCCACGAGCTTCTCCGATCCGGAGATCGATTCGCTGCTCGACCAGCTGGGTGTAGCGACGTCGAACGACGCGAAGATCGAGGTGCTAGCCAAGATCCAGGAGCGCGCCAATGAGGTTGTGCCGTGGCAGGTTTACGGCAACACTCCGTGGCTCGGTGTGTGGGGACAGAATGTCCACGGCATTCAGCAGAGCCTGGACGGAATCATGTTCTTCGACAAGGCCTGGAAGAACTGAAGGCCTCTGAAGAACTGAAGAACTGATCAGACCCGAGAAGCGTCCCCGCGGGGACGCTTCTCGGCATCAGAGAGTGTGACCGATCAAGAAGTGAGATCGAGGGCGGCGCGAACGATGCTGTCGGAGTCGAGGCCGTGGTACCGGTAGACGTCTTCGAGTGAACCGACCTGACCGAACCGGCTCACTCCGAGCGCAGCACCCGGGACATTGTTGATTCCCGTCAGGAACGCGAGGGTGTGCGGGTGCCCGTCGAGAACGGTGACCATCGGCGCGGACCGGCTACTCGGGAAGATCTGATCCAGGATCCACGACGGACCGTCCGCGAGACCGCGCCGAGACTGGAGTGCTTCGAAGAGTAATCCGGGGCTGGTCACGCACACGACGTCGGCGGAAATGCCTTGCTCGCCCAGTCTTTCGGCGGCGACAAGTGTTTCGGTGACGGTGGCACCCATGCCGACCAGGGTGATGGCCGGATCAGGGTTGTGCCGCAGCGTGTACGCGCCGCCCACCACCTGACGTCGACGGCGTTCTCGCGCAGCCGGATCGGCCGGCACCGCGGCCAAGGCCTGATCGACCGGACGGGTCGACAGACGCAGATACGACGAGCTGCCGTCTGGTCGGCCGAGGCGTCCAATGCTGTCGAGGAGCGTCCACTCCACATCGACGGCGAATGCCGGTTCGAAACTGACGCATCCCGGCTGTTCGAGTCCGATGGACGGGGTCTTGATCGACTGGTGCGCACCGCCTTCGGCTGCCAGGGTGACGCCCGACGGAGTGCCGACCATGATCGACTGTCCACCGGCGTAGATGCCGTACGACCACGGTTCGAGAGCCCGCTCGATGAAGGGGTCGTACATCACGCCGATGGGGAAGAGCGGCTGGCCCCAGCGACTCCAGGTTGCACCGAGTTCGCCCATCAGGCCGACCAGGTTGGTCTCGGCGATACCGAGTTCCATGTGCTGACCGGTGGGCTTCTCACGCCAGTGCATGATCGTTTCGGCGTCGTCGGCAAACCAGTTGTGCCGCTCGTTGGGGGACCAGACCCCGACCTTGTTCAGCCACCCTGCCAGGTTGGTGGTGGAACTGACGTCCGGGCTCAGTGTGACAACACGTTTCGCGGCGTCCGGCGCCTCTCGGCTGAGGTCGAGTAGCACCCGACCGAGAGCTGCCTGAGTGGTGGACGTGCCGGAGGGGGTACGGCCGATGTCTTTCGGAACTGCCGGGGGCACCAGATGCTCCACCTTCGGGCGAGCCAGGCGCTCAGCGGTTTCGGCGCAGATGCGACCTGACGGGCCGTCCGCCTCGAACCGTTCCCAGGGCTTCGACGGATCCATGCCGAGTTCCGCCGCCAGAATCTCGTACTGCTCGGCGGTGAGCAGCGACGAGTGGTTCTGCGGATGGCCCTGCGTCGGCAGGCCCCTGCCCTTGATCGTGTACGCGATGATCACGGTGGGGCGGGTGTCGTCGATCTGCGCGTACGCCTCTCGCAGAGCGTCGAGGTCGTGGCCACCGAGATTGCGGATGGCCTCGAGCACCGTGGCGTCGTCGAGGTCGTTGATCAGCGACGTGATCGCGTCGGCGTCCGCCGCGTCGCCGGGCAGCCTCAGACGGACCTCGTCGGCCGTGCATCGCAGCAGACGCTGGTACTCCGGATTCGGCATGTCCAGGATTCGTTCGCGCAACGCGGTGCCGCCCGGCCGGGTGAACAGCGATTCCAGGAGCGCGCCGAATTTCACGGTGATGACCTGCCAGCCGGCGCCCGAGAACATGCGCTCCAGGCGGGTTGCCGCGATGTTCGGCACCACCCGGTCGAGCGATTGGCGGTTGAGGTCGACGATCCACACGATCTCACCCAGTTCGGCGACCGAATGATCGAGAACTGCTTCCCACACCGCGCCCTCGTCGAGTTCGGCGTCACCGACAAGGGAGTACTGACGCCCGGTTCCGGCGCCGCCGAGGGAGGCGTCGACGTATCGGCGTGCGATGGCGCCCCAGATGGGAGCCGTCGCACCGATTCCCACCGATCCGGTCGAATAGTCCACCGGATCGGGATCTTTTGATCGACTCGGGTAGCTCTGCAGGCCCCCGAACTCGCGCAGCGTTGTCAGGTACGACTCGTCGAGTTCACCGAGCAGATAGTTGATGCCGTGGAGCGCTGGAGCCGCGTGCGGCTTGACGGAAACCCGGTCGCCGGAACGAAGTTGGCCGAACCACAGCGACGTCATGATCGAGACCATCGACGCGCACGAGGCCTGGTGGCCGCCGACCTTGAGCCCACTGGGATTCGGACGGACACGGTTGGCGTGATGGATCATCGCGGTCGACAACCACAGAACGCGCTTCTCGATCTCCGCCAGTGGCTCGGGAGCGTTCTGGTTGATGCTGGGGCTGTTCACGGCCGGTCCTGCCTTCAATAGTTGACATCGATCGCCACACCGCCTGTACCCCAGATCATGGGGCCGACGATGTGGTTGTGATGTTTGGCAGGACTTCCTGAGGCCGAACCGTTCGGCGCGGCAAAGTCCAGCCGCACCTGTCGATCTGTTGTGCAGATTCTGCGTCAAAGTCCATCATCGGCATACAGATTGGGCAATAGCTACCCAGTGGATTGAGCAATGTGCGCAACACCGAGGCCTGTGCGCCGTGCGAGGTGGGCACTATGCGCAGCACACTGCGAGTCGTGCGCGCTCAATCCATCAGATCGTGGACGTAGCACCAGCGCCAGGATTCGCCGGGCTCGTGCGAGCGCATGACCGGGTGCGCGGTGTCGCGGTAGTGGTTGGTCGCGTGCTGATGGGGGCTGGAATCGCAGCACCCGACGTGGCCGCAGGACAGGCACATGCGCAGGTGAGACCAGTTATCCTCGCCCAACTCGGCGCACTCCTGGCAGACGCCGGGCGTCAGCGCTGCCGGGTCCGTTTCGGGCGCATTGGTTAGTTCCTCGCAACCGGTCGGAGCGGGTGCGGGCTGCTGTGTGCGAGCTGCTGCTCGCTTCAGGATTTTCTTCATCGCCTTCCATACTGCATGCTGCCAGAGTGAACGGCATATTACTGGGGGTTGTAGTAGCGGCGTTGCTGGTGGCGGCGGTCGCGCGAAGGTTCGGATTGTCTTCGCCGCTGATCCTTGTCCTGGTCGGTTTGATCGCCTGCCAGATACCCGGTGTTCCGGAGTTGGAGCTCGATCCGGACCTCGTCCTGTTCGTCGTGTTGCCTCCACTTCTGTACTCGGCGGCGCTGGACAGTTCATACCTGGCACTGCGGTCCAATCTGCGTCCGATCGGATTTCTCGCAGTGGGGCTGCCCCTGGCGACGACGGCAGCGGTGGGCTTTGTCGCCTATCTGATCGTGCCGGAGTTCTCGATTGCGGCCGCACTGGTTCTCGGCGCCATCGTGGCGCCGCCGGACGCGGTGTCCGCGAGCGCAATCGGACGCAAGCTCGGTCTGCCGCGCCGAATCATGACCCTGCTGGGCGGGGAGAGCCTGCTCAACGACGCCACCGCTCTGACTGCCTACAAGGTCGCTCTCGCGGCGGCGGTGGGTACCGGTGCGACACTGATCGGCGGCTTCGAGACCTTCCTCGTCGCAGCGGTCGGTGGAACGGTGATCGGCCTCGCGGTGGGCTTTGTCATCTCGAAAGTCCGCGGCAAACTCCAGGATCCGGTGATGGAGAGTGGAATCGGATTGGTGGTGCCGTTCTTCACCTACCTGGCTGCTGAAGAGGTCCACGCGTCGGGCGTCATCGCGGTCGTCGTGGCCGGATTGTTCCTCGGCCAGCGCTCCACGCGCGCGAGTTATGCGACGCGCTTGCAGGACACGGCAGTGTGGAAGGCCGTCGACCTGATCCTGGAGTCCTTCGTCTTCCTGTTGATCGGGCTCCAATTGCCCAGTGTTGTCAACGGATTGCAGGGGTACAGCACCTCGATCGTCGTCTGGGCGTCGATTGCTGTGCTCGTGACCGTCGTGGTGGTGCGGATCGCCTGGGTGTTCCCGTTCACGTACGTACCGCGTTGGCTGTCGCCCCGTATCCGAGCGAGGGAGCCGGAGATTTCGGCGCGGGCAGTGTTCGTCGTGTCGTGGGCCGGTATGCGAGGGGTCGTGTCGCTGGCTGCTGCCTTCGCCATTCCGTTGACGGTCAACAGTGGTGAAGACTTCCCGGGCCGTTCGCTGATCCTGTTCCTGACGTTTGTCGTCGTGGTCGGCACGCTGCTGCTGCACGGCCTGACGTTGCCGTGGGTCATCCGTGTCCTCGGTGTGCAAGGAGACGAGGAGCAGTCCGACGCACGCGCCGAGGCGGCGGCTCAGGACAAGGCTGCACGCGCTGCTGCGGCGCGCCTGGACGAATTGGTCGGAGCCGACGCCGACGACGTCCCTCAGGTCCGCAATCGCGCCGCGGACATCTTGCGAAGCTGGAACACCCACCGCGCGAACTCGGCGTGGGAGCGACTGGGACGCAGCGACGAGGATCTGGGGGAGAGCCCGTCGAACGCCTTCCGCTCGCTGCGCCTCGAGATGATCGATGCCGAGCGAGGTGTGTTCATCGCCGAGCGCGATGCCGGCCGGATCGACGACGAGGTTCTCCGCAAGGTACTTCGAGAGCTCGATCTCGAGGAAGCCACGCTCGACCGGGACTAGACCGGCTGGTCTGATGTCGGTGAGGGTAATCGCTGGCCAGGGTCGGTTTACCTGGCCGTTGAGGCCTGCAACTTAACCGATTCCACTGAGCGAGACTCGATCCAATTTTCTGTGCCTCCCGTCACAGACTGTTTCGTGTTCAACATCACGTCACGGTCTTACCCCGCCTTGGAGGCATTCGAATGAGTCGTAGTTCCCGCCGCGGAAGTCGCAGATTGGCTGCGGCTGCGCTGGCGATCACCGCAAGTATGTTCCTGGCGTCGTGCGCCGACAACGGCTCGAGCAATGGCGGCGGCGAATCTGCTGATTCCGGTTCCTCGCTGAAGATCGGCATGGTCAACGAGCAGGCCGACCCCGGCACTCCCACCAAGGGCGGCACGCTGACGTTCAGCGGCTACTCGGCGGTCACGACTCTCGATCCCGCGAAGGCTCAGGTTGCCGGCGCCACCGGCGGCAGCGAGCTCAGCGCCATCTACGACGTGCTCATGCGCTACGACCCCATCGGGCAGAAGTTCGAGCCCAAGCTCGCCCAGTCGCTCGAAGCGAGTTCGGACAGCAAGACCTGGACGCTGAAGCTCCGCGACGGTGTGAAATTCAGCGACGGAACAGCTTTCGATTCCAAGGCAGTGGCGGACAGCATCAACCGCTACGTCACCAACAAGGGACCGCAGTCGAGCCTGTGGGCTTCCAAGGTTGCCTCGATCGACACCCCCGACGCGACGACTGTCGTCTTCAACCTCGTTGATCCGTGGACGGGCATCCAGTCGATGCTCGCTACCGGACCCGGCATGATCGTCGCCCCGAGCGCGCAGCAGGGTGACCAGTTCACCCCGATCGGTGCGGGCGCGTTCACTCTCGAGAAGTTCGCTCCCAACGAGGAACTGCTCTTGGCTGCTCGCCCCGACTACTACGACGGCGCACCGAACATCGACAAGCTCAAGCTGATCAGCATCGTCGGCGCTCAGCCCACCGCTGAAGCCCTCAAGACGGGCGGCATCGACGCCGCGTACATGCGTACGCTCACCCCGATCCTGGATCTGATCGAGTCGGGTTACCCCGGCTTCGTCGACATCCCGTCGCTCGGTTACATCGCCAACGTGAACATGGCCCCGGGTCGCCCGGGCTCGGATGTTCGTGTCCGCCAGGCGATGGCGCTTGCCGTCGATCCGGAGACGCTCAACACCCGCGTCAACAACGGCAAGGGACTGCCCGGCCAGGAGATCTTCCAGGACACCTCGCGCTGGCACAACGACGTCGCACCGATCGGCGTCGATCCCGCCAAGGCGAAGGAACTGCTCGATCAGGCCAAGGCCGACGGCTACGACGGAAAGATCACCTTCCTCTCCATCCAGGAACCGTCCGCCCAGGCAACGGCTCTGGCCATCCAGGCAATGCTCAACGCTGTCGGATTCGACGCTCAGATCGAATACGTCACCGGTGCAGGTGATCTGGTCAAGCGGATGTATGCCGATCACGACTACGACATGAGCACCGCAGCACTGAGCCTCGCCGAGGCCGATCCCTACGAGCGTCTGTACACGGGCATCAAGTCCGGCGGCCGTAACAACGCCACCGGCTACTCCGACGCCGAAATGGACGCTCTCCTGGACAAGTTGGGCGTCGCAACCACCGACGACGACAAGAAGGCAGTCCTGGCACAGATTCAGGAACGCGCCAACGAGACCGTCCCGTGGCAGGTGTGGGGCAACGTCGCCGCACTCGACGTCTGGAACCAGAACGTTCACGGTCTCGAGCAGAGTCTCGACGGAATCGTGCTCTTCGACGGAGCTTGGAAGTCCTAGAGAGCCTGAAGTCCTGGAGAGCTTGAACCAAGACCTGAAATCAGAGGAACTGCTGTGTATTGCGAGCTCGCTGTCCGAAGGAGACGAAATCGATGAACATCGGCGCAATAGGTAAGAAATTGGGCCAGCTCGTCATTGTGATCCTGATCGTCAGCTTCGGAACCTTCGTGCTGGCATCACTGATCCCCGGCGATCCTGCTGTCTCCGTTCTAGGTGAAGGCCGAACGCCCGCCGAGTACGAGGA
Source organism: Rhodococcus sp. APC 3903 (assembly GCF_030407755.1). NCBI lineage: Bacteria > Bacillati > Actinomycetota > Actinomycetes > Mycobacteriales > Nocardiaceae > Rhodococcus > Rhodococcus sp. APC 3903. The sequence continues at coordinate 148,289 of NZ_JASDCV010000002.1, forward strand.
AGTTCGGCAGCAGCTCGGGCTCAACGATCCACTCCTGGTTCGCTATTGGGACTGGCTGACCAGCGCTCTCCAGGGCGACCTCGGTAATTCGCTTGTTCCCCCGCAGCAGGACGTTCTGACTGCGATCGGCTCGGCACTGCCCGTCAGCGTTCAGTTGGCCGTGATGGGTCTGGTCATCGCACTCGTCGTCGCCGTGCCGCTCGCACTCTGGTCGGCGCACCACGAAGGCGGCGTCATCGACCGCGTCATCAGCGCCGCGACGTTCGGTGTTCTTTCCGTCCCGAGCTTCCTCGCCGGTCTGTTGCTGATCATGGTCACCGTCAATTGGCTCGGCTGGTTCCCGCGATCACAGTGGGTGCGCATCGGGGACAGCCTCTCCGGAAACCTCTCACACGCAATACTCCCGGCTATCACCATCAGCCTCCTCGAGATGGCGATGTTCACTCGCGTTCTCCGATCCGATCTGGTGACGACGCTCCGTGAGGATTACATCCTCGCTTCGAAGGCGAAGGGAATGCCCACGCTGCGAGTGCTTTTCAGTGACGCGCTCCGACCGTCGTCGTTCTCGCTCATCACGATGATGGGTCTGGCTCTCGGCGGCATGATCGGCAGCACCGTGATCGTCGAGACGCTGTTCTCGTTGCCCGGAATGGGCACGCTCATCGTCCGCGCAGCGCAGCAAGGTGATTCGCCGATGCTGCTTGGCGCGGTGGTCGTGATCGCGGTCATCTACGTCCTCGTCAACAGTGCGATCGATGTTCTGTACACCTATCTTGACCCGAGGAGTCGTCGTGTCCATGTCTGAAGTGACGCCAGACGGAGCGGCCCCGTCGCCGGCCCCGTCCGAGGTGATGACATACCGGCAGCAGACAGTCCTGCTGGCTCCCGGTCCCGTCGAGACGTTGGAACAGCCCAAGAATCTGGTCCTGATCGGATCGATTCTCACGGTGATCGGCGTTGCGCTGCTCGGCACCGCACTCTTCGGTTCGGCCATCATGATGACCGTCCGCATCGTGCTCGCGCTCGTTGCCCTGGTTTTCCTCTTCAAGGGTCTCGGCAAGCTCGGTACGTCCAAGTGGGGCAGTCAGTTCGATCTCTCGTACTGGTTGGCGTGCATCTGGCTGGCCGCGCTGATCCTGGCCGCGATCTTCGCACCGCTGCTGCCGCTCGGTGAGTACAAGGACACGGTCAAGACCTTGGCCGAGCCGGGCTTCGCCTCGCCGAGCCTGCTCTCCGATCACCCGTTGGGTACCAACAACTTCGGTCTCGATCTGCTTGCCCGCGCTTTGTTCGGTGCCAGGGCATCCTTGACCGTGGCCATCTGCGCCGTACTGATCGGCATGATCATCGGCGGCACCATCGGCGTCATGGCCGGTTACTTCCGCGGCAAGGTCGACGCAGTCGTCGGAATCCTGACCAACTCGCTGCTGGCCATTCCTTCTCTGGTGCTGTTGATCGCACTGGCCGCGGTGCTCACGTCGAACCTGCGCAACATCACCCTCGCACTCTCGATTCTCTGCATTCCCAGCATGGTTCGAATCGCCAGGGCCAACACCATCGTCGTCGCCCAACGGGAGTTCGTGCTTGCCGCGCGGGCCATGGGCGCCACCAAATGGCGCGTCATCTGGCGCGAGTTGGTTCCCAACGTCCTCGTTCCGGTCGCCGCGCTCGGCCTGGTGGCCGTCTCCGGCCTGATTGTCGCGGAAGCATCACTCAGCTTCCTCGGACTCGGTATCGCACAACCTGATCCGACCTGGGGCAACATGATTGCGGAAGGCCAGGGCGGGATCGTGGAGAAGCATCCGTTCATCGTTCTGGTTCCCGGCGTCTTCCTCTTCCTGACGGTGTTCTCCTTCAACCTCATCGGCGAGAAGTATCGGAGTAAGCTGTGACCACTTCAGTTCAGAACGGCGTTCCGCTACTGCAGGCGGACAACATCAGGACCGTATTCGCCACTCCGCGTGGCCAGTTGCGAGCAGTCGACGGTGTCTCGATCCACGTTTCCGCCGGTGAAACTCTCGGTATCGTGGGTGAATCCGGTTCCGGCAAGTCGGTTCTCGGACGCACCATCATGGGTCTGCTGCAGAAGGGTCCGGCTCTGGACATCAGCGGGACGGTGACGTTTGCCGGCCGCGACATGTCGACCATGAAGAAGGCGGAGATGAAGCACTTCTGGGGACCCGAGATCGCCATGGTCTTCCAGGATCCGATGACCTCGCTCAATCCGTTCAAGCGCATCGGTACCCACATCACCGAATCCTTGAAGTTCCACCTGGGTCTGAAGAAGGACGCGGCCCGCGATCGCGCTGCGGAACTCCTGTCGATGGTGGGTATCCCCGAGCCCAAGCGTCGGCTCGATCAGTACCCCCACGAACTTTCGGGCGGTATGCGTCAGCGTGTGGTCATCGCGATGGCCCTGGCCTGCGAGCCGAAACTGCTGATCGCGGACGAGCCGACCACAGCGCTCGACGTGACCGTGCAGAAGCAGATCCTCGACCTGCTCGCCTCGCTCAACGACAAGCTCAACATGGCCGTCATCCTGATCAGCCACGACCTCGGTGTGGTCTCGGGACGATCGGATCGCGTCGCCGTCATGTACGCCGGGTCCGTCGTGGAAACGTCGGCCACCGAGGAGTTGTTCACTCGTCCGCGCCACCCGTACACCGAAGCGCTTATGGCCGCGATTCCGCGACTCGAATCGCCGACGCACACAGTGCTGCAGACAATTCCGGGTGGACTGCCGGACATGACGAAGCCGATCACCGGTTGCCGCTTCGCCGCTCGCTGCCGGTATGCCCAGGACGACTGCCTGACCGGCGAACCGGCTCTGGCTCCCGGTGGCCTGGGAGACAACACAACCGAAAGTCACACGTTCGCGTGCCACTACCCGGTCGACACCCCTGAAGGCACAACGGCATTGGTCGCCAACGAGAAGGCCGGCACTACCGCAGCGGGTCTCTCGCTCGCGGTGAAGGAGATGGTCTGATGACTGCAGCAACCGAAACCAGAAAGCCCGAGACGGTGGACGCGGCCCTGACGGTCGAGGACCTGGTCGTCGAATTCAACGTCGGCAAGGGGCAGACCGTTCATGCCGTGTCCGGGATCAGCTTCACCGTCGCTCCGGGCGAAACATTGGGCGTTGTCGGTGAATCCGGCTGTGGCAAGTCCACAGCAGGCCGGGCGATCATGCAGTTGCCCTCACCGACGTCGGGCTCCATTCGCCTCGGAGAGACGGAAATGACGGCACTGGGCGCGGAAGAACTGCGTCGCAGTCGCACTCAGTTGCAGATGATCTTCCAGGATCCGATCTCCTCCCTGAACCCTCGTCGCAAGGTCAAGGCTCTCATCACCGAGGGTCCGTCGATCTGGGGCGGAAAAGACAAGGCCGCCATCGAAGCTCGGGCACGCGAGGTTCTTGCCGAGGTCGGGTTGGACCCGGACATGGTGTGGGACCGGACCCCGCGGGAACTCTCGGGCGGACAGTGCCAGCGTGTGTGCATCGCCCGCGCATTGATGCTCGATCCCAAAGTCCTGATCTGTGACGAGCCGGTCTCGAGCCTCGACGTCTCCGTGCAGGCGCAGATTCTGAACCTGCTCGAGGATGCGAAGAAGCGTCACGGGCTGTCTTTGCTGTTCATCGCGCACAACATGGCCGTCGTGAAGAACATCAGCGACCGCGTGATGATCATGTACTTGGGCCGCGTCTGCGAAATCGTTCCCGCAGAAGACATGCAGAACCGCGCGCTGCACCCGTACACGCAGCTACTGCTGTCGTCGATTCCCGATCCTGATGCCACCGTCACCGCAGCGCAGAACGTCGAGCAGAAGGTCATCGAGCTGCCGTCGCCGCTCAATCCGCCCAGCGGCTGCCGGTTCCGTACTCGGTGCCCGCTGGCCACGGATCTCTGCGCCGAGGAAGTTCCCGAACTTCGTCTCGTCCAGGGCGGTCATCAGGTGGCGTGCCACAACGTGTGACTACACGCGAAGCATGTTGCGTACGTGACCGGTTTCGTTGATCGACCCGACCCTGCGGCTTCCGTCCCGGGAAACAAGAATTCGCGTGACGGACACGTACTCGATCGGGAAGGTCAACGGACGCTCCAGCCCGAGTAGTTCCTGCAGAACGATATTGATGACGCCGCCGTGGCAGAAGATCGCCACGGTGGCGTTGTTGTCGGTTGCGGCGACGACGTCGTCGATCGCACCGAGGACTCGCGCACGAAAAGCGTCGCCGTCCACCGACTCGGGTAGCCATCCGGCCTTGATGCGCGCATACGTTTCCGGTGCGCGTTCCAAGACCTCGTGCATCGGGATGTAGTGGGGCTGCTCGTAGTCGTACTCCGCCAGACCCTCGAGCTGGGTGACCGGAAGATCCAATGCCTGCGCTACCGGGTCCGCAGTCTCGAGTGCGCGCTTCTGCGGGCTACTGAAGAGCCCGGTGATCCGGTAGGGGGCCAAAGCCGCAGGCAGCCGAAGTGCCTGCACGCGACCGGCGTCGGTCAGTGAGGGATCGGCGAAGCCTTCGGTGACCTCGGCCAGTTCGGGGAGCGCGTGTCGGATCAGGAGTAGTTGCACCCACGTCACCTTGCCATGTACAGATCGACGGCCACCACGAGGTTTCGGCCTTCGCGTTTCGCCTGGTACATGGCGGTGTCGGCGATGTCGAGCAGAGCGTCCATCTCGGCCATTGCCTGATCTACCCAGGCGACTCCGATACTGACCGTTCCGGCGAAGCCGCGGATGGATCGGGAGTGCGCCTCCTGCCTCTGTCTGATGCGTTCTGCCAGGGCAATTGCTTCCTCGAATGTGCAGTCGGCGGCGGCGACGGCAAATTCCTCACCGCCAAGGCGACCGGACAGTCCCAGTCCTTCGGTAGTGGCGAGGAGGGTGTTTCCGAACTGTTCGAGGACCGAATCTCCGGTGAGGTGGCCGAGGTTGTCGTTGATCGATTTGAAGTGGTCGAGATCGAGCATCATGACGGCGATCGATTTTCGCGCTGTGTGTTGGGTGTCGAGGAGTTCTTGCGACTGGGTCCAGAATGCATGTCGGCTCAGCGTTCCGGTCAGGGCGTCGCATTCGGCGATGCGTTGGAGTTCACGTTCAGCGCGTCGCTGTGCGCCCGTGGCGACGGCTACGGCGATGGGGGAGAGCGCCATCAAGATGACGGAGATTCTGGTGGTTACACCTTCGCTGAGCAGATGAACCGGATCGGCCAGGGCCAACCGCCCCTGGCCGGCCATGATCAGCGCCCACGCGCTCCACCCAGCCGCGAGGAGCGAAGTGCTGAACAGCGAGACGCGCATCGCGCACCACAAGAGCGCCGGCATCGGAAGCAGCAATGCGAGGGCTCCCTGCACTTCGAGGGCCAGCGGGAGGCAGGCGAGGAGGGCTGCCAGCGGCAGAAGGATCTGGGCGACCCGTCGAAGTCGCAGATTCTGCCGCACGGACGGCCCGAACGTACGACGGACGTGGTCGAACGGAGGTGCGGAAAGAAGGATGGGCAGCACGATCAGATAGGTGCACAGGTCGGCGAAGAACCAACCCACCAATTCCGTTCCCGCACCGCTTCCTTCGTGGAGTTGAGTGCGCAGCGCGCTCGCGGACCCAGCCGTGAACGACGCCAGAACCGAGACGACGAAGATTCTGGTCGTGTACTTGGTCTCGGAGATCCGCCGCGGAAAACAGCCGAGCAAGTTCGCGGCGATCAATCCTGTCGTGACGCCGACCAGATTGATCGCATTCAGTTCGAAGGCCCTCTGCACGGGGCTTCCGGTCGCAAGATCCGCCGTCAGCAGCGCGGCGCCGCCGACAGCGAGTCCGATCGGCGCAAACGAGCGTGGGTTACGAAGGAGAATGCCCAGAAGGATCGCGTTGGCGGGCCAGAAGGTCGACAGAAACCCGGGCGGACGGGCGGCGATGCCGGCGAGGGCGACAACGAGTATGGCGACGAAGATCAGCGACGAGCGCACCCGGGTTGTCGAACGATCCATGGCCAGCCTGTCGTAGAAAGCAGAAGCTGTCCGAGCCTAGCAATGATCCGGCTACTGTCCGAGTTGTACGTTGAAGTGTCATTCCCGAGGGTTCGGCTGCGTGAGGCGCCGAATCAAGTTCGCCAACTCCTCGGGCTGATCGATCATCGCGTGGTGATGCGCCGGGCGCAGGACGTGAAAACTCCCGCCGAGGTAGGTGGCGAGTTTCTGCTGCTTTGCCATCCAGGCGATGGACCAGGGAGTGGTGTGGCCAGTGTGTGCGGCAACGACGCTGAGGTCGATGTCGGGCAGTGGATGCTTGCTCGAGCGTCGTAAAGCGGTGAGCTCCAGCGCCATATCGGTGTACGCGACGTATTCGATCATCGCCGCCTCCAGATAGTGAGGCTCGCGGTAGATCTTCCGGACCCATTCGAGGGTGGCTTCGGACGACCCGCTCGGCGGCACGGACTGGTTGAGGATCTTGCGCGTCGTGGTGCCGAGGAGTCGTTGGAGTCCGGTGGTGCTGAACGAGGCCGCGGCGGCCCGGGAGGCGATCAGCAGCAGGTCGCGGGGGAAAAGACGTTTCGGTTCTTTCTCGGCACTGGAATCGAGGAGCAGCATCCCCGCCGCCCGATCGGGGAACAGTCGCGCGAAGCCTTCGGCGTAGAAGCCGGCGATGGAGTGGCCGACGACGACGGCCGGACCAGTCAGTTCCAGAGTGTCGAGCACGTCGCGGATCCGCTGAGCTTCGCCGCGGACAGTCGGCACGTCGGAAGACGGCTCGCTGAGTCCGAAGCCCGGGCGATCGAAGCGGACGACGGTGTGGTCCGACTGGAGATGACGCGCGCAGTCATCCCAGTCGAACCAGTTGCCCGCCAGTCCGCCGCACAGGACGACGACGGGGCCGTCGCCCTCGGCAAGAACATGCAGTCGGCTCTCGCCGACCTGCAAGATCTCGCCCGGTGGTTTCACGTGGAACAATTCCGGCACGTGAGAATCCGGACTACTGACGCGGTTTCGCGAGGGGGAAGGCCAGCGTCTCGCGGATGCTGCCGCCCGTGATCAGCATGACGATTCGGTCGACGCCCATCCCGAGACCACCCGTCGGCGGCATCGCGTGTTCGAGGGCTTGAAGGAAGTCCTCGTCCAATTCCATCGCTTCTGGATCGCCGCCGGCCGCGAGCATCGACTGCTCGGTGAGCCGGTTGCGCTGATCCACGGGGTCGGTCAACTCGCTGTACGCGGTTCCGAGTTCGACACCCCATGCCACGAGGTCCCACTTCTCGGCGACGCCGGGGATGCTGCGATGCGGCCGGGTGAGCGGAGACATCGAGGTGGGGAAGTTGGTGTAGAACGTGGGGAACTCCGTGTAGTCCTCGACCAGGTGCTCGTACATCTCCTGCGCGATGGCGCCGGTATCCCAGCTGGACTGGTACGGAATCTCGTTGGCGTCGCACAGCTTCTGCAGGTCTTCGAGACTCGTCTCGGGGGAGACGTCGACACCAAGCTTTTCGGCGACGGCGCCGTGCATCGTCTTCACCGGCCACTCGCCGGAGATGTCGACCTCGACCAATTCGCCGTCCGGGCCGGGTCGCATGATGATTTCGCGCCCGAAGGCTGCGACGGCCGCCGCCTGGATGAGCTCGCGGCACATCCGCATCATGCCCTCGTAGTCGCTGTGCGCCTCGTAGGCCTCGAGGATCGTGAATTCGGGATTGTGTTTGAAGTCGACGCCCTCGTTACGGAACACGCGGCCGATCTCGAACACCTTCTCCATTCCTGCGACGCACAAGCGCTTCAGGTACAGCTCGGGTGCGATGCGGAGATAGAGGTCGAGGTTGTACGCGTTGATGTGTGTCAGGAACGGAGCGGCGTTCGCGCCGCCGTGCACCTGCTGCAGGATCGGGGTCTCGACTTCGAGGTATCCGCGACCACCGAGTGAATCGCGAAGCGACTTCACGACGGCACTTCGAGCTTCGAGCAGTTCGCGGGCCTTCGGGTTGAGGGCGATGTCGAGGTACCGCTGGCGGACTCGGGTCTCGGGATCCGAGAGGCCCTTCCACTTGTCCGGCAGCGGGTGCAGGCACTTGCCGTTCATGCGCCACTCGACGGCGATGAGCGACAGCTCGCCCTTGCGGCTGCGCCCGATGGTTCCGCTCACTTCGATCAGGTCACCGAGATCGAACTCGGCAGCGAACTCCGCCAACTTCTCGCGGCCGACGTTGTCCTGGTCGACCAGAACCTGGATGTCGCCGGACCAGTCGCGCACGTCCGTGAACACGACTCCGCCGTAGTCGCGAACCCTCAGCAGGCGTCCCGCGATGCGTACGCGGGTGCCCTCCGGCGACTTCGCTGCGGCTGCGATCGTATGCGTCGGCGGGTAGGCGACGGGGTAGGCGGCGATTCCTTCGTCGGCCAGTTGCGCGAGTTTGTTCATGCGCACGCGGACCTGCTCGGGTCGACGCGGACCGTTGGTCGTGAACGACGGCGCCGAGTCCGGCGGACTGCCGTCGGCGTGCAGTCCTTCGGAAGTCACCAGAGCTGCCGGCACCGCCGCATGCGTTCCGGTGTGCTTGACGACCTGGCTCGACTTGCGCCCGAAACTGGGCAGAACGACAAAGCCTTCGGCGATGGCCGACGCGAATCCGACGCGCGGCAGCTCACGGTTGTCCTCGAAGCAGAGAAAACGCGGCTCCCAATCCGGCTGGTACTTCACGTTCGAGCGGTACAGCGCTTCGAGCTGCCACCAGCGGGAGAAGAAGACGAGCACCGAGCGCCAGATGCGGAGGATCGGGCCGGCGCCGATGCGCGAACCTTCCTCGAACACCGAGCGGAAGACGGCGAAGTTGAGCGAGACCCGCACGACGCCGATCTCGTCCGAACGTGTGGCCAACTCCGAGACCATCAATTCGACGACACCGTTGGGCGCCGTCGGCTTACGGCGCATCAGGTCGAGCGAAACGCCGTTCGGTCCCCACGGCACGAGCGAAAGCATGCCGACGACGCTTTCGTCCTCCGTGCCTTCGCCCATGACGGCTTCGACGAGGAGGCAGTCGCCATCGAGGTGATCGCCCAGTCGGCCGAGCGCCATGGAGAAGCCGCGCTCGGTGTCGGTGTCACGCCAGTCGTCCGCGCGGATGATGACGGCCGCCATGTCCTCGGGCGGGATGTCGCGATGGCGTCGCATCCGCACGGTGACGCCGTGGCGCCTGACGCGGGTGACGGCCTGGCGCACCGGGCGCATGTCGCGTCCGTTGAGGTTGAACTCGCGGGTGCGCAGGATCGCTTCGTCGCCGAGTTGCAGGACGCTCAAGCCTGCCTTCTTGTACGCCGTTGCCCCGGTTTCGCTGGCGCCCATGACGGCCGTCGCCCAGCCGTACTGCGAGGCCAGGTCCTGCCACGCTTCGATGGCGTGCGGCCACGCTTCGGGATCGCCGATGGGATCACCACTGGCGAGGCAGACGCCGATTTCGACGCGGTAGGTGATCGCGGCCTTGCCGCTCGGCGCGAAGATGACGGCCTTGTCGCGGCGGGTGGCGAAGTAAGCGAGGGAGTCGTCGGCGCCGAAGTTCTGGATCAACCCGCGGATCGCGGATTCGTCGTTGCCGGTGAGGGCGTTGTTGGAGCGTTGCGCGCGGAAGAGCGTCATGACGGCGGCGAGTAGTGCGATGGCGCCGAGGAGACCGAGGACCGTGTTGACGAAGACGCGTGGATGGCCGTCGAATACCTCGTTGTCGACCGAAGCCGCCGCGGTGACGCGGTTCAGGGCCCACAGGAATCGTTGGTTCTGCGGCAGGTCGCCCGGGAAGAGTTCGACAAGGCCCCAACCGATCACGGTCGCGACAGCCATGCCGCCGATCAGTACGCCGAGCGCTTTCCAACCGGCGCCGCGTCGTACGCGTGTGTAGAACTCGGGCCTCGCGGCGATGAGGATTCCGATCACGACAAGCAGAACGACAGCGGCGACGGCGTTGTTCGGGTTCTTGTCGACGATCGTGGAGGCGATGTTGGTGAGGGTGATCAGCGCGAGGTAGATCGTCAGCAGCCACCAGGCGATGCGCTTGCGACTCGCGAGGGCCGCGGCGAGCAGGGCGACGACGAGCGCCCACGACAGGCTCGTATCCGGTGCGTCGAAGTAGTAGCTGTCGATGTATTCGCGTGGGACGCGGAGGATGTGCCGCAGAACCGGCGAGATGCTCCACAGGAACACCAGTACGGAGAAAACTCCGAGGATCAATCCCGAGATATGGGGAACCTGGCTGAACCGCCCTTTGCGGAATCGCCGCGCCTGGCGCGGATTTTCGGGTGGCGATTCCACCAGCTCTGCAGTGGTGTCCGATACCTCGGTCAATGGTGCCATCGAGCTTCCTCTCCTACCGGTCGATCAGATCCTCACGCTAAGTGTGGTCTGTCGTGTCCAGTTTTGTGGGAGGAGGAAGATGATTGACATGACCGACAACATTCCAGCAGTACCCATCCGCGACGAAATGATTCGGCTCGGTCAGTTTCTCAAGCTCGCGAACCTCATCGAATCGGGCGCGGAGGCCAAGGAAGTGATCGCCGACGGCATGGTTTCGGTCAACGGTGAGGTCGAAGATCGTCGGGGCCGCCAGCTTCGTGACGGCGATGTCGTCGAGATCGGCGGGATGGCCGCCAAAGTGGAAGCCCCCGCCTGATCCCGCGACTTCTGACTAGCTTTCGCGAACGACGACGCCGTCCTGGTCGCTGTAGACGATCTCGCCGGGGTTGAAGGTGACTCCGCCGATTTCGATCGGCACGTTCTTCTCGCCCGAACCGGTCTGAGTGCTCTTGCGCGGGTTGGTGCCCAGCGCCTTGACGCCGATGTCGAGGGTGCGCAGGATCGCCGAGTCGCGGACAGCTCCGTTGACGATGACGCCGGCCCAGCCGTTGTCGACGCCGCGGCCGGCGATGATGTCGCCGACCAGGGCGGTGTGGATGCTCGCGTCACCGTCGACGACGAGGACTCCACCGTTGCCCGGTTCGCTGAGGGTCTGCTTCACGAGCAGGTTGTCCTGGAAGCACTTGATGGTCGTGATGGGGCCGGCAAACACTTCACGTCCACCGAACTGGGTGAACTGCGTGTCGCAGCTACGGATGTCGGGTCCGATCTCGTCGGCAAGGTCAGCGGTCGCTACAGGCTCGGTCATGCCCCACAGGATAGTCGGCGGGGCTCGGGCCTAGTTGTCGTCGGGGAGTATGCCGTTCAGCACTATGTCGGCGAGAGAATCGGCAAACGGTCCCGGGTCCGAGACGTCACGAACCGACAGCGCGAAGATGGCCGCGCCCGCCATGATGTCGAGGAGAGCGTCGGCGTCGACGCCACTTCGGATGTCGCCGCGCTCCCTCGCCGCTTCCAGTCGACGGTTCAGCTCGACGCGGACTCCGGCCAGTTGCCGCACCACGAGAACGTCGCGTAATTCCGCGTTTGTTCGCACTTCGCTCATCAGTCCGGGCGCCGCGGCCCGGGTGGCGGGAGCGGCGAATAGTGCCACCGCGCCCTGCACAAGCGCGCGAATCTGATCCGCGATCGTGCCCTCGGCGCCGAGTTCGGTGTCGATGTCCGCGCCCTGTTCGACGTCGAGTACCGGATAGATCGCGTCGTTGACGATGTGTGCCTTCGACGGCCACCGACGGTAGATGGCTGGACGCCCCACTCCGGCACGCGTGGCGATGGCGTCGATGGACGTGCCCGCATACCCCTTTTCTTCCAACAGTTGCCTGGTCGCGTCCAGTACTGCGTCGTCGATTGCAGGGTTTCGCTGCGGGCCCAGGCGGTGCTGAGTTTCGGAATCTTTGGACATTTTGGGCAAATCCCTTGCGGTATCGCTGTGATGGCCGTTACATTCTGTCACGGCTTTAGTCGATACATATTGTATCGACTATCGGCACGTGTGCATCGGCGCCACCGAACCACGAGGAGTGGTGATGAACCTTCGAACCGAAACAGAAACCTCAGACGAAGACCCCGACTACGCCGAATTCGCCAGGCCTGGCGAATCCCGCAACGACCCGGCAGAGATGCGACGCAGCCTCGAAGGCTGGCTTGCCACCGTGCTGTGGCGAGGCTCGAAACCTTCCGTGACCTCGGTCAAGATACCGGCCGCGAACGGCATGTCCAACGAAACTGTGCTTTTCGACGCGACGTGGATCGAGGACGGGGTTCGAGGTGAGCATCGCCTGGTCGCCCGTATCGCCCCGCGCGACAGTGCGGTACCGATCTTCCCGTCGTACAACCTGGACCAGCAGTTTCGGGTCATGAGCGCCGTCGCGGCTCACACATCGGTGCCGGTCCCGCGGGTGTACTGGTCCGAGAGCAACCCGGACGCGCTCGGCGGTGAGTTCTTCGTAATGGAACGGCGCGACGGCGAAATTCCGCCAGACGTCATGCCGTACACGTTCGGATCCTGGCTCTCGGTGGCTTCAGCGGACGACTGTTCTCGACTCCAGCAGTCATCGGTCCGGGTGCTCACGGAGTTGCACGCTATGGCCGATCCGCACCTGGCTCTCCCAGGGTTGTGCGGTTTCGGTGCCGAACCGACTGGGGCAGAAGCACTTCGGGCGCACCTCGAGGACCAGCGCCGCTATTACGAGTGGGCAACCGCCGACGGACCAGGATCTCCGTTGATCGAGCGCGGCTTCGACTGGATCGAGGCGAACTTCCCCACCGATGCCGGTTCCGCAGTGCTGTGCTGGGGAGACTCGCGGATCGGAAACGTCATCTACCGCGACTTCGAACCGGCGGCGGTCCTCGACTGGGAGATGGCTGCACTGGGGCCGCGCGAGTTGGATCTCGGCTGGATGATCTTCCAGCACAGGTTCTTCGAGGATCTCGCTGCCATGGCCGGACTCCCCGGAATGCCGGATTTCCTTCGTCGCGAGGACGTGGCAGAGGCCTACGGCTCGCTTTCCGGCCACCAGGTTGCGGATCTAGATTTCTACATCGTGTACGCCGCGCTGCGACATGCGGTGATCATGTTCCGAGTCCAAAGTCGCGCAGTGGCTTTCGGTCAGGCGGAATTTCCCGACAACCCGGACGAGATGATCCTGCACCACAAGACACTCGAAGCCATGCTCGACGGCACCTATTGGGAATCGCTCGCTACAGCCACGCTCACAACAGCGTCGGCCGCAACAGGAGATGCACGATGACACTGTCCCCGCTCGACGACTACCCGGTACATCAGATCGCCGAGACCATCCGCCACGTGGGCACCTCGGATCGAAACTTCTACGACCGCTACTACTTCAACTGCCATGCAGGCGTCGACGGCGACAGCGAGCCGCTGTTTCTCATCATCGGTCTCGGTCAGTACCCCAATCTCGGTGTGTGCGACGGCTTTGCGGTTCTTCGGCGCGGCGACGACCATATCGTCTTCCGGGCATCCCGCGCCTTGGGTGACGATCGTATGGACCTGTCAGTAGGCCCGTTGAGGATCGAGATCATCGAGGGTCTGCACCGTCTGCGGGTGGTGTTGGACCCGAGTCCCGAAGCGCCGGACCTGAGCTTCGACCTCACCTTCGAGTCCGACGGCCCCGCCAATCTCGAGGCCAGACATTTCCATCGCCAACTCGAACGAGTCACCTTCGACACGCAACGATTCGTGCAGACCGGAACATGGTCCGGATCCCTGACCGTCGACGGCGACGTCATCCCGGTCACCCCGGAGACGTGGCGGGGTAATCGCGATCGATCCTGGGGTGTTCGACCGGTCGGCGAGGCGGAACCTCCTGGACGCAAGGCGGATCCGTCGATCGCCGGTAGTCAGAACTTCTTCTGGATCTACTCGATCATGCAATTCGGGGACTTCACCGTCGTCACGGTCGTTCAAGAGGATCAGCAGGGACGCCGAATTCTGGAGGATGCGACACGCGTCTGGGCGGATCGTTCGCGCGAGCCGGAGTGGTTGGGTCGACCGGACCACCAGCTCACCTTCATTTCCGGTACCCGCGAGGTGAAGAGCGGAACTCTGTACTTCCGGCGTCCCGGTGCACCAGGAGAATCCGACCACATCCTGGAGATAACCTGCGAACCGATTCTGCCCAACTACATCGGTGTCGGTACGGGCTACGGACTCGAGCAGGATTGGCGCCACGGGATGTGGCAGGGAGAACTGGTGGTTCAGGGCCTGCGAGAGAAGGTTTCGGACATCGAACCGTGGAAGAAGATGCTGTGCCCGGTCGACAATTTGGCCCGGTTCACCCTTGTAGAAGACGGCGTAACTCGCACCGGGACAGGACTGTTCGAGGTAGCAGTCATTGGACCCCACCAGCGATACGGGTTCACCGGAATCGGTGACGTCGCACCGTAACTCCAGCTCGCCAAACCGCAAATCCCAAACCACAGAGAGAGACACTGCCACATGTCCACACGCTCACGAATGTTGTTCGCTCGCACTGCGAAGGCCGCCGCACTTGTTGTCACCGGAGGCCTGTTGTTTGCCGCTCCCGCCACGGCCATCCCGCTCGACTTGGGCTCTCTCAACACGGGATCGGTCGATCTCGGCTCGCTCGATCCTGTGCTCGCGCCGACACCGAACTTGGCCTCCGTGGCCAACTTTCGCGACGTCGCCGGCAATGACGGTAGGGGATACGCCACCGTCGACGGCTCGCACCTCAAGCGCGGCGTCATCTACCGGTCCAATGCGCTGACCGCGACCAGCGACGCAGACAAGGCGACGCTCACCGGCCTCGGACTTGCCGACGCCTATGACCTGCGCGGTTCAACCGAGATCTCCAACCCGTTCATCGGTGGCGCGGACAAGCTCCCGGACGGTGTGACGTACACGAACATCCCCATCGAGTTCAAGGATCTCACTCAGCTCGCTACAACGATCAAGTCGCCGGAAGAGGCCAAGCAGTTCTTGGTCGACACCAACCGTAGTTTTGTCACCGATCCCGTGCGCCGTGCCGGCTTCAAGCAGGTTCTCTCGGACATCGCTGCTGGTGACGGGGTGCAGTTGTTCCATTGCACTTCAGGTAAGGACCGCACGGGTTGGACCGCGATGTTGCTGCAGACCATCGCTGGTGTCCCCGCCCAGACGATCATGGACGACTATCTGTTGAGCAACACCTACCTTCAGGCGACCAACGAGAAGATCCTTGCGCAGATCTCTCAGGCTCTGAGCCCGCAGGTAGCGACCAATCTCGAGCCAGCCCTCGGTGTCGATGCGTCATACCTGGAAGCTGGACTCGCGCAGATAGCCAGCGATTACGGAACCGTCGACGGTTATCTCACCGAAGGTCTCGGACTCACTCCGGACACGATCGCGCTTTTGAAGGCCAAGCTCGTCGCTTGATTGCTGCGGCCGCTACTCGAAGGAGTGTCGGCCGCTGCTGATCTCTTTGCTCGTTTGTCGTGCTCGTTGCCCGTAATCGAGGTAGAGATCGGGGGTCAGCCGGACGCTGGGGGCCGAGATCGAGAGAGCGGCGATCGATCGTTGATCCGGGCCGACGATCGGAGCGGCAATCGCCGTTGTCCCGTCTTCCAACCCTTGTTCGTTGACTGCATAACCTTGGCGTCGAACCTGCTCCAGTAGTTCACGAAACGTGTCCGGGTCGGTGACGGTGTGCTCGGTTGAGGGGTCCAGGCCTACCGCGATGTAATCCTCGGCGACGATGTCGGGTTGGTATGCGAGGTAGGCGATTCCGTTTGCCGTTGCGTGCATCGGTCTCGCTCCGCCGATCGGGAGGAAGACACGAACTGGGTGCGAGCTGTCGAGACGTTCGATGAGCACCATGTCGCGCCCTTCGGGGACCGTGAGGTGAACGTTCTCCTTCGTGTAGTCCTGGAGGTCGCTGAGGGCGGGCAGTGCCATCTCGCGGATTCGCTGAGTGTCGGGAACCTGAGCGCCGATGACGAAGGCTTTGGTGGTCAGTATCCACCGCCCGGAGTCTGTGGTCTGACGGATCCAGCTTTCGTCGCGCAGCGTCGTCAGGCAGCGTTGCACGGTTGCCTTCGAGACGTCGGTTGCGCGGGTGAGCTCACTGAGCCCGACGGGCTGAAGGCGTGCAACAGCTTCGAGAATGTGTAGCGCGGTCGCCACGCTCTGTGTCGCCATCAAACCTCCATCGGATCGTGTGTCTCGCGAGCATACGGTCGACTCTTCCGTGCCCCGGAGCACCCTCCGCGCGTTGACGTGCGTCAGATCACACTCTACTGTGATCGGATCGTACTGTAAACCACTTGGTTCGCACAGTGAACCAGTCGGAGGTTTGACTGAAGTGACTCTTCAAATTGCCGCGTTCGCGGTGTTAGTGGCGGCGTTTGTGCTGGCAACGGTCCGGCCCGTGCATATGGGGGCGTTGACGCTGGCGGCCGCGCTCGGCGTGGGAACGACTCTCGCCGGCTTGTCGATCTCCGAGATCCTGTCTGGATTTCCGGTGGACATCATGCTGCTTCTGCTCGGAGTGACCTACCTGTTCGGGATCGCACGAAGCAATGGCACTCTCGACTGGATCGTGCAGGGCGCAATTCGACGGACCGGAGCGCGCGACGCTCTCCTGCCGTGGGTGTTCTTCGCGCTCGCTGCCGGAATCAGCAGTTTGGGTTCGCCTCTTGCCGGCGTCGTCCTCGCTCCTCTCGCATTGGGAATAGCCAAGCAACGAGGGCGTGATCCGCTCCCGATGGGTCTGGCGGTTCTCACCGGCGGTTCTGCAGGTGGATTTGCTCCCACCAGCCTGTTCGGCATCATCACCGTTGGTGTGGCTGAGCGCAGCGGTATCGACATCAACGCGTTCGCGTTCTTCGGTTTCGTCGTCGTGGTCAACCTCGTATTGCTTGCCGCCGCGACCAGGCTGTTTCGCCGACACGGAGTGCCGGTCGAGCAGGGTGAGCACGTGGACAACCGTGGCGGGATCTCGGCTCCGAGTGCTGGACCGAATCGCCTTCCTGGCGGCGGCGCAACCCAGGTCCTTGTGTCCGAGAAAATGCCAATGGCCACCCATCTCAATGCCTTCCAGCGAGTCACGGTGATGGCGCTGGTCGGCCTGATCGTCGGTGTCGTTGTGTTGTCGGTCGTCGGAGTCAACGTCAACGTCGGCGCACTCGCCCTGGGGCTCGGTGTCACCGTCTCTGTGCTCTTCTCGGAGCAAACACGCTCCGCTGCAAAGGAGATCGACTGGTCGACCATATTGTTGGTGGGTGGGATCATCACGTACGTCGGCGTGCTTCAAAAAATGGGTGCCGTCGATCTGATCAGTGAAGGTGCCGCCCACATACAGGCTCCGCTGATCGCCGCGGTGGCGTTGTGCTTGACAGGCGCGTTCGTGTCGGCGTTCGCCTCCACAACAGGAATCCTCGGTGTACTCATTCCTCTTGCACTCCCACTCATATCGCAGGGGCAGATTCCGGCCGCAGGATTGATCTGCGCGTTGGCAGTCTCGTCCTCTCTCGTGGACAGCACACCGTTTTCCACCGCGGGCGCCGCCGTTGTCGCCAGCGCCGACGAATCCGATCGACCTCGTATCGCCAAGAACCTCCTGCGGTGGGGAATGTCGATGATCGTCATCGGCCCATTGCTGACGTGCGCGGTCCTCGTGGTCCCCGGCTACTTCTGACAGGAAACATCTCATGGCACCCCCGATAACAGACCCCCGTGATACCTCGTCGTTTTCGACGGTCTCGCTTCAGATGGATTCTTCGACACCAACTCTGACTCTCGACAACCCCACCCGCCGAAATGCACTCACTGCCGTGATGCGAAGGGAATTGCTCGACCATCTCGCGCATCTCGCACACCGAGCAGACATCAGAGCAATCATTCTCACCGGCAAGGGTCCGGACTTCAGCGCCGGTATGGACATCAACGAAATTGACGACCAAACCGTCGATGGTGTCGCGGAGGACATGATTCGCCTCGAGGACGCAATCGCGCAGTTCCCGGTGCCGGTCATCGCCGCGATCCGAGGTAACTGCATCGGGGCCGCAACCCAGTTGGCGGTGGCGTGCGACATACGACTCTGTGACACGACCGCCAGCTTCGCGATCACACCGGCCAAACTCGGGCTCGTCTACCCTGCACGTTCGATCGAACGACTCGTTGCCGTCGTCGGCGTCGCGGCCGCAAAGCAATTGCTTCTCACCGGTGCTGCCGTTGACGCCGAGACCGCGAAGGACCTCGGCATCGTCACCTCCGTCGTTGATACTCATCTCGAGGTGCACGCCGCAGAGACTGCAGGCACCATCGCGCTGCGCTCACCGATCAGCGTTCGCGCGGCAAAGGAAATGCTCGAAGCCGCATCCGTTGGAGGGCGGGTTCCGGAAGATCTCCAAACTCGTTGGGCCGGTTTACGTAGCAGGGATTCCGCCGTCGGCATTGCGGCCTTCACGAACCGGCGCATGCCGACCTTTCCGGACTTCAGCGCCGACAGATATCAGTAGACCGCTGACATAGAACAACGAATTATCGACTACTGCAATAGAAGAGGAACCACGATGCTCCTGACCGCTCTGCAGCCGAACTTCCCTGTTCCTGACTCGCCCGATGCAGTTGTCATCGGTGACACACAGATGTCTCGCGCCGAACTCGCGACTGCCGCGCAGGCCGTCATCGCCACGCTGCCGACCTCAGGCGTCGTCGCTGTGAACGCTGTGCCCGCGATGGAAACGGTTGTGGCCATCACCGCCTGCCTGCTCGCAAAAGTGCCGGTTGTTCCAATTCCACCCGATTGTGGGAGAACGGAACTCACGCATTTCCTCACTGACTCGGGCGCGATCCGCTGGGTGGGATCCGTACCGGAAGAATGCGGTGTCTCCGAAATCATCGAGGCCAACCGAACTTCGGGCGCAGCCCCCCGGGCAGACGCCGAGACCGCTCTGATCGTCTACACGTCCGGTACCACCGGTGCGCCGAAAGGTGTCGAACTCACCGCAGCGGCCGTCGCTGCCGGTCTCGACTCGATTGCCGAAGCATGGGACTGGACCGCAGCCGACATCGTCGTCCACGGACTACCACTCTTTCACCTCCACGGACTGATTCTCGGAACCTTGGGGTCCCTTCGCATCGGTTCCAAAGTGGTGCATACGAGGCCCAAACCCACCGCGTATGCGGCCGCGAAAGGCACTCTCTATTTCGGGGTCCCCACCATCTGGTCGAGAATCGCCGACGACCCCGATTCCGCCCGATCATTGCGCTCCGCACGACTTCTGGTCTCGGGCAGCGCATCCCTGCCCGTTCAGGTGTACGACCGCCTGGTCGAGCTCACCGGACAAGCACCACTCGAGCGGTACGGCATGAGCGAAACGCAACTCACGCTCAGCACACGCCCTGACGAGCGTCGGCGAGGCTGGGTGGGGCGTCCCGTCGAGGGTGTCGAAACACGTCTACGCGGCGAGGACGGCAACATCGTCGCCTCTGACGGGGAAGCCATCGGCCAGCTCGAGGTGCGAAGTCAGTTGCTCTTCCTCGGGTACCTGGGTCGACCTGACGAGACAGCACGCGCATTCACCGACGACGGTTGGTTCAAGACCGGAGACCTTGCGGTGCGAGACCCGTCCGGATTCCACAAGATCGTCGGACGCGCCTCCACCGACCTGATCAAGTCGGGCGGATACCGGATCGGAGCAGGCGAAATCGAAACGAGCCTGCTCAACAATCCGACAGTCAAGGAAGCTGCCGTCGTCGGTATGCCCGACGCTGATCTCGGGGAGCGCGTGGTCGCCTACATCGTCCCGGTGGACGAATCCGGTGACGTGAATCAGATCGAACGAGAACTGGTCGAGTACGCCGACGAGTTTCTGTCCCGCCACAAGCGGCCGCGCGAGATCCGAATCGTCGACAGTCTTCCTCGAAATGCAATGGGCAAGGTCCAGAAGAAGAAGCTCATCATCGGGGCATCTGCGGTGATGCCTACGCTTGGGCCTGCGGGTCCGCCTGGAGGTGCTTGACCGGACATCCGGCGGGGAAGGTCCCGAGGTCTTCGACCTTGTAACCATTCGGGTAGCTGCGGATGTTGGGCAGTTCCCGGGCGAATTTTCGCTTCGTCTAGTTGCGCGCCGCTAAAACGCTTGAACGAACGAGTACCAGTCGCCGTCGAACTCCTGGTATCCGATCTCGCCGTCGCGGCGGGGCTTGCCGAGATATGGTGCGCCGTCCGGTAAGTACGCCAATCCGATCGAATCGATCAGACCACCCTCGATATGGAAGCGGCACCCGTTGCCTACCGGCCAGACCTGCAGGACCCGGTAGACGCCAATTGTTTGGTTGTCCAACGACTTCTGGCAATCCGCGGCCACAGCTTCGAGCGAATCTTTCGACAATGCAAACGCAACACGCGAAGGGACGGACAAGGTCACGAGCGCGCCGGTGACGAGGACTATCACTGGCGCGATCGTGCTCAACCGGAGCGTTTTGTACTTCATCCAACCAATCAGGCTGAGTATCAACCACACTCCACCCAAACCGAGTAATACCGAGGCGGCGAGCGCAAAGAATGGAAAGTACACAACCGGCGGCATGAAGGACCACACGATGACGCCGCATGTGAGAGCGACAAGCACTGCGGCGACAATCGCTGTCACCTTCCACCAGGATGCCGGGCCTCCGCGCTCAGTTGTCGGATCACCGTCAGTCATCGGACAACCCTTGCACAAGGCAGTAATTGTGGGGTGGCAACGAATGGAATTGTTGCCACTGGTTTACGTCGAGGCCGTCGTGCGTTGATCCGAGAATTGGTCACTTTCAGCGCCGGCTATCTCTCTGATGCCGGAGGGTATGGTCGGATTGTGAACCAGGATCTGATCATTCGCCGCTACCTACCCTCGGATGAGGATGTGGTCGTCGACCTGTGGTCGCGCGCTGCCCGTGAAGCCCATCCGTTCCTTACGGGTGAGGGAACGGGCGAACGGGAGCAGAAGATGCGAGAGGTCTATCTGATTCAGGCCGACAATTGGGTGGCTGAGCACAACTCCGAAGTTGTTGGCCTGTTGGGAATGATCGGCTCCGAGATCGGGGGACTGTTCGTCGCGCCGGCGTCGCAAGGGTTGGGCGTCGGTTGGGCGTTGGTGGAACACGCCACAACCATGCACGGCGAGGTGACACTCGAGGTTTACACCCTCAACGATCGCGCCCGCAGGTTCTATGCGCTGATGGACTTCGAAGAAGAGGGGCGCCGACACGATGCCGAGACAAACCACGAATTGATCACCCTGCGTCGTACTGGTCGCGACTCGTCCCTCATTCAGGCCTGAGAAAGGCGATTCAGCCCAGCGCAGGGTGCCAGGAGTTCCACCACTCCACGATGGGAACCAGCCAGGGAGTCCAGATCTTCCAACTGTCACCGAGTCCGTACGGCGGTATCGGAATCATGACCATCGCCTCCTGAACGTCCCGCAGACAAACTCGTCCGTGAATCTGATGTATCCCAACGCACCTACGCTTGGGCCTGCTGGTCTGCCTGCAGGTGCTTGACCGGGCATCCCGTGGGGAAGGTGCCGAGGTCTTCGACCTTGTAACCGTTCGGGTAGCTGCGGATGTTGGGCAGCTCGCGGGCGAATTTCCGCTTCGTGCGCACCGGGAAGAAGCGCAGCAGACGCGCACGGACCTTCAGCGCACCGCGCGAGACGACGCGCATCGCGGTGCTCGGGTGCTTGTAGTGGAAGGCGTCGAGTAGGTGGTCGTCCATGAGGGCGAACGCGAATCCCTTGACCAGAGCCTTCGGCGCCAGGTTGTTGGGCGGGAAGGTGCACATCAGGTCGAGGGTGGAATCGGCGACGGCCCGCGCTCCGGAGTCGAATGAAAAGTGTTCGCGCTCATAGTCGTCGAGAAGTTTGACGAACCCCTCGTAGGTGTCAGGAGTGTCCTTGATGTTCATGTACCGACCCAGGTGGCGGTAATAGTTCGTCGACCCGACGATCTCGTTGTCGGTCATCTTCCGCCAGCCGTACTCGTCGAGCCATCTGACCGGCGTGACGACAAAGGTGGCCAGAACGTAGAGCATGTTGTCGTTGGAGATGTCGTAAGAACCGTGCATCTGATTCATTCGACGCACGCTCTTGCGGCCTTCCGTACTGCTGAGGCCGTGCTCGAGGATGGCATCGAGGATCAGGCTGGTGTCGTCGTAGCGCTTTTGAACCTTGTCGGTGAACTCGCCCGTCGAGAAGAGGAGCTTGCCGATGGAAGGGACCGCGTACGTGCGAAAAAGGGCGAAGCTGAGCGCCTGATTGATGTCCCAGGGAAACTCTTGCGCCGCGAGAATGCGCGACATCTCTTCGTAATCGGTTTCGGGATCGAGTCGATCCGTGCGACTGCGGAGGTCGTAGCGCTTCATCTGAACACTCCCTGGGACTGGTCTGCGCGCTGCAGAGGTAGGTGTGAGCTGCACCACCGACTGTAGTTCTGACAACACGCGTTGTCTAGGGGTGTGAATAGTCGACTTTCCATCGTTTCGGGCGTTGTACCAGGGGTATCCGGAAAGTGTTGTCGACCCGAGGAGCAGCTATGAGCGTCACACGCACGGCCGGGGTTTTTGCGGCCATCGGATTACCGATTGCCGCGAGCGTCATGTTCGCCGGAGTCGCCTCGGCTGATCCGCCCCACCCTTTCGGCGGCGCAGCCGTCACCATCGGGTGCCCGAATCAGGGGTCACTGGCCTCGTTGACCGGGCTCACCGGCCAGTCCGGACCAGAGTCCAATCCGCCCATCGCCAAGGGCGATATTCGCTTCGATTCGTTCCCGGCAGCCGCGCCCATTCCGGCGGCGGGTCAGGTGACCGTTGCGTGGGTCAACACCGACACGGGTAAGTCCGGAATCGTCGACCTGGTAGGGGCGTACCCGTATCTCTCTGCGACGGTGAACACCGGCGTCGGCAATGTCGTTGCGACGGCGTTCGGTTCGATCAATTGGGGCAGTAGTCCCATCTGCCAGTCGAATCCGACGATCGGCAGGTTTATAGCCTGATCTTCGGCCCCTGATCGTCACAGCCTGAACGGGCACAGGGTTGGCGGTATCGCGTGATTATCTGTCATCTCGGAGATACCGCCGTGTCCGTCCCATCCCATATTCTGAAACGTGTTAGTTGAAAGCATATTTCAGGGATGGAAAAGGTGGCGACGTGAACGGGTCGAGCGCGCGTCAGTTGATGAGCCAGATGCTCGTCGAAAAACGAAACAGTCTTGCGCCCGAAAAGGTCGGCATGCGCTGCGAGGGTGCTCGCCGCATGCACGGCCTCAGTCGGCGTGATGTCGCGCAGATAGCCGACATCAGTTTCAATCACTATCAGCGGCTGGAACAGGGTACGTCCGTTGGTGTTTCGGCTCCGGTCATCGTACGTATCTGCGACGCCTTGTTGATGGAAGACGACGAGAAGGCGCGCATGCTGGCGTTGCACCAGGCATGGGCGCGCCCTCGTCGACCGCTGGCTGGATCCCGAGTTGTCGGCCCTCAGGCCGCCGGTGAAATCTCCGGTAGGCAGCGGGCGAGTTCGTCCGGCGTGTAGAAGAAACTCCCGGCGCTCACCGGAGCGCACGGGGCAGCAAATGCTGTCTCACGCTCGTTGTAGAGCATTCGGACCAGCCGCTCACCGTCCGGTCCGGCGTAGACGTCCCACTGCACGTTGGCGGCCATCGGGCTGACATTCGCTCCGCGCCAGGGGTTGTTCGCGTAGGTGTAGAGATCACCCTCGGCCTGCGAGACGGTGCTTCCCGGCAGTTTCAGGAGCGCAGCGAAGGGGATGATCGTTTCTGCGTGTGCAAATCGGAAGTCCGCTCCCGGCACGGCGGCGTCGCCGGTGTGTTCCTGCAACCCGCGCAGGAACTCGTGGCGCAGGACGGTTGCCATCCGGTAGGTGACGTCTTCACCGGTGAAGCCAGGACCCTTGGCGTAGAAGTCCTCGGCGTCGTTCGTGTACGCGAGCCACTGAGCGTCGTCGGAGTCGATGAACCGCTCGAAATTCCACTTGCCTTCTTCGGCCATGCCCGGAGTGATGATGTACGTGTTGTACAGCATGTACGCGGCGTCGACCTCGTTGTCGATCGTGCTGGAACCCTTACCGCGGTCGACGAGTGAGAACTCGCCCGCACTCAGCCGGTTCACGAAGTCCTCCGAGTAGAGCCTGAGCATCATGTGCCGCGAGACCTCGCGGGTGCGGGGAAGATCGGCGATCTGGTCGTCGACGGCTTTCAGTCGAGGATCGGACTCTTCGTAGTCCTTGTAGTCGGCGTTTGCATCCGAGTCGTGGAAGTAGAGAAGGTCGGCATCCGTGGTCACCGGCGCAACATCGCCGGCGACGGCCGGAAACGCACCGGTCAGGCCCTGAGCGAAGTTCTCGGCGCTGTCCACGGCACGGTCGACGCCCGACGAAGTCAAAGTGATGGTGCCCTGTTGCGCTGCGATGGCGTCGAACAATTGCGGGAGGCGCTCGGTGACGCGCGCTCCGAGCTGCCGATGTTCGGCCACCCCGAGTCCGCTGAGGTTGCCGTACCCCAGCTTCTTGTTGGCGGCCATGAGATCACGAAGCGCCGGGCCGAATTCCTTGCCGACGGGATTCAATGCGTTCTCGGCTTCGGCGATTTCCCCCAGCTGTAGGCTCAGGTCGTCGTACTTCAGGCTCGACAGTGCTCTGGAGCCATGGCGCGCAACGCTTTCCGTGTACACCGGGATGTATCCGGTCGGCGGCGCCTGATAGTCGGCGATGCGCTGGCCGGGAGTGTAGGGCGTCTTGGAGGTGAAACCGCCGTTGCTGACGGTCGGTGTCTCTGTCGAACCGGAACTCGAACCGGCGTCGAGCGAACCGAACGGTGACGCCGTGGCGATGGACTGGACGCTGCTGGTGACAAGCACGAGTCCGACAGCGCCGGCAGCGGCCAGCACGCCGAAGCGTGAGCTTCGCATGGTGAGTTGATCCTCTCCGTCGGTGCCGAGGTGACACGACGGAAGGAAAGTTAGAACAGCTAAGCGTCCGAATTGCTCCTATTTGCCCATGTGCAGATGGACGCGGGGTTACAAGTTTCGGATCCGCCGAGCTCAGGAGGGTTTGGCGGCAATCCCGATCGACACGGAGAGCGACAACGCGATGAGGGTCATGGCCAGCCACTGGTAGCTCTTGGGCGTGGGCTGCTTCTTACGTCCGAACTTGCTCACTGATGTCTCCCGTTTGTCCGTGGGTACTCAGCACATATTACTGTTCCATTACCCCGATTGCGTGGTCGACCTAAAACTGTGCGCGATCAGACAGCAGGCGGACCGTGAAGTCCGCCCGCTGCCCTGTGATCAGGAGGTCGTGCGCAGCTCCCGTCGCAAGATCTTGCCCGTGACGGTCTTGGGCAGTTCCTCCACCAGCACCACGGAGCGTGGGTACTTGTACGCCGCCATCCGCTGCTTGCAGTGATCGATCAAGTCTTCCGGCGTCACCGAGGCCCCCGCGACGAGGCTGACAAACGCCTTCACCGTCTCACCGCGGTATTCGTCGGCGATCCCGACGACTGCCGCCTCACGGACTGCGGGGTGCTCGGCAAGAACGTCC
Source organism: Rhodococcus sp. APC 3903 (assembly GCF_030407755.1). Lineage (NCBI taxonomy): Bacteria > Bacillati > Actinomycetota > Actinomycetes > Mycobacteriales > Nocardiaceae > Rhodococcus > Rhodococcus sp. APC 3903. The sequence goes on from NZ_JASDCV010000002.1 coordinate 173,737, forward strand.
TCGACCTCGCGTGGCCACACCTTGTAGCCGGACGCGATGATCATGTCCTTCTTACGGTCGACGACGTAGAACCAGCCGGCTTCGTCCATGAAACCGACGTCGCCGGTGTGGAACCACCCGTCGCGAATGGCCGACGCACTCTCCTCCGGCTTGTTCCAGTAACCGCGCACCACCTGTGGACCACGGACGACCAATTCGCCGATCTCTCCGATCGGCAGGACCGCACCGCCCTCGTCTTCGATGCGGACCACGGTGTTGGGTACCGGAACGCCAACGGACAGTGCCCCGGACGTGGGGTCGACGGGGGTATCTGCCCCGACGGGAACGGCGTGAGTGGGCGACGTGGTCTCGGTCAGCCCGTAGATGTTGTGCAGCGCAGCACCGGTCATGACGCGGACTGCCTCGGCGGCTGTCGGCGAGATGGGTGCGCCGCCGGAATACAGCAACCGCATGGAGGTGAAGTCTTCGGGCGCGCAACCCGGAGTGTTGAGCAGTGCGGTGAACGCAGTGATGGCGCCGACTGTGAATGTCGGGCGGTGCTCACGAATCGCGTCGAGCATCACCTCGGGCTGGAAGCGATAGGCAAGCACCAGCGGCATTCTCGCCAGGACGGACACCGCGATGTGACCGATCAACCCCGTGATGTGGAAGAGCGGCGCGACGCCGAGAACCGTGTCTTTCGGGGTGAGCCCCAGCCAGTCACGGTAGACCTGGGCGTTGAAGGTCATGTTCGCGTGAGAGGTCATCGCTCCCTTCGGCGGACCTGTGGTTCCCGACGTATAGGTCAGTACCGCAATGTCTTCCGGTGCAGCGTCGGTAGTGATCGGATCGCCGAGACGATGCTGGTCGATCAGCGTCGCGAGATCGTCGGTACCGAGATCCTTCTTCACGATTCCGTCGAAAACCCGTGGATCGTTGCGGCTTTGGTACTCGAGTTCCGAGGTGGTGATGACTCGCCTGACCGGCGAGTCGGAGACGACGTTGCGGCCGACGGACTCGTAGAGCCCCTCGAGAGCGATCAGAACCGCTGCTCCGGAATCTTCGAGTTGGTATCCCAGTTCTCGTTCACGGCTCATGGGATTGATCGAGACTGCGACGCCGCCGGCTTTCCAGATTCCGGCGAGGGCGAGCACGAATTGCGGAACGTTCTGCAGGAAGAGTGCGACACGGTCTCCCTTCGCCAGGCCACCTGCTCGTAGTGCGCGGGCCAGGGCGTCACTCTGCTGATCCAGTTCAGCGAAACTGAGTTGACCGTCGAAGTACTTCACAGCCGTGGCGTCCGGATCAGAGCGAACCGTCGCCGCCAACATTTCGAGCATTGTGGGCTGTTCGACGTCGATGTCGGGGGGAACGTCGTTGCGGTACAACGCCAACCAAGGGCGATCCTCGTATGTCATTTGATGGCAACCGGATTCACGGGAGAGCCGCTGGCCTTGGCAACCTTGAGCGGTGCGGCGACGTACAAGAACGTGTACTGGCCGTCGGACGCGCAGTCCGCGGCCAGCTTCTCCAGATCGCAGATCTCGGTGAACACCACACCGAGGTTGCGCATCAATGCGTTGTGGAGAACCAGTGCCACACCGTTTTCGGGGTCGGTGGTGACCTCGTTGGCAATGGTGTCGGTGACGAGGTTCGGAATCTCCATGTCCTGGAACCACTGGACGAGTTCGGGGCTGTAGATCAAGCCGGGCTCGCAGAAGCCCTCGTAGAAGGCTTCGCCCTGGTCGAAGAACAGCTTGAGGAAGTTGGTGCGGATGACGAGAATGTCACGCTTCTCGATGGTGACGCCCTGCGCTTCGGCACAGGCCAAAAGATCATGGTGCGTGAAGGTTTCGGCCTTGTCGAGGTTTTCCTTGCCGCGGAACTTCGCCATGTCGAGAAGTACTGCGCGTCCGACGACGCCGCGGTCGGCAATCGGTTCGACGCTGGCCTTCTCCAGGCCGCCGACAGTGGTATCAGCCGAGTATCCGTTCCACAGGGCGCCGTCGTACCAGACGTGGCCGAGTGCGTCGTACTGCGTCGAGCCCTGCAGGAACGCGTCGATCTTGTCGTCCGCGTAATGCAGGCCACCGGGGAAGTTGGGGGCGTCGTCGCCGTCCCAGCTGCTCTCGTCGAAGATCTGTGTGCGCTCGGCGGGGCTCCGTCCCGGCCAGACCGGATCACCCTTGGGATCGCCGATAAGACGTTGGAGTGTGAACACGGAACCCTGCTTGATGGTTCCGACGCCACGAAGCACCTGTCCGGCGTCGAGGTAGTTCAGTGAACCGACCTCGTCGGACTCTCCCCACTTGCCCCAGTTGCTGGGTGCGTCGCGCAGGAGTTCTCCAAGATATGGCGCCTCGGTCATGGTGATTCGATCCTCTCGCTACCGACACCGAACGATCGCTCGGGCGGACCTGGGTCTTTGTGATCCACATCATGTTCAGGCCGATAACTAGTAGTCAACACGTTCATAGATTTCCGTGGTCATCGCATTGTTGGAAATCCTATGTTCGGCAATACTGAACACTGTGACCGAATTTGAGAATGCTGTCCTGATCGGGGCGTCGATCCGGCAAGCGCGGCGTCACAGCGGGCTCTCGCTGCGTGAATTGGCCAGGCGTCTCGATGTCAGCCCGGCGACGCTCAGCGCTGTCGAGACCGGAAAGACCAGAGTCAGCGTCGACCGGTTGGCGGCAATCGGCGGGATTCTCGGAGTGCGTTTCGACGCTCTGCTCCCGGCTGCGATAGTGCGTCCGCCGGAACAGCCGCGATGGGGAGGCGACGACGCCGACCCGGACGCACATTTTCGCCCGAACGAGTGGCGAAGGTTCGGTCCGAGTTCGTTCGATCCGGTGTTGGCTGCCGCGCTCGCGGAGATGGTGAAGACCGGATATCACGGCGCTGCGATGCGTGAGATCGCCAAACGTGCGCAGATGAGTGTTCCGGGTCTGTATCACCACTATTCCAGTAAGCAACAGATGTTGGCCAAAATTCTCGACCTCACCATGGCTGAACTCAACACGAGATCGTTGGCGGCTATCGAAGAGGGCGAAAGTCCCGACGAAAGATTGGCTTTCCTTGTCGAATGTGTGACCTTGTTCCATATCTATCGGCGTGATCAAGGATTTCTCGGCGCCAGTGAAATGCGCAGTCTCACAGCCGAGAACAGGTTGCGCATCACGGAATCACGCAACTACCAGCAGTGGTTGATGACGAAGCAGGTGGACGACGGAATCGCCGCCGGTGTGTTCGAGACGGATCGGCCGCGACAGGCCGCGCGTGCGATTGTCGTGATGTGTGTCTCTGTCGCGCAATGGTATCGGCCGAGTGGGCCGCAAACGCCCGAGGAAATTGCACGTGACTACGTGCGTTTTGCGCTCGATCTGGTGCGCCTTCAACGACCGTGACGGACGTCATCCGGCTCGGGTGATGCGCCTGCGGGCAAACGGGTCCATGCTTGGAAGGTATCCGTACCGCGACTCGAGTAAGGAACGAAACCCAATGTCTTCCAATCTGTCTCACAAGGCCTACATGATCGGTGCCGGCATCGGAAACCTCTCGGCTGCCGTCTATCTGATTCGAGACGGTGAGTGGAACGGTGAGGACATCACCATCATGGGCCTGGACATGCACGGAGCGAACGACGGCGAATCCGCCGCTACGTTTCAGCACCAGTACGGCCATCGCGAACTCGGTAACGACGCGGGTTTCATCAACCGCGGCGGCCGCATGCTCAACGAGGAAACCTACGAGAACCTCTGGGACATATTGAGTGCGGTTCCGTCGCTGGACAACCCGGGAAAGTCGGTGACGGATGACATTCTCGACTTCGACCACGCGCACCCCACGCATGACGTCGCACGGTTGATCGACCGAGACGGTATTCGCAACAAGGGCGAGAACGATTACAAGCACATGCAATTCGACAACAAGGACCGGTACTTGTTGACGAAGCTGATGACGATGCCGGAGTCGGACGAGGCAAAACTCGACGACATCAGCATCGAGCAGTGGTTCGAGGACACTCCGCACTTCTTCACCACCAACTTCTGGTACATGTGGGAGACCACTTTCGCTTTCAAGCGGGTGAGTTCGGCGATGGAGCTTCGCCGGTACATGAACCGAATGATTCTCGAGTTCAGCCGCATTCAGACGCTTGCGGGTGTCACCAGGTCCCCGTACAACCAGTACGAGAGCATCATCTTGCCGATGCGGACCTTCCTCGAAGGTAAGGGCGTGAAGTTCGTCAACGAACTGAAGATCACGGAGTTCGTGTTCAAGGACACCCCGCTTCGAGACGAGATCATCGTGACGGGACTCGATTACGAGAACGTCCGCACCGGCGAGAAGGGCCGAATCGACGTGGCGGAAGGCGATTTCGTCTTCGACACCAACGGCAGCATCACCGACAGTTCGTCGATCGGCGATCTCGACACCCCGATCGTCGAAGACATGAGATACGCACCGAGTGCGCTGCTGTGGAAGCAGGCCACCGAGCATTTCTACGATCTCGGGAATCCCGACAAGTTCTTCGGGGACCGGGCGCAGAGTGAGTGGACCAGCTTCACCGTCACCACTTCGTCACACGAGCTCATCAACGAGATTTCCCGAATCACCAAGCAGCTCCCCGGAAATGCACTCAACACGTTCGTGGACTCGAACGTGCTTCTGTCGATCGTGGTTCACCATCAGCCGCACTACCACGCGCAGAAGGAGAACGAAGGAGTCTTCTGGGGTTACTGTCTGTTCCCGCGCAAGGACGGCGACTACGTGAAGAAGCCGTTCATCGAGATGACCGGGCGCGAAATGCTGGAAGAGACTCTCGGGCATCTCGAGGCGCTCGACGAGAGCGGTGCGCTCGCCGCGCGCCGACAAGAGATCACCGGCAGCGTCGTGAATTCGATTCCCAGCCACATGCCTTACGCCAGTGCGCTGTTCAATCGGCGAGCCGTTGGCGACCGGCCGTTGGTGGTGCCGAAGCACTCCAAGAACCTGGCGTTCATCAGTCAGTTCGCGGAGTTGCCGTTCGACATGGTGTTCACCGAGCAGTACTCGGTGCGCTGCGCTCAGGTAGCCGTCTACAAGTTCCTGGGGATTCCGGAAGACAAGCTCACCAAGATGCATCACTACGAGAAGGATCCGAAGGTCCTCGCCAAGGCCGCAGTGACGATGTTCCGCTGAGGGGTGCTCAGCGACCGTGCCGCTTCTCGTAGTCCTCGCGAGTGCGATCGGCACGGCGCTGGGCCTTCTCGTCGAGCAGTTCGGGATCGAGTCCGTGGCTCAGCAGGCGGTGACGGCGGTAGATGGTCCCGAGCGCCACGACGAAGTACGCGAGCGGGATGAGCAGCAAAGCCATCATGGCCAAGGGAATCCAGATCGGTCCCGGAATCAACAGGAACAGCAGAAGAATCAGCGTCGCCGGCACGGTGAAACGAATGATGTAGCGAGCCTGCGCACCCGGTCCGACCAGATCGTTCCGCACCCAGTCCTGGTACCGGTCGGGGAGCGTCTTCCCCAGGAGGTATCCGCAGTACTGGGGGAAGTTCGGGCGAGTCTGTTCGGCCATGGCCTCCAGGATAGTGCCTGGTACTGCCGCTTACGCCGGTGCCTTGAACGTGCGTCGGTAGGCGCTCGGTGAAACGCCGAGCGCCTCGTTCATGTGTTGACGCATCGATGTCGCAGTCCCGAAGCCGGTTCGAGCTGCAATTGCATCGATCGACAGATCGGATTCCTCCAGCAATTCACGTGCCCGATCGACGCGTCTGCTGGTCAACCAGCGGTTCGGTGTGGTTCCGACTTCGTCGCGGAATCGACGGCTGAAGGTGCGGACGCTCATGTTTGCACGCGTCGCCAGGTCTGCCAGCGTGATCGGATCGCCGAGATGTTCGAGGGCCCAGTGCCGAGCGTCGGCAGTCGATTCCGAAGGCTTGTCGGCCAGTGGGCGGCGGATGTACTGCGCTTGGCCACCGTCGCGCCACGGCGGTACGACGCAACGCCTCGCGACGGTGTTCGCCACTTCCATGCCGTGGTCGCGCCTGACGATGTGCAGACAGAGATCGACGCCTGACGCCACTCCGGCCGAGGTCAGGATGTGGCCTTCGTCGACGAACAGCACGTCGGGATCCACGTTCACCTTGGGATAGACACGCTGGAAATGGTCGGTGTTGCGCCAATGCGTCGTAGCACGGAGTCCGTCGAGCAAACCGGCCGCGGCGAGGATGTACGAACCGGTGCAGATCGAGACCAGCCGGGTCCCCGGGCGGATGTGTTCGAATGCTGCGGCCAATTCGGGGGAGAGATAACCCTCGTCGAAGGCCGGGCCCAATTCGTACGACGCCGGGATGACGACGGTGTCGGCGGTGGCGAGCAACTCGCTCCCATGGTCGACCGAAATGCTGAAGTCAGCGTCGGTCCGCACGGGATTGCCGTCGATTGTGCACGTCAGGATCTCGTACAGCGGCCGATCCTCGACGTCGATGGCACGCCCGAAGATACGCGCGGGGATCCCGAGTTCGAAGGGAATGACTCCGTTCAGAGCCAGTACGACGACGCGATGCGGACCAGACATGGCTCGATCCTTTCATATATTGGCAATCTGGCCACTGTTCTCGATCGAATCCGAACTGCAGAATTCTCTCTGTGACTTCTGAGACCGCTCTCCCCGAATCGGGCCCGCAGCAGGTGAGACCCCCGCGCTTTCACCGCGCGTGGTCCGTCGCGATCGTGGCATTCCTGGCATTGGTCGGTGCGGCGAGCTTCCGCGCTGCCCCATCGGTGCTGATCGATCCGCTGCACGAGGATTTCGGGTGGTCGCGCGCCAGCATCTCGGCCGCCGTCTCGGTCAACCTGATCCTGTACGGGCTGACCTCGCCGTTCGCCGCTGCCCTGATGGAAAGGTTCGGTATCCGGGCGGTCGTCACTTCGGCGTTGGCGCTCATCTCGCTCGGCAGTGGTCTCACGATCTTCATGACCTCGAGTTGGCAGCTCATTCTGCTGTGGGGTGTCTTCGTCGGCCTCGGTACGGGTTCGATGGCGCTGGCGTTTGTCGCCACCGTCGTCGATCGCTGGTTCGTCGAAAAGCGTGGTCTCGTGACCGGCATCCTGACGGCCGGTGGTGCTGCCGGTCAGCTGGTGTTCCTGCCCGTCCTGGCGAAGCTCGCGGAAACGTACGACTGGAAGAGCGTCGCCTTCACAGTTTCGTTTGCCGCACTGGCCGTCGTGCCGTTCGTTCTGCTGTTCCTGCGTAACTATCCGTCAGACGTGGGAACGACGCCGTACGGCGCGCCCGCCGATTACGCCCCACCCGCCAAGCCTGTCTACCAGCGCGGCGGCGCCGGAGGCCGGGCGATCTCGGTGCTGGTGATGGCGTCGAAGACCAAGGTGTTCTGGCTTCTCGCCGGTACCTTCGCGATTTGCGGCGCGAGCACCAACGGCCTGATCGGAACGCACTTCGTCCCGGCGTCGCACGATCACGGAATGCCGATCACGACGGCCGCGTCCCTGTTGGCGTTGATCGGAATCCTCGACATGGTCGGCACCATTGCTTCGGGTTGGTTCACCGACCGGATGGACTCGCGAAAACTTCTCGGCATCTACTACCTCTTCCGCGGAATCTCGCTGCTCTTCCTGCCGCTGCTGCTCGCCAACACCGTGAATCCGCCGATGATCGCGTTTGTCATCTTCTACGGGCTCGATTGGGTGGCGACGGTTCCGCCGACCGTCGCGCTGTGCCGTCAGCACTTCGGCGCCGACGCCCCCATCGTGTTCGGTTGGGTGCTGGCATCTCATCAGATCGGCGCGGGTCTGGTGGCCTTCTTGGCCGGCCTCGTTCGTGATCAGATCGGCTCGTACGACGCTGCATTCTTGGTGGCCGGCGCGCTCTGCGCGATCGCTGCAGTCATGTCGTTGTTGATCGCAAAACGTCCGAAAGAGGCAGTATTGGTTGACTCTGTCTGATTCGGCACTGTGATCGGTACCACCGACGGGGTAAGTTGTGTGTAACTCCAAGAACTACTCACCAGTAGGGGTACTGAAATGCCTGCTCCGTCCGCTGCGACCTTCTCGCGGCTCGCCGATCTGATCGCCATCGACAATGTTGCCGATCGCCCGACGAAGTCCATCACCGAGGTGTTCACCGGCAAGGAGCTGGCGACCATCCCCGTTGGCACCGCCGACGACGCACTTGCGGCCATCGCCCGTGCCCGCGTCGCCCAGAAGGAATGGGCCAAGCGCTCCGTCCTCGACCGCGCCGCCGTCTTCCACCGCTACCGCGACCTCATCCTCGAGAACCGCGACGCCCTCATGGACATGGCTCAGGCCGAGACCGGAAAGTCGCGTACCGCAGCTCAGGAAGAAGTCCTCGACATCTCGATGACGTCGCGTCACTACGCACGTGTGGCTCCGAAGCTGCTGCGTCCGCGTCGCGTCTCCGGCATGCTTCCGGGTCTGACGAAGACCGTCGTCCGCTACCAGCCGAAGGGTGTCGTCGGCGTCATCTCGCCGTGGAACTACCCGATGACGCTGGCCGTGTCCGACGCCATCGCCGCGCTGCTCGCGGGCAATGCCGTTGTCCTCAAGCCGGACAGCCAGACGCCGTACTGCGCGCTCGCCTGCGTCGAACTGCTCTACAAGGCGGGACTGCCCCGCGACCTCTTCGCCGTGGTTCCCGGACCGGGCTCCGTCGTGGGCACCGCGTTGGTCGAGAACACCGACTACCTCATGTTCACCGGTTCCACCGCGACCGGTCAGCTCCTCGCCGAGCAGGCCGGCCGTCGACTGATCGGCTTCTCCGCCGAACTCGGTGGCAAGAACCCGATGATCGTCGCGGCCGGCGCAGACCTGCGCGAGGTCACCGACGCCGCTGTGCGTGCGTGCTTCTCCAACTCCGGTCAGCTGTGCATCTCCATCGAGCGCATCTACGTCGAAGAGTCCATCGCACCCGAGTTCATCCGTATGTTCGGTGACCGCGTCAAGAAGATGAACCTCGCCGCTGGTTACGAATTCGGAATCGAGATGGGCAGCCTCGTCTCCGAGGCCCAGGTCAAGGCAATCTCCGCGCATGTCGACGACGCAGTGGTCAAGGGCGCCACCGTCATTGCCGGCGGCAAGGCCCGCCCGGACATCGGACCGCTGTTCTACGAGCCCACGCTGCTCACCGGGGTTCCCGAAGACGCCGAGTGCTACCGCGACGAGACCTTCGGGCCGCTCGTCTCGATCTACCCCGTCAAGGACGTCGAAGAGGCCATCGCTGCGGCCAACGACACCGAGTACGGCCTCAACGCCAGTGTGTGGGCGGGAAGCAAGGCTGCCGGCGAAGCCATCGCAGCGCGCATCCACGCCGGCACCGTCAACGTCGACGAGGGTTACGCACCCACCTGGGGCAGTACCGCAGCACCGATGGGCGGCATGGGTGTCTCGGGCGTCGGTCGTCGTCACGGCGCCGAGGGGCTGATCAAGTACACCGAGCCGCAGACCGTTGCCACCACCCGCGTCATGAATCTCGGTGGACCGCGCGGACTTCCGGCCAAGGTGTGGGCAAAGCTCATGCCTCACGCCATCAAGATCATGTCCTGGGTTCCGGGCCGGTAACGGGTGGAAACCGCCAGCGCGTACATCGAGGCAACTCCGGTATCGGTGTGGAAGGTTGTCAGCGACATCGAAGGTATGGGTCGCTTCAGCCCTGAAAACACCGGTGGAACATGGACTTCCGGAACTCCGGGCACTGTGGGTGCAAAGTTCAAGGGCACCAACAAGCACGGCCTGATTCGGTGGAGCACGCACTGCACGGTGGTCGACGTGGTCGACTGCCGGAAGTTCTCCTTCGAATCGGACGAGCCGAAGGCTCGGTGGACGTACGTGCTCGAGCCTTCGGGAACGGGCACCGTGCTTACCGAGACTCGTGAGATCTATGCGACGCCTGCGCTTTACGTCCGCATGATGTCGGGTAGCGGCCTACTCGGTCGGGGTCGAGATCAGCTGATGCAGACCGGAATGGAAACCACTCTGGCGCGCATCAAGGCGTTTCTGGAGAGCTAGAAACATACACAAGTGGGGCTGCACTCGATTCGAGTGCAGCCCCACTGTTTTGTCTCTATCTGTTCGACAACTCGCCGATGTCGGAAGTCGACACCCGATTCTCGTTCTTGCCGGCATTGCGGAAAGGCGTTCCGACCGTACGGAGGTCGATTCCCTTGGTCTCCTTCATGATCAAGGCGGCAATAAGGGAGAGCAGGCACAGTGCTCCGACGTACACAGAGAACACCCATCCGAGATCTCGCGAGGTCAACCAGGTGTTCAGGTATGGCGCCGTACCGCCGAAGATCGCAACGGACAGCGAGGTAGCGAAGCCGACTCCCATCGCGCGTGCACGGGTCGGGACGAGTTCGGACATGAGCGCCGGATACATCGCGGACGCGCAGCACCATACCGCCAATCCCATCGCCTGCGTCACGAACAAGGTCCACGGCTGGGCGGTAAGGATAGCCGCGATCGGCAGTACGAGGACAGCGCCGGAGATGCCGAAGGCTGCCGCCATGGTACGCCGACCGTACTTGTCCGAGAGGTGACCCGAGAGTGGAAGTAGTGCCAGCACAACGAGTTGGGCAAGCAAGCTTGCAATGAAGGCTCCGTTGGGATCCATTCCCTTCGCTGAAATTGCATACGCTGACGCGAAGGTGGCCCAAGTGTAGTAGGCCGCGTTCTGCCCCGCAGACAGCATGAGAATCAGCACACCGATCTTGACAATGTCCTTTCGTGCGATCGGAGGTGCCGTGGCTGCAGAATCCGAATTCTCTTCGAAGTGAGGCGATTCGGATGCTGCACGACGCAAGAACAATGCGTAGAGACCGAGTACGGCCCCGATGGCGAAAGCAATTCGCCATCCGTATCTGCTCATGTCGTCTTTTCCGAGGATCCCCGTCAACAATGCTGCGACGAGAGTCGCCAGCATTACTCCGAAGGTGACAGCCGTGAATACCGAACTGCCCCAGAGACCTCGGCGATCTCGAGGCGAGATCTCACCGACGTAGGTGTAGGAAACGCCGGCCTCCCCTCCATGCGCGAGGCCCTGCGTCAGACGTGCAATCAAGAGCGCGAGCGACGCCCACACCCCAATGCTCTCGTAGCTCGGGATCAATGCAATTGCCAGGCTTGCAACGGCCATCAGGCACATCGTGAGCACCATCGTGAATTTTCGACCCTTGCGGTCCGCCAGGCGCCCGAAGACAAGGCCACCGAACGGCCTCGCCACGAATCCGACTGCGAACACCGCAAGTGTCGACAGCAGGGCAGAAGTGGGATCGCTGTCATCGAAGAAGTTCGAGGCCAGGTATGTGGAGAAGATTGCGTACAGAGTCCAATCGAACCATTCGAGGATGTTTCCGGACACGGCTGCCCGGAGCGAACGGGCGCGATCTAGTGCGGGGGTTTCTTCCGGAGGTGCAGAGCTGTTCATGTGAGCCTTCTCGAGATGTCAGTATGTTTGTCGTTCAACAAGTTCGCTGGATATGGGCGTTCAGCCCATATGGAGTCCGCCGTTCACATGAATCACTTCGCCGTGCACGAAACTCGCGGCTGGACTGCACAAGAACCCGACCACGGAAGCAACCTCGGCGGCGCGGCCGAATCGGCCCATCGGCGTCGAACGGATGAGGTGGTCGTTTTGGCTGTTGACCAAATTTGCAGTCATCGGTGTTTCGATGATGCCGGGCGATACTGCATTGACTCGGATCGATCCGCCCAGTTCCCAAGCGAGACTGCGAGTGAAAGCGAGTAGTCCACCTTTTGACGCCGCGTAGTGAGCGTGATTTCGACTGCCGCGATGGCCTGCCATGGATGTCAGATTGACGATCGAGCTGCCGTCACGCATCACCGGAATGGCGGCGCGTGTCAAATACATTGCCCCGTCGAGGTTGACGGACATGACCGTCCGCCATTGCTGGTCGGTCATCAACTCCACTGACTGTTCGGGATAGATCCCCGCAGCGACGATCAGATGGTCGATCCCCCCGAAATGCCTTTGCGCAACCGCAACGAAGTGATCATTGCTTTCAGGTGAAGCAGCATCGAGTTCGGTTGTCGCTATACGATTTCCGTCAGGATCCAGGGAGGCTCTGATTGCGGAGAGTGCTTGTGTATCCAGGTCGCCGAGTACCAGATTCGCCCCTGCTGCGTACATCTGCTCGGATACCTGCCTGGCAATTCCGCCTGCGGCTCCGGATATTGCAATGGTGCGATCGGTGAAGTCGTACAAGTCGCTTTCCTTTGATCAGCGCACTTTCGACGAACCTCCCGGCGAAGAATCAGGATGGGTGCTGTCGAAAAGTTCGGGATGCTTGGTTAATTCGGTTCTGGTTCTTCGTATGTGGCCGGTCAGGCACCGTTCGGCATCGATCTCGTCTTTGCGCACGATGGCTTCGATCAGTAAGCGATGTTCGTAGTTGATGACCCAGGTTCGATCGGGACCCGTCAGTCGGGCATATGCCCGACGGTAATGCTGAGTGGTATTCCAAAACCGCGTCACCATAGTTATCAACTGAGGAATCTCGCAACCGCTGTAAGTGAGTAGATGCAACTCCCGGTCCAGTACCAGGAATCGGTCTACGTCCTCGTTGGCTTCGATCTCTTCCTGGATACTCCAGAGTCGATCATGCACACTGCTGTTCAGATGCGGGATGCTCTCCGCCAGCGCCATGGGCTCGATACGTTCGCGAATGCGATACACGAAATCGCATTCCTGCATATCCATCGAGGACACCCACGCGCCGCTGTTCGCCTTCAGTTCGACCAGGCCTTCGGATTCGAGCATGCGCAGCGCTTCTCGCACCGGTAGTCGACTCGCGCCGAGTCGTTCGGCTATCTCCTCCTGGCGGATTCGAACTCCGGGGAGTAGGCGTCCGGAAAGTATGTCTTCGCGGATATGGGCAGCGATGCGGTGGCTCGCGACCGTGGTGGGGCCGTTCGCAGAATCGGCTTCGGACAACGGTGCTCCTCGAGATGGGGGACGGGCGCAGTTCTGCTCGGCCACGGATCGAGCGGGTGCCGGAGTTCATTGTTCACTGCGGACATGCGTGATGGTGTTCGGGATGATCCGTGTCGCGGATTGGATCCAATTGTGCCTGTTTGCATGTTTGACCGCGGTTGCGATCTGGGTCGAATGCTTCACCGCTTTGGATCCAATCGCTTAAGTTTGCATGCCGGACAAAACTCACAGCTCGTATGCTGCGCGGTGTTGCACCAGTTCGTCAAGTGGGGCAGGCCACATTTGCTTCCGATAGAGACCTGGTCGGGTTTGCGAATGGATCCATTCGATGGCAATGTGAGCCCAACACGGAAAGTGGACCGCCCCGCGCGAGTCCCTCCGCGCTGTCCAGACGCGCTGCCAAAGCTTGGCCGTCCAAAGGCCTGATCCGGAGACTGACTATGACCACGCACAAGAAACTCACCGCAGCATCACCATGGGTGGAACTGGCAACATCGAACAAGGACTGGGATGCGGCCGCCCCGTCGCTTCTCGCCACGATGCTGGCTCAGACGATCTTGATCCGATCCTTCGAGGAATACGTCCTGGAGTTGGCGGGGAAGGGACTGATCCACGGTCCGGCCCACTCCAGCATCGGACAAGAGGGTGGGGCTGTGGGGTCGATCGTCGGCCTCACATCCGCTGACTCCATCAACGGTTCCCACCGCGGACATCATCAGTTCCTTGCCAAGGCGCTGGCCCATGTGGCTGTCGACGGTTTGGATCCGACCGCTGAACTCTCGCCAGAGGTCCGTACCGTACTGACCCGCAGCCTCGCAGAGATCTGTGGTCTGTCGCGCGGCTACTGCCGTGGTCGTGGCGGGTCCATGCACCTGCAGTGGAAAGAAGCCGGCGCGATGGGTACGAATGCGATCGTCGGAGGCGGGGTACCGCAAGCTGCAGGGTTTGCCTGGGCGCACCGTCAGGCAGGAACCGATGCCGTCGCAGTAACCTATTTCGGTGATGGCGCGGTCAACATCGGTTCGGTACTCGAATCGTTCAATCTGGCAGCGGCATGGGATCTTCCGATCTGCTTCTTCATCGAGAACAACCAATATGCGGTTTCCACACATGTCGCGGAAGCGACCGGTGAACCGCGATTGTCGGCACGCGGGCTCGGGTTCAACATTCCTAGTTGGAAGGTTGACGGTATGGACCCACTTGCGGTCCACCTCGCGATGCAGGAGGCCCTCACCCATATGCGTTCGGGTAAGGGCCCGACGATCATCGAAGCTGATGTCTACCGCTTCTTTCACCAGAACGGTCCATTCCCGGGCAGCGCTTTCGGCTATCGCACGAAGGACGAAGAAAAGGCCTGGAAAAAGCGCGATCCGCTTCGTCTGCTCACCGATCAAGTAGTCCGTCGGAAGCTGCTGACGGAAGCCGACGTAGCCAAGGCGGTCGCGCAAGCCTCCCGAGTAATGCAGGAGATCGGTGGCGAGCTGCTGGAAACAGTGCCAGGGGGCAAGCCTGGCGAGGCCAGAATCAAGGCATCGGAATGGCCGGATGTGAACTTCGTCGATGTCGGGATACGTGGTGATCTCAGTGAGTTCGGGGGTGCCCGATTCGTCGAGCCGGAGGAGTTCGCCGGCGAGATGGTCGATCGGAAGTTCATCGACGTCGTGGCGGAGGTAATGGACCGTCGCATGGACGCCGACAACTCCATCGTCGTGATGGGTGAGGACATTCATCGCTTGAAGGGCGGAACGAACGGCGCTACAAAAGGATTGGCTGATCGATACCCGGGCAGAGTGCTCGGCACTCCGATCAGTGAGAATGCGTTCGCAGGCCTCGGTGGCGGAATCGCATTGGACGGACGGTACAAACCAGTCGTCGAATTCATGTACGCCGATTTCATGTGGGTGGCAGCCGACCAGATCTTCAATCAGATCGGAAAGGCGCGACACATGTTCGGAGGGGACAGCAACGTTCCATTCGTATTGCGCAGCAAGGTCGCTATGGGGACCGGCTACGGCTCGCAACATTCCATGGACCCTGCCGGCGTGTTTGCAACTGCCCCGGGATGGCGCATCGTCGCACCGTCCACGCCGTACGACTACATCGGCTTGATGAACAGCGCTTTGCAATGCAACGACCCGGTGGTGGTCATCGAGCACGTAGACCTATATGGCACGAGCGGCCAGGCGCCGACCGATGACTACGACTACTTCCTGCCGGTCGGGAAGGCCGCAGTGCGTCGGCGCGGAAGCGATCTCACGATCATTTCCTACCTGTCGATGGTGGGGCATTGCCTCGAGGCAGTGGATGAAATCGGGACAGTCGATGCCGAGGTCATCGATCTCCGTTGGCTCGACCAAGCGAGTATCGACTGGGACACCATTGGCGAAAGCATCAGAAAGACCAACAACGTGGTCATCGCTGAGCAAGGAGCATACGGAACGTCATACGGCGGCTGGCTCAGTGATGAAATCCAGCGCCGATTCTTCGATTGGCTTGATCAGCCCATCCAGCGAGTGACGGGGTCTGAGGCATCGCCGAGCATCAGCAAAGTGCTCGAACGTGCGGCAATTGCACAGACGGATGAAGTGGTCGAAGCGTTGAAGAGGATCACTCGATCGTGAAGCGACCGAACCGAACCCACTTACCCTCATCGGCAGAAATTCTCTAGGAGCAATCAACCGCCATGGCGACATTACTGCGCATGCCAGAGGTGGCAGCCGGAGCTACCACCGTAATCCTCTCCGAGTGGCCGCTTGCTGTCGATTCGGAATTCGATGTCGACGAACCGTTGGCCGTTCTCGAAACGGACAAAGCGACGGTTGAGATCGAGGCCGAGTCCGCGGGTGTACTTGTACACACATTCGTCGAACCAGGGACATCCGTCGAGGTCGGTGCACCGATCGCCGTCCTCGCTGATCGGGGCGAAGTCGTAAAGGATATTGCGGCATTGCTGGCCGAGCTCGGGGTCCGTGATGCCCATGGGTGCTCTGCCAAGCCTGAAACATCCAATGCTGTAGACGAACCCGACGGTACGTCGCCTCCGACCGTGCCGGGCGAGAAAGTGGCCGATGAGAGGGCGCCGCGAATTTTCGCGAGTCCCTTGGCGCGACGCCTAGCGGAATCGGCAGGGCTGAACCTCGGTGACATCGTGGGATCGGGCCCGAACGGACGCGTCGTACGTAACGATGTCGATGCCGCAATAGCAGTAAAGGGCGCTTCGGCACAGGCCGTCGCAGTGAAAGATGTTGGTGTCAAGGACGCTGGTGTCAAGGGCCATGGCTCTGCCTTCACGGACACACCGCACACGAGACTTCGGCGTGCAATTGCTGCTCGGCTGACATCGAGTAAGCAGACACAGCCCCATTTCTACATCTCTGGTTCTGCTCGGGTCGATGCGTTGCTGGAGGCGCGCAGGCAGCTCAACGAAGTCAGCGCTTCCAAGGTGTCGGTCAACGATCTGTTGATCAAAGCGATGGCGAAGGCGCATACGCTGGTGCCGGAGATGAACTCGATCTGGGTCGAAGACGCAGTGAGAACCTTTGCCAAGGTGGATATTTCGATCGCGATAGATTCCGATCGCGGATTGCTTACTCCCGTTCTGCGCGGGGTCGACGCCATGTCCATTTCCGAAATTGCTAGCGCTACAAAAGATTTAGTAGCGAGAGCAGGTGCAGGGAAGATTCGGCAGGACGAACTCGAAGGTGGGTCGACGACGATCTCGAACCTCGGGATGTTCGGGGTCGAGGAATTTTCGGCCATAATCAACCCTCCTCAATCGTCGATTCTTGCAATTGGAGCAGCGACCGAGCAGCCCGTTGTCGTGGCGGGACGGCTGGAGGTCGGGACGGTCCTACGAGTGATTCTCTCGGTTGATCATCGTCCGATCGACGGGGCGATCGCCGCGAAGTGGATGAAGCATTTCACCACAGTTCTCGAGAACCCGATCCAGATCTTCGGCTGAGCAGACATCGCGAGAAAGTGGGAGGCACAGGTATGAATTCACACTACGACGTGGTCGTACTCGGAGCTGGGCCCGGTGGCTACGTTGCGGCCATCAGGGCCGCGCAGTTGGGGCTCTCCACTGCTGTGGTCGAGGAAAAGTACTGGGGTGGCGTATGTCTGAACGTCGGATGCATTCCGTCGAAGGCACTGCTACGGCACGCGGAGATTGCGCACCTGGTGACCGACGGAGCCTCGATGTTCGGAATCGAAGGTGTCACTTCGGTTGACTTCGGGGTTGCGTTCGACCGCAGTCGATCTGTTGCGGACGGCCGAACCAAGGGCGTCAATTACCTGATGAAGAAGAACGGTATTCGGCAGTACAACGGTCGCGGCGTATTTCGTGGACCGAATACCCTTGAGGTATCGGGGGTCGATTCCGCGACGATAACTTTCAACAACGTGATTATCGCCAGTGGAGCAGAGCCACGGCTACTTCCAGGCACGACTCGCAGCGACAATGTAGTCACGTATGAGGAGCAGATTCTCACTCGCGAGCTGCCGAAGAGCGTGGTCATCGCCGGTGCAGGAGCGATCGGTGTGGAATTCGCCTATGTCCTGAACAGTTTCGGAGTTGACGTCACGCTGGTCGAGTACGCAGAGCGGATCCTTCCGCTGGAAGATGCGGATGTATCTGCCGAACTGTCGAAGCGATACAAGAAATCCGGGATCACGATTCTGGTTTCCACTGGGGTGGAGGAGATCGTCGATTCGGGTGGCCAGGTCAAGGTAGTAGTGAGGCAGGGTGGCGAGGCGCGAACGCTGCTCACGGACAAGGTGATCCAAGCGATCGGATTTGTTCCGCGGACCGACGGCTACGGCCTCGAGACGACAGGCGTCGAACTGACCGAGCGAGGAGCCGTGATGGTCGACGAGTACATGCGTACTTCAGTGCCCGGAATCTTCGCAATCGGCGACGTCACCGCACAGTTGATGCTCGCTCACGTCGCAGAGGCCCAGGGCGTGGTCGCGGCTGAGACGATTGCCTGCGTAGACACCGTCCCTGTCGACTACCCAATGATTCCCCGCGCAACTTTCTGCCAACCCCAAGTTGCCAGCTTCGGATGGACGGAGCAGCAAGCGAGGGACAAGGCCGACACCATGGGCTGGGATGTCAAGGTGGCTACCTTTCCGTTCAGTGCCAACGGCAAGGCGCATGGTCTAGGGGATGCTGTCGGGTTCGTGAAGCTGATCAGCGACGATACGTACGGTGAGTTGCTCGGTGGACATCTGATCGGACCGGAAGTGACCGAGTTATTGCCAGAGCTGACGCTCGCTCAGAAATTCGAACTGACAGTTGAAGACCTCGTACGCAACGTTCACGCTCACCCGACACTGAGTGAGGCGCTGCAGGAGGCTTTCCACGGGCTTGCCGGACACATGATCAATCTGTGAACGGACTGCTGTTGAATTGGTCCGATAACCGAACCGAACGAGGAGTGGCAAGTGATAGGCGTCAAGGCAGACTCGCTCCCTGAGCCCCTGCGGGGAAACGCGGTGGCACAGATCGCCATGATTGTGCCTGATCTGGAATCGGCCGTTGCGCTGTGGAGCGGCATTCTCGGCCGAGACGATTGGTCGATCTACACGTATGGGCCCGACAACGTTCCGGAGTTGAGCTACCGAGGTGAGGAAGGACGGTTCGGCATGCGCTTGGCTTTTGTCGGTGTCGGTCCCCAAATCGAGCTGATCGAACTCCTCGAAGGCCCCAGCTCGTACCACGAATGGCAATCGCGTCACGGTTTCGGATTGCACCATCTGGGTTTTGTCGTCCCGTCGATCAAGGACGCGATGATCGAAATGGCGGAACACGACGTCGATTTGATTCAGTCGGGGTACGGCTATGGGGCGAACGGGGACGGAGGTTTTGCGTACTACGACACTCAGGATTCGGTCGGCGCGATTGTCGAGCTCATCGAGGTTCCATCGATCCGACGACCATCCGAGGTTCTGTAGAAGCCGCGTCGATGAGCGCGGTGTAGACACGCTCCGGCTCTTCGGCGATGCGATTGAGTACGTACAGCCACCACTGTGTTCCGAAGATGACGTATTCGCGTGTGGTGAAGCCCGCGGCTCGGAGTGCGTCCAGTTGCTCGGTACCGAGACCAAGCAGCATCTCGAACTCCACGTGGTCGGCTCTGAGCTTCGAATCATGCTCGGCGCGTAATGCTTCGAGGATGTCGCGGTCATGCGTCGCGATGGAAACCTGGTGACCCGATTCGACAATTCGGGCTGCGTAGTCGAGATACGCGCTGCGCAGTTCGGCACTACCGCGCGGGTAGGCGACGGATTCGGCTTCGAGGAAGGCGCCCTTCACGAGACGGATGCGGCCGGGTCGGTCCAGCAGAGCGGCGAGATCCTTTGCGGTCCGGTGCAGTCGGGCCTGAACGGTGATCCCCACGTGAGTGAAGCGCTCGGCCAGCCGCGCGTGCATGTCGAGGACCAGGTCGGTGCGATCGGACGCTTCGGCGGAGATGATCAGCTCGGCACCTGCGCGTTCCGTGGCCTCGGCCAGGCGCACGACATTGCGAAAGCACTGCTCCGGATCGATTACCAAGCCGATGTGCGAGAGGTCGAACGACACGGTGCTCTCGACACCCGACGTGCCGATTCGTTCGGCGAGTTCCACGAAAACATCGGTTTCGGCGTTCGCGAGCTCGGGATCCCGGACGCTTTCCCCGGTGTATTCGATGCTCGCCTTGTGTCCTCGCGCGAAGATCGAGGGGAGGCGGTCGAAAGCGTCGTCGATGGTTTCGCCGCCGATGTAGCGAGCGGCGACTTTCCGTGCGAGAGCTGCAGTCGCAGCGTCCGCCATGGTGCGTTCTTTCAGGGATTCGTCGAGTGCGAGGCGGCGTAGGACGTCTGCGGCCTGGGCTTGTAGATCCGTGTTCACGGCTTCAGCGTATCCGGACGAGGGTGCGGGAATTATTCTCCAGACCCTTGCGTTCGATCTATTGTCGATATATCGTCGATACGTCAAACAAACACAGACAGCCCAGGAGGACAACATGTACGCCCCACACAACAACCCAGAAATGCAAGAACGTCGCGAGCATGGCCGCCGAGGCCCGCATCGCGGACACGGTTTCCGTCGAGGATTCGATGGAGAGCGCCCCGAGGGTCGCTTCGAAGACCGAGCAGAAGGACGCCCCGAAGGCCGACGCGGTCGCGAAGGTCAGCGCGGATTTGGTCGTCCCGACCAGCGCGGACACGGTTGGCCGGGCTTTGGTGAAGCCGGCGCAGCGCTCCGTCCCGCGATGGGTCTACTCCGAGGTGCCGCTGTCGCGGTAGCCGCAGGTGGGACCGCTGAGCAGGTCGCCAAGGCAGAGGCAATTCTTGCCGAGGCACGCCGTGCACTGTTCGAGATGCTGGCGGAAAAGCCGGCTGACGTGCAGCAGGCTCACGCAGAATCTACCGACACACTGCCGGCAGAGTGATCACGGCGCTCAGGCGCCGACGGTGACTTCCTCGCTGTTCATGCCGGAAACGTGGCCGTCGGCGCCCTCTCGCCAGTACCCGACAACATTGTGCTTGTCGCGAGCAATTCCTCGAACTTCCCTCAGATGCTTACGAATACGACGGCTGGTTGCGCTTTCGCACGCCACCCACGCGTAGACGTCGGCCGATTCGGATTCGGGAAACTCGACCTTCTCCACAGCTTCGAACAGCGCGCTCGGCGCCTTTCCGAGGCCACTCCCCACGAGCCACGTGTACGTGACGTCGCCGCGAGTGACAAATTCCTGTCGATCCTCTTCGGTTTCGACCTCGATGATCGCCTGTGCGACATCGCCCTCTCGAAGTTCTTCAACAATCCTGCCCAGTCCGGGGAGACCCGTGGCGTCTGCGACCAGCAACTGCCAGCGAGGACCCGCCGGTGCTTGGTAGTGGGACCGCGAACTGTCCGACCAGAAGACGCCTAGTAGGTGACCTGGTTCGGCCCGCAGGGCCCAATCCGCTGCAATACCGCCAGGGTGCACGACGAAGTCGATGTCCAGACGTCGGCCGCCGTCGTGCACCTTGCGCACGGTGTAGTGCCGCCACGGTGGCTCGGTTCCGAGATCGGCCTTGCCGTAGTCGGGATTGTTGAAGTAGTCGTAATCTGCTTCTGTTTCACCGGGTTTCGGGAACGCAATATCGATGCGCTCGTCGCCTTGTCCGCCGGTCGGCCAGTGCCAGTCACCTTCTGCCTCGATGCTGATTCGCCGCATGTGCGGGGTCAGGGACGTGACGGTGACAACGCGGGCGGGTTCGCAGAAAGACATGCCTCGACCCTATTGGTCCTGCGTGTCGAAGTGGAGACAGATGCTGTCGCAAGACGGACATCGAAAGCAGCTGAAAACGCCAGCGTATGCCCCGAGGCATGGTTATTCCCCGGTGCATACGCTGGCATTTTCAGTTATGGCCGTTCAGGCGGCTGTCGGCGGGCTGTTCCCGCCGATCGGCTGCTGATACGGATCAACGGACATCGGTGGATAGAACACCGTCTTCCGATCGGGGCCGATCTCGACCCGCCATTCGGTGTGGTGCAGTGTCCGATGATGGTGACCGCACAACAAGATCAGGTTGTCGAGATCTGTTGGGCCACCATCACCCCAGTGAACAATATGGTGGGCATCGCACCACCCCGACGGAGTCCCACACCCTGGAAACGCACAACCGCCATCCCGAACCGCAAGAGCCCGCCGCTGCGGCACCGTTGCTGTTCTCGCTTCCTTGCCGCAGTCGAGCGGAACACCGTTCTCGTCCAGGAGGATCCGGGTGACGGTGCAGTCGCAGGCGAGCATCCGTGCGGTGTCGATACTGATCGGGCCCACCCAATCCGTCCACGCGAACCCCAACTCCTCGGTGGACGGCAACAGGTCTTTCAGAACTTTAAGGTCCGTCATGTCTTTCGCGGACGCGGTGACCGTGATGTGTGGTTTCACGCCGCCTTCGATCGGACCCAACCCCGCTCGCTCGTACCGGCGCAACAGTTCGCAGAACCCGTCCGCCCGTCGTAATGCAGGCGTGCGGGTGTCCTTGACACCGTCTTTCTCCGGTGTCGGAGCGGACAGGCTCGACAGAAACGTGATCAACCGTGCCCCGTTGACCGCATCCAGATCGCCCTTCACAGTGACCCGCCCGTACAAGCCTTTCGAGGCGTAGAACTCGTTGCGTTCGGAATCTTCCCCGACCGGAACGCCGTCCTCGCGTTTTCCGTACTGCTTCTCGATTCGGCGGATCGCTGCCCGCACCGCATCACAATCCGCAATGTTCCTCGACGCCAACGACAACAAGATCCCGCGGGCCTTGTCCACATCCGCCGGGGTCATGTTCTTCGGTGGATGCTGACAAAACGACGCCACCTGCCGGGCCTTCAACGCATCAACATCACCCCGGTGAAACGCATCCGCCACAACAGGTTCGAGCATCAACAACCGCGCCAACCCGACCAGCAGACTGCACTCACCGATCTCCAAATTCGTCGAACCATGCAACCACTGCGCGATCGCCCGAAAACCCTTCCCGCCGAGAACCTCACGGGAAAACATCTCCACGATCAGCAACACCATCCGCGACTGCAACTCGTGCCGGGCGCGCACCAGATCGAGAACCTCACTCTTGAGGTCCTCGCCATCCAGCTGCCATGCTTCCCGACTGTCCATACCGAAAGTCTAATCGAACAAACTTTCGATAACCAGAGACAAAACGGACAACTTCGGTAACCGTAGAAGTTTGAGAATTGTTGAAATGCATCAGTATTCGAGCAAGTTTTTCACTCCACCCGCGTATTCGCTCGTGGCGAGAGAGCGCCGGTTCGTGCGTTGGCGTTTCTATGCATTTGTTTTAGAATTCGGCGTATCAGACTGTCCGACTGAGAACGTTGGCGGCGAAGGTGTTGATCGGTCATGTTGGGCCCTGGTACTAGTCCAGTTTGGTTGGCGACCTCAATTTGCCCCGCTTGAATTGTCCAAAGCCTCAGATCGAACCCAGCTCCCGCGCACGAGCTACCGCCGACGTCCGCGACTTCACGCCCAACTTGCCGAAGATGTGGACCAGATGCGATTTGACCGTGGTCTCGCTCAGGAAAAGTTCTTTACCGATCTCTCGGTTGGATCGACCCGCCGCCACCAACTTCAGCACTTCGATTTCCCTTGGACTAAGGCTGGTTTCGGGTTTGCGTACCCGAGTCATGAGCTTCGACGCGATGGCAGGGGAGAGAACGCTGTCCCCGCTCGCAGCGGCGCGGACGGCCGACAGCAACTCGACCGGGGGTGTGTCCTTGAGTAGATAGCCGCTGGCTCCGGCTTCGACGGCGCTCAAGATATCCGCGTCCGTGTCGTAGTTGGTCACAACGAGTACGTGCGGCGGATTCGGCAGCGCGCATACCGCGCGGGTGGCGTCGACCCCGGTCTTGCCTGGCCCGAACCGCAGGTCCATGAGCACGAGGTCGACCGGCGTGGTGGCGCAGAAGGCTATGGCTTCCTCGGCGGTCCCTGCTTCGCCGACCACCTCGATGTCGGATTCGCTTTCGAGCAGCGCTCGCAGCCCGGCGCGCACGATCGCGTGATCGTCGGCGAGCAGCAGGCGGATCACTGTTCACCGACATCGAGGGGAAAGGTCACCGCGACGGCCGTGTGTCCCGGCTCCGACTCGATGGAGAACGTTCCGCCCTGCAGTTCGACGCGTCGTCGAATTGCGTTGAGGCCAAAAGATTCCGCCGGTCCACGTTCGAGAACTTCCACGTCGAAGCCGCGGCCGTTGTCGACCACGTCGAGGCTGACGGTGTTGTCGGAATACGTCAGTGTCACAGCCATTCTGGTTGCATCCGCGTGGCGGAGAACATTGGACACCGCACCCTGGGCGATGCGCACCAGGGTTGCTTCGAGGGGCATCGGCAGCCGGATTGCCTCACCCTCGACCACGGATCGCGCTTCCAGTTCGGGACTGCTCGCGCGTTCACAGATTCGACGAAGCGCATCGGCGAGCGACTGACCGTCCAGGGCCGCGGGTGTCAATTCGGCTATGAGTTGGCGGGTTTCGGCAAGACTGTCCGCTGCAGTTTCCCGTGCGAGGCTGATCTGTCGGATGGCCGGGCTCTCCGGATCGGCGCGTTCGGCAGCGTGGAGGAGCATCTGGATGCTCGAAAGTCCTTGGGCCACGGTGTCGTGGATCTCGGCCGCGAGCCTTTCACGTTCGGCGAATTTTCCGGCATCGCGAGACGTCGACGCCAATTCTTCACGGGTGTTCATCAATTCGTCGATGAGACGACCGCGCTCGGCTGCCTCCCGGTACAGCGCTTGGTATCCGAGACCGATAGCAACGGCTACGGCGGCGCCGATGATCGGTCCGACGGCGCCGGCCACTGTCCACCCGCGATGCAATCCGGTGCCGATCACGGCGACAGCCGTTGCCGCGGTGACGGCCAGCAGGCTCCAGGGGCGCCGCAGAATATGGAGATAGAGGAAGAAGAGTCCGAACGCGAGGTAGGCGGCGTCGGCGGATACCGCCATCGTCGCGATCCAGACGAGGGTCAGCACGGCCAGCCACCAGCGGGCAGCGTTGCCGCGCAGCCTTTTGGCAACCCCGAAAAGATAGACGGCAACAAAGATCACGGCCAACGCGATGATTGTTGCGGTCAGGTCGGATTCGTCGATCAGCGCTCGAAGAAACACCACACCGGCCAGCGCCATGACAAGGACATGCAGGCCCAGTTGTAGGCCGGCGAAGACAGGCGTGAGCGGAGATCGGTGCATCTCGCCCAGCTTAGCGAGGTTCGGGCCTGGTTCATCCATCAAAAGTTGTAAACCGGGATGGTTCTTTCGAGCGCTGGAATGTCGATCCGAGGTGCGATGGTAAGAGTCTGCATCCGCGAGAGCGTAGAGGCAAGCACAGGAAAGGAATTCACAGTGTTTGTCGCAATGAGGGACTTACGGGCAGCGCGAGGTCGTTTCGCGCTGATCTCCGTCGTGGTTCTGTTGGTTGCACTTCTGGTCAGTTTTCTCAGCGGGTTGACTGCAGGACTTCGCCATCAGAACGTGTCGGCCATCGAGGCCATGAATGCCGACACGGTGGTGTTTGCAGACACCGGAGCTGGGGCGTCGTTCGACGAATCGGCGCTCACACAGGACCAGGTCAACGCCTGGGCCGGGGCCGCGAAGGATGTCGACCCCATCGGAATCGGCCGCGGCAAGGCAGGATTGGCCGACGGAAATCAGAAGTCGGTGGCCCTGTTCGGTGCTGACGGCGGTTTCGGTGACGTGACGCCGTCGGCGTCAGGCACGGTGGTGTTGAGCGAAGGTGCCGCCCGCGATCTGGGGGCGGGCGCCGGCGATCAGGTGAGCGTCGGTACGCAGCAGTTCACCGTCAGCGACGTTCGCGGTGACGACTGGTACAGCCATTCGCCCGTCGTCTGGATGACGCTCGGTGACTGGCAGGCGGCCAATCCACGCGGCGGAGTTGCGACAGTACTGGCTGTCACCGGAGCCTCCGACGCTTCCGCAACGGACAAGTCAGCCGCGACGACGTCGACGACGGTCAGCGGTTCGCTCGACGCGATCGGTTCGTACAAGTCGGAAAACGGGTCGTTGACGCTGATGACGCTCATGTTGTTCGCGATCTCGGCCCTGGTGATCGGTGCGTTCTTCACGGTGTGGACGATCCAGCGAACCCCGGACATCGCGACGTTGAAAGCGCTCGGCGCGACCACCGGTTCTCTCGTGCGCGACGCACTGGGCCAGGCGCTCATCGTCCTGATTGCCGGCGTCACCGCCGGAATCGGGCTGACGGCCGTGGCCGGCTCGCTGATCGGAGACGCCATGCCGTTTGTCCTGGACGCATCGACCACCGTCGTACCTGCCGTGGCATTGATCGGGCTCGGTCTGCTCGGCGCGGCCTTTGCACTTCGATTCCTCTCGACCACCGATCCACTCACAGCATTGGGGAGCGCACGATGACCGTCACAACCGGCACCACAGTTCTCGACATCCAGAACGTCGATCTGACATTTCCCGACGGGCAATCGCGGGTGACGGCGCTGGACGACGTGTCTCTGCGACTGCACCGCGGCGAGATCGCCGCGATCACCGGACCTTCGGGTTCAGGCAAGTCCAGCCTGTTGGCGGTGGCGTCGACCCTGATCCGTCCGGATTCCGGGCACGTCTATCTCCGCACGCCGGAAGGCAGCACCGACATCGCGGCGCTGAGTCGGCGGGCGGCGTCGGAGCTGCGACGCTCGTCGATCGGGATCGTCTTCCAACAGTCGAACCTCGTGTCGTCGTTGACGGCTCTGGAGCAGCTCGAGGTGATGGCGCATCTGGGGCAGTCCGTTTTCACGTCACGGACCCGTCGCAAGGCCGTGAAATCAAAAGCGATGGATTTGCTGGACGCTGTCGGGCTCGCGGATCAGAGCGGAAAACGACCGTCTCAGCTGTCGGGTGGGCAGCGACAGCGCGTCAATCTCGCGCGAGCATTGATGAACGATCCGCAGCTTCTGGTGGTCGACGAGCCCACCAGCGCGCTCGATCAGGAGCGCGGTGCCGCTGTCATGGATCTGATCATCGGGGTGGTGCGGGAACGCGAGGCGGCAACCCTTCTCGTGACACACGACCGAAGTCACCTGTCTCGGATGGATACTGTCTATCGTGTTGTTGACGGTTCCTTGGCGGAGGACCAGGAGGCGCTCGCGGCGTAACTCAGGCGGGCACGATTCGGGCATTCGTCACTGCATCCGGGCGGGAAGTCAACCCGCGATTTGCTGGGCAGTTAGACTGTTGTCGACTCGGGCAACTTGAGAGGACGTGTTATGGAACGCCGCCGCAATGTTGCGCAGCCGCCACAATCGCCGATTGCGGATCTGGAGCAGATGCCTGCTCTGATTCTCCTCGACAGGCTTCCGGTGCCGGTCATGGCCGTTCACCGCGACGGCAGCATCGTTTTTGCCAACCCGTCCTTCGCTGACATGCTGGGATATCCCAAGAAGGCCGTCTCGGCTTTGCGTTTGCAGGACATTCTCTACGACAAGGATGCCGACGACGTCAGTGCCGAGCAGGCTCATCGTGAACTGAGTTCCGAGCCGGGCTCGGTCAAGGAGTTCGTGCACTCCGACTCCACGTTGGTGCGCGCGACGGTCAGTCAGTCTCTGCTCCGACGGGACGACGACACGATCACCCTCGCCGTCCTTCACGATCTGACGGAACGCCTGTGGAACAACCCACGGCACATCGACGACAAGCCCACCAAGTAGTCCCAGCTACTTCCGGGATTTGACGGTTCGGTCCAGGCCCAGGGTGGCGGCAAGGGTGTTGACCACCCATTCTTCGTACTTTTGGCCGGTCCAACCCGCGCCGACCACGAGGTCTGTGTACGTCTCGGGACTGAGCAGCGTGAGTGCGACGTTCACGGCTGTCTCGAGGTCGACGGTTGGCGCTTTTTCGACTATGCCGACCATCAGATGTTCCTGCACCGTGCGTCGCTGAGTGCGGTTGATTTGCCACAGGCGGGCGGCGTCCTCGTCGGCGGAAGCGGCAGCCCGCAGTGCCAACAGGATGTCTGCGGTGCGCTCCAGAATGAGCCGTCCGTGGTGAACCTGAATCCGGAGTTGCCCGAGTGGATGTGGGGCGCCTAGTGCTGCCGCCACCCACGGACGGTCGAGAGTTGCCGTCTTTTCCTCGTCGCCCGCAACGGCCACGTCGAGCAGTGCTGACAGCACGCTCGGCTTGTTGCCGAACACAAAATAGACACTCTGCACCGACACGCCCGCCGCCGCGGCAAGCTGTTTGATCGTGGCGGCCGCGTAGCCGGGATCGACAAAAACTTCCCGCGCTGCCTCGATGATCTTGCGCCGCGCCGACGTGTCTTCCCGAAGAACCTCAGTCATGATTAGAGTTTAACTCTAGAGTCGAACTCTAGCGACTCGGGAGGCGAAATAATGACGAAGGTTCTTGTACTCGGTGGCTACGGTGCCGTCGGGATTCCCCTGATGAAACAACTCGCGAAGGTCCCCGAAATCTCCGCGTACTCCGCCGGGCGCGATCGTGCCCGCGCGGACGTCGTCGTTGATCTTAAAGAACCAGGCGCGTACGCGGCTGTGGTTCGAGACTTCGATGTCGTGGTGAATGCGTCGGGTTTCGAGGACGTTCGCCTGGCAGAAGAAGCGGTACGCGGTGGGGCGGCATTCGTCGACATCACGGCAACCTCGAGCTACTGCGAAGAACTGGAAGCGGTCGACGGCCCAGTTCTGATGGGCGTCGGATTGGCACCGGGATTGACCAGTGTCCTTGCCGCCGAAGCGCATCGACTCGGCGACGGACCCGTGGACATCGTGATCGGCCTCGGCGGCGGAGAACTACACGGACCGGCCGCGACGGCGTGGACGTACGGGATGTTGGGAACGAGGTTTCCCGATCCCGACGGGCGATCGATCCGGAACTACACCGGGATGAAGACGTTTCGGATGCCGGCGGACGCGACCGGGTACCGATCCGGTCCTGCTGTGCGGGCGGACTTTTCGGACCAACATGCGTTGACGCGCGACCTTGGCGTACCGGTGCGGACGTACCTGCGATTGGACACGTCCACCGCGACGCTCGGGCTTGCGGCCATGACGTGGGCGCCCGCCCTCCAGAAGGTAGTGCCGAAGAAGCTGTGGGGCTCGGATCGTTGGGTTGCGATGGCACGAACGGATACCGGCCCGGCGCTGTGGGTTTCGGGGCGTAGCCAGTCGGCCGCGACGGCAACCATCGCCGCGCGTGCCGTGCAGGTGATTCGAGACAGTGCAATCTCGAAGCCGACTTGGTTTCACGCGGTGGAGACCGCAGAGTCGTTACAACTGGCAGTTCCGGAACTGTCAGTGCGGCAATGGGATGGTACGAGGCGGACGTCCGGCAAGACCGTCGACTAGTCGGGGCGAGCCGAGAAACGGCAATCCGGCGGCCGCATTGGTGAGACAACCGGGAACGACGACGCGGACGACGCGCAGGCCGGCGCGGAGAACATCAGTTGTGGTCAGATCGACCCATGCCGGCCTGAAACCCGAGCCTGTCAGTGCGCTTTCGGTGTCGATGGGTGACGTCTGAGAGTCGAGGTCCACCTCGCCGACGACGGCATCTGCCAGCTCACTCTCGAATCGTGCTTGGATCTCCGGGTCCAGGTGGAGCTGCAAGTGGCATCCGTAGTCCATGACGTCGGCAAAGTCCGATCGGTAGGCGCCTGCATAGCTTCGGTCAGCTCGCCAAGGCGCAAGCGGGCTGGTCGGGGAGGCCGCGGCTCGACCGATCCCGCTCTCCGGGTCGTCGTAGTCGGCGGAAAGAAGTTGCAGCTGAAGCGCTTCCCCGAGCGACTTGAACGCAGCCGTCTGTGCTTCTTCGTGGCAGGCGGTTCCCATGGTCGAGTATCCGGTGCGGTGGTCGCGGACGAGGGCGCCGAGTACCGGGATCCCGAAATCACTCTCGAATGCCAGCCATCTCGTCGACAGGGTTTCGTGATTGCCCAGTCGAAGGAGCTGCTCTGGCATCCCGGTGACAATCCGAACGCCGCGCCTTCCGGTCCAGGAGAGCGTCATCGCGTCGCGCTCGACTATCTCGCGCACTGCATTCCGTATCGCGAATTCCGTCGTGGGACCGGCGGCGAGACCCGCCTGAGCTACTGGAGAGATCGCCGGACCCGTCCGGGCGACGAAATGAGGATACGAACCCCAGACGAGTTCGGCCGGTACCCAGATATCCGAACCCGTGATCAGGTCGACTCCGAGAGTCCAGTCCAACTCGAGATCGTCGGTTGGTTCGACGAACGGGAACTGTGGCTGCGCGTACTGGGCGGCGTCGAAACGCGCGAGTTGTGACAGGTCGATGCTTGCTCCGATCAATGCATCAGCCGACCCGCGGACGATCGGTTTGGCGACGATGTTGCCGCAATACCGTTCCACCGCTTCGCCTATCGCAGCTGCGGTAGGCCGCGCACGGTCACCTAGATCGAAGCAGTATCCGGCACCCGCCGAGTCGCTGGACCAGGGTGAAAAGCGTGCCGAATCGCAGACATACGAGTGAATCAGCTTGAACTCCGGCGGAAAGTGCTGGGGAACAACGGCGTCGACCAACTCTCGAATGATCCCAGTTCGGCGGTCGACGAGCAAAGACCTCATGCGAGAGGGACCGGCAGATGCAGATGGGTGGTCGATGCGCTGGTCAATCTGCTACCTCCAAGAAGGGGAAAAGCTGCCGGGGCATTGTTGTACAGACCGGGCGAGAGGACACGGACGACGTGTAACCCGGCAATCGAGATGTCGCGAGTAGTGAGATCGACGGAAATCGGTTGGTACCCTCGAGACGTCAGAAGGACTACCAGAGAATCAAGATTCACAGGATCTTCGTCGGGAACCTCTGATACCGAGCGTGTTTCGGTGTAGTCGAAAAGATGCTCTTCCGCTGCCTCAGCCATCACGGGGTCGAGATACAGCTGGGCGACGGTCGGCAGATCGACGACGTCCTTCCACTGCGCATCGAACTCGTCCCGGTAACGACGGTCGGCCCGAAAGGGTTTGTACAGGTGCGCCGGCAGCGTTCCGTCCGCCACGCTGCGCCAGGTCGGCCCGTCGGGGTCGGCGAGGTCGATCGTGATGGCAAGTACGGCGTACGCCTCGACAAGGGCCTTCGAGACTGCCGCCTCCACCGTTGGTCGACAAGCTGTGCCCAGCGCGACCAATCCACGTCGGTCATCCCGGATCCACACTGCGGCGACGGGAATGCCGAAGGGGGAGGGAAGCAGAAGCACTCGAACGCTCCGAGTGTCGCTCTCCAGATCCCCGAGTTGGCGGTGCACAGGTAACCGCTCCCAGTCGGCGAGTTCGATTGCCGGCTGTGACCGGTCCCCGCACCACCACAGTGCGGTGGCATCGCGTTCGAGAAGTTCCAGCAGAGCTGACATCTCGGCCTCGGCGCGTGAGCGTCCCGCGGCGATTCCGGCGTACTGCAACGACGCGATCGGTGGTTCGCCGCGACGGGTGCCGGTGTAGTACCCGAGATAGGTCAGGGCGGCCGGCACATAGGTGGGCACT
This sequence comes from Rhodococcus sp. APC 3903, assembly GCF_030407755.1. NCBI lineage: Bacteria > Bacillati > Actinomycetota > Actinomycetes > Mycobacteriales > Nocardiaceae > Rhodococcus > Rhodococcus sp. APC 3903. The sequence continues at coordinate 204,729 of NZ_JASDCV010000002.1, forward strand.
TTTTCGTCCATGGTGTGACCCAGCGCCCAACGGATTTCCAGAGCCGATGTGAAGGGAACAAAGGGGAATCGGGGAAGGCGGTACTGGTCCTCGCTGTACAACGCAAATTTCGCGGGATCGACGACCCGTGAGCCTGCCAGTTCCAGCGCTGACGCACTGCTGCGGATCAGATCTTCGGGGACTACGTTGCCGCAATATCTTTCGACAGCCTCACCGGTTGCAGCACCGCGAGCTGCTGCGTCGTCGCGTATCGAAGCCCCGAATCCGTAAGGGTCCGCGCGAAACAGTGAACCGCTGCCGCCGATGTTTCTGGTGTCGGCCACCCTCGCGGCCCAACCGACCCAGCCTGTCGGCATGTCCGAGCGAATGTGTGGTTCCAGTGAGGTCAGCACGCCGCTTCGGGCGTCGACCAGCAAGTCATCCACCGGCAGTTCCTCCGAGTATCGGCAGGGTCAACGACCCGGAAAATGATTGGTGCAGTGCGGTACTGCGTGTTCCTCGATAGCGATCACCGTCTCCGAGATTGCGTGCGAGCCGTGGGAAGTCCGAGCCGGCGATCCGCAGCGTCAAGACATCACCCGCGCGCACAGTGTGCAGCACGGGATCCAGATCGATTGTCACCATCGTCGGCTGCAGGCTGACGCCGGCCCCACGAGCGATCGACCTGGTGACTCCGGCGCTATCGACGACGCTCAGCTCGACGATCCAGTCAGCTTCGCCCTCGGGCGAATGCACCTTCAACTCCACCGAAGGCATTCCCGACAGCACACACTCGACCTCCATGTCGAAAGTCCAGACAACACAGTCGTTTCGGCCCTCGTCTGCGTGGTGCGTGAAGTTGAAAGGCGCCGTCCTCGGGTCTGGTTCGAGACGAACGCGATTCGCACCCGTGACATACGGTTCGGTCGACCATTCGCCTGCACCCCGGTCGAACACCCGATTGATGGTCACGGGCCGCGCCGAGAATATCGATTCCATCCACTCGACCTGAAGGCGGCCGAAACTTGTCTCGCCGACCATTCCAGGGCGGAGGTCGTGCCCCCAGGGACCCACGATCAAACTCTGCGGCGCACGCCACACGGATGCGAAGTGCCGCAGTGTCTCCCGAATCATCGCATCGTCCCAACCGCCGATGTGCAGCCCGGCGACGTCGAGTTCGGAGAGTTCGTCCGCGGACACCAGATCATCGCCACCGAAGTCTTCGCGCTCACGAGCGCGACGGATCGGCGTCAACCAGCCCGGTGAATCGGAGGTCAGGCCAACCTCCTCGATCATCGACTGCACCGGGAGATGTTCCAGCAAAGACGAATCCGAGCGCATCAGGGCAGGGATGAAACCCTCACGAGAGGAAGACGAATCTCCGTGCTCGCCCCACCACGCCAGATGCTCGGCGAGGAGAATTATCCCCGAGGGATCACGTTTGACGCGGTCGCTTCCGATGGTCGGCACTTTGGAGACGACGCCGCGAGCACGAAATGCCCGATCGGCGCCGTTGGTCTCGGCAGCAAACGCCCACGCAGTTCCGGCCGCATACGAAGCCCCGCTTGCGATGACGCACTCGGGTGTCCACGGCTGATCCTGCAGCCACTCGGCAAGGGCGGCGGCGTCCTCGCGCTCGTGGACGTAGGGTTCCCAAGATCCGGTGGAATCGTGCCGTCCACGTACGTCCTGACAGATGAAGGCAATTCCTCGTGATCGCCATTCGAGCCCCTCGGCCAGATGCCACCCGCGTCCGTACGGGGTTCGGATCACGATCAATCCTCGAGGTGAAGAATCTGGGAGAAGCACATCCGTAGCCAGCGAAGAGCCGTCTGCTGCCGGGATCTTCACTCCGAGTGAGATCACCGGAGCGTCGGCGAAGGTTCGAGAACGCCGCCTGGCAGTGGTAGCACGGGATGTCGAGTCATCATCAGGGTTCGTGGATTCATCCGGATCTGGTGGTGAAGGTGTGATGGCGGTGCGCCGTAAGAACTAGCCACGACGTCCGAACATGCAAGTGCACTGACCATTGCGGCTGCGGTGGGTGAAAGTCCAAGCGGACGACGTTCGCTGTCGGCGAGGTGGTTCCACAGAGCCAGCAGGTGATCCGGTACACGTGACGCGGCTAGCCGCCGACCGCAGACGTCCCGGTAGCTCGCGCTGTCGATGCCGTCGAAGAAGGGACCGATGCAGATCTCACCCAGCTCCGTGTGGACGCGTTGCCACGGAGTTCGGCTGTGGCGGCACCAGGTATCGAGTTCCGACCACGCGTCGTGAGGAGGAGCGTCGGCAACCGACAGTACGAGGTCCGAAGACGCAACGTCGTCTTCGATTGGCGCAGTGGTGGATACGACGTCGAGGTCCGGAAGAGCCTTGGAGAGCAGAGCGATGCAGGCATCGGCAACGGGTCCGACCCCGTCCATCAGCACACGCTGTGGGGCCGGAATCTCTGGCACTTGACCTGGAACAGCCAGCACGCCGCGATAGACGAGAGCGTCGGCGATCTCGATCGCTCCCGGGCCGAGCACCGAACCAGACCGCCGGAGAAAGTTGTCGAGTTCTGCGAGAGCTTCGGCCGGCGCACCGATCGTGACTGCGTTCTCGTCCGGTGTCAGGTAATGCCAAACACCGTCCGGTGTCGGATACAGGTGGTGTCCGTCGGCGAGGGCGTACACGGATCTCCTTGTCGGTGCCCGCACCCGACGAGTCGGATGCGGGCGGGGTCATCGGCAGATCAGACCGTCGAAACGGTCTGGATCAGGGAAGGTTTCAGCTCTGGAAGCTGAACGGGTTGTCGACGAGGGCGTTGGTGCCCACACCCTGCAGAGCGTGTGCGGACGTCGCCTCGGCAACCGGCTCGAAGGTGAACGGGTTGTCGACGAGGGCGTTGGTGCCGACGCCCTGGAGTGCATTGGCCGGAGCCGAGTTGGAGACGCTGTCGAACGAAATGTTGCTCATTGTCATCCCTTCCGTAATGGAAACCATTTCCATTACGATGCCACCGTACGAAAGATCGCCACGGAGAGCAACAGGTACAAGAGAGTGCATACATGAGCGAGACCTCGACGACGGGATCCGCCGAAGCGCAACCACATGTGTTTCGGGACAGATCGTTTCGATTGTTCTTCACGGCTCGCACGATTGCCGTGGCCGGTGCGGCCGTCACCGGAGTGGCAATGCCGATCCTGGTGTTCGACATCAGCCGGTCTCCGTTTCTCACCTCGCTCGCGGCTGCGGGGACGGTTCTGCCGTACCTCGTGTTCGGCTTAATCGCGGGCGCCGTGGCAGACCGAGTCAACCGGCGGACAGTCATCCTGTGTGCGCAGGCCGTTGCTGCTCTTGCCTTGGCGAGCATTCCGGCGGCGCAGGCGCTCGGTGTGTTGACGGCATGGCATGCGGTCGGCGTATCGATGTGCATCGGAACGTGTTTCGTGTGGTTCGATGCCGCAGCTTTCGGAGCGTTGCCTGCGCTGGTCGGTCGGCAGAGAATACCGGCCGCCAACGGTGCGCTGTGGACTTCCAGCACGCTCGTCGATGTTGCCTTTCCGGCTATTGCCGGAGTGCTCGTGGCGTCGATCGGCCCGGCCTACGCATTGGGTGCTGATGCACTGGCCTACGTATTGGCCGGGCTGGCCATGGCGTCGATCGGAGCCTCGTTCGCGAGTACTCCTGCGGCGCCGAAGAAGTCGGAACCCGGAATTGCGCGTGACATACGCGAAGGCCTCAGCTTCCTCTGGCAGTCTCCGCTCCTGCGAGCCTTGACCGGCGTCGGCTTTGTCAATTCGCTGACGCAGGGTGCTGTCACGGCGCTCCTGGTGGTGTACGCGTCCGGGAGGCTGGGGATTTCGACGTCGAGTCCGATGATCGGGGCCGTGTGGACAGCAGTCTCCGTGGGTGGTGTGGTCGGCGCAGTCTTGCTCCCACGCCTACCGGCCCAGTGGCCGGTCGGCGCGATCACTGTCGGTGCGTTGACCATCGCCCCGGTGGTGCTGTTCGTCGTTGCGACAACCAGCAACACCGCCGCCGCGATCACCGCTCTGACCGTCTACTCCGGCTGTGCGACTGTCACCATCCTCAACGGCATCGGTGCACGTCAGCGTCTGACTCCGGATCGTCTACAGGGGCGCGTGAACACCACGGCGAGGATGGTCGCCTGGGGTGGTTCGCCGGTGGGTGCCTTGATTGCCGGGGCAATTGCAGCACGTTGGGATATCGGCACCGCCTACCTCGTTGCGTGCAGCTTTGCGCTGGTCGGGGCACTCTTCGCGTGGGTGAGCGCCCTGCGGACCGATCCTTGTCCGCACAGATGAGCATGTCACTATTAATGAAAACGACTGTCGTTATGGTTAGATCCACCTGTTCATGCCTGTGAACCCCACCTCTTCAGGAGTGCGATGACGCTGACCAGCGAAGCAGTACCTGATGCCCCGTCGCGTGCGCATCCCGTCGGCGACCGCGGATACGTCCCGTTTCTGTTGGCCACGGCCGTGGTCCTTGCCACCGTCTCTACCGTCGCGGTGTGGTCGGGCGCTGCGTCGCTGTCCTTCGCCGACGTATTCGCGGTGTTGTACGCGCACGTCGGTGGACCGCCGGTCGACCCGCTGCTCGATCGGATCGTGTGGGGACTGCGGGTCCCGCGCATTCTGATCGCGGCACTGGCAGGTGCCGGGTTATCACTGGCCGGCGCGGTACTGCAAGCGTTGGTGCGCAATCCGATTGCCGATCCGTACATCTTGGGTGTCGGTTCGGGAGCGTCCTTCGGCGCAGTGCTGATCATGACGACGGGCATCGGAACCGGTCTGTCGATCGGTGTTCCGGTGGCAGCCTTCCTGGGGGCCATGGTTTCCCTGATCGCGGTTCTCGTACTGGGTCGGCGCGAGGGAATGCTTGTCCCGCTGCGCATGGTCCTGGCCGGAGTTGCCATCGGCTATCTGCTCTCGGCTGCAACAAGTTTTGTGCAGTTGCGCGCCGATCCGAGTCAGCTTTCAGGAGTGCTCTTCTGGCTACTCGGTTCGGTGAGCGGGGCAGGTTGGTCGGATCTCGGTGTGCCCGCCGCGGTGATCACCGTCTGTGCGGCAGTGCTGTTGACGAAGTCTCGCCAACTCAACGCGCTGGCGATGGGAGACGAGAGCGCGCAATCGGTGGGCGTCGACGTGCGCCGTACCAGGTTGCTACTACTGGTGATCGCGTCGTTGCTGACCGCGGTTGTTGTATCCGTTGCCGGCGGAATCGGTTTCGTGGGGCTGCTCGTGCCGCACGCCGTACGACTCCTCGTGGGATCCGACCATCGCAAGCTGCTGCCGGCAACCGCGCTGGTCGGTGCAACCTTCCTGGTGATCGTCGATCTTGCGTCTCGGATGTTGGATGCGCCCAACGAATTACCGCTCGGAATCATCACCGCCGGATTGGGTGCTCCGTTCTTCCTCTGGTTACTTCGACGCGACGGAGGTGCGCAGTCATGAGATTGTCGGCCAGCGGGATTCACGTCGTTCGAGGTGGGCGTCTGGTGGTTTCCGGCGTAGATCTCGAAGCGCCCGAGGGGAGCGTGGTCGGACTCGTCGGGCCGAACGGCAGTGGAAAGTCCTCCCTCCTGCGCGCGTTGTACCGCTCGATGAAGCCGCGAAGCGGAATCGTGAAGGTCGACGAAGTGAACGTGTGGGACGATCTCTCGCCACGATCCGCAGCACGCATCATCGGTGTTGTGGGGCAGGAGCATTCATCCGACTTCTCGTTCAGCGTCCGCGAGGTGGTGGCGACGGGCCGGACGCCGCATCACAGCGCATTCTCTCGACTCGGTGAAATCGACCGGGACATCGTCAGTGCCGCACTGGCACGAACCGGTATGCACGGCTTCGGATCACGACTCTTCGCCGAACTGTCCGGCGGAGAAAAGCAGCGTGTGATGTTGGCCCGGGCGATCGCTCAACAACCGTCGGTGCTGGTCTTGGACGAGCCCACCAACCACCTCGACATCCGAGCTCAACTCGAACTGATGGAATTGGTCGCCGAACTCGGTACTACGACGATTGTCGCGATCCATGAACTCGCCTTGGCCGCAGCGTATTGCGACTACGTCTGTCTGCTCTCCGGCGGGGTAGTTGTCGCGACAGGACCAACGGCCGAGGTCCTCACCGAGGACCTGCTGTCCGAAGTATTCGGGGTTCAGGTGCATCTCGGCACTCACCCCTTGACCGGGCGTCCCTTGCTCTCGTTCGCCCCTCCGCTACTACACACGAAAGAAGCAGTGTCTTGAAATCCTCGATACGTACTGCCGCGCTGTTGTGCTCGGCCGTTACCGCCACTGCAGTACTGACCGCATGCGGAAACTCCACGGCGGATTCGGCGACGTCGTCGTCCGAGAAGATTTCCGTCACCAATTGTGACCGCGAGGTCACGTTGCCCAAGACGGCGGAGCGGATTGTCTCGCTGTATCCGTCGATGACAGAGCTTCTGATTCAACTCGGTGCCGCCGACCGCATTGTCGGACAATCGAATACCGATCTCTCTCCTCCCAGCCCCGAACTCGCGGATCAGTTCGCGGCCGTGCCGGTACTGAGCACCGGAGTTCCCGCGAAAGAAGCATTGCTCGACGCCCGTCCGGATCTGATCGTCTCCGACGGGGAATACTGGTTCGACGGTGACCGACTGCAGAGCATGGACGAATTGCGTGACCTCGGCATCCCGATCTTCGTGAACAGCGGCTACTGCCACAAGGCGGTCACCGAGGGGCGGATCGACGACGTCTGGTCCGACATCGACGGTCTCGGTGCCCTGACCGGAACAAGTGACGAAGCAGCAACTCTCCTGGCAGATGGCAAGAAGTCGCTCGCAGAAACCGAGGCATCCGTGGCCGGGAAGGAGCCGGTTCCCACTGTGATGGTTCAGGTTTCGGAGGGGCAGTCCTACGCTCTGGCGAGGGGCCTCTACAGCAGCGTGCTCGAGGCGGCCGGGGGAAAGAACCTCTACGAGAGCGACCTTCCGGATGGGAAGTACTTCGGCCAGGTAGCCACCGAATCGATACTCGCGAAGTCGCCGCAGGCAATTCTTGTCGTTTACTCCACCGAGTCGGCTCGGGAATCCACACTCGAGGCTGCTCGCACGGCATTTGCCGGGACGCCTGCCGCGACGTCGAATGCGATCTTTGCCGTTCCGGAGGCGTGGTTCGCCGGTGAATTGGTGTCGATCGACGGGGCCGGCGAGGTGTCTCGCCTGCTGCACCCGGGTTCGTGACCGCACTCGAGCGAATCGAGGCCGTCGTATCGCTGCATGCAGCGTTGGACCGGACGGTGAGTCCGTCGGAGCTACCGTTCGACGAGCACGCACTGCCGCCGGTGACGTGTGAATCCGTGGACCTGCCGGCCCCGACGTCACTGCCGGCCCTCGGGTTCGCGGACGTCTTGCAGGCACGAGGGAGCCGCTACGACCCCGCACAGACGGCACTCCGAGCAGGCGAGCTGTCAAACGTGTTGCACCACAGCCTTGTCAGCAGCCCGACCGCGGGCGGGATGCGCGAACTGACGGTGTTGATGGGTCTTACCCGGCCCTGTGATCCGCTCGGAGTCGGGGTGTACCGGTACGCCCAGGGCCGCGCCGAGGCTGTCCGGCCAGGCGACGTGCGAGAGCACCTTCGAGCGAGCCTTCTCCAACCCGAGTTCGTCGACGTGTTCCCGGTTCTTCTGTTTGTGGTCGCCGACGTCGAAGCTCCGCTCGAGAAGTACGCGATGCGGCACTACCGCACGATGCACGTGGATGCCGGTGTGCTGGTTCAGAATCTGTACCTTGTGACCGAGGCGATGGGACTTGTGGGCTGCGCCATCGCAGGATTCACGGATGCGCGAGTGGCGTCTCTGTTGAATCTCGCGACGACGCAGCTTCCCGTAATGGCTTTTGCACTCGGGCGGCCCAGCTAGTTCAGCCGAGGATGCGCGCCTTCTGGGTCTCGAACTCGGCCTCCGTCAATACGCCGGCATTCTTGAGTTCGCCCAGCTTGGTGAGCTGTTCGAGCTTAGCGTCCATCGACATTTCCGATTCTGCCGGAGCTGCCTGCGGCGGGAGGGGCGGTAGATCGGGAATCGGCGGCACCGGCTGGATCTGCGCTGCGCGGGCCTGATCTTCGGCGGCCCAACGGGTCCGCTGACGGCGCTGAACATTGCCGTGAATGGAGCTCGCGACGGCTACCCGGCCGGCTCGCCTCAAGAAACTCATGCGTCCTTCTCCGTGGTATCCGGTGCGGTGTTGTCCAGTGCAGCAGCCAGTTCGTCCACGCTCAGGTGACCTTCGGTGACAACCTTTGCGCCGCTGCGGGTCCAGGCCTCGATGACCGGCAGTATTGCCAGTTCCTCGTAGACGAGTACGGCGGCAACACTTCCGGCAGCCAACTCTTCACCAACGGCAGCGATGTCGCCGGCGTCGAGCAGCCCGGAGGCAGCGCCGTCGAACTGCGCCAGATCGAAATCTGCGAGTTCGAAGGTGGACGCGGGTACGACGGATACCGATCCGTCGGCGGCTTTGGTGACGAACTCGAGGTCGAGGATGCGGATCACTCCGGAGTCGACGAGAGTGAGCAGCTGCTCGAATCCCGCGGAGGTCGGTGCACCGCTGGGAAACTCGACGGCAACGTATTCGATCGGACCGAATTGGTCTTGGTTGGACATCGGTTACTTCTTGCCCTTCGTGGGTTGCGGTTCTTCCAGAGCAGGTACTTCGTTGGGCATGCGCCCGGCCGGAATGATGGCGAGCAGAGAGAGCCCGGCGAGTACGAGGAGCGAGGTTCGCAGTGCGCGCAGGCGCGCTTCGGTGTTGATCCGGATGGCTTCGTCGATCTGTGCTTGTGTCGCGGAGGTGTTTTCGAGCGTCACGACGAGTTGATCGTTGGGGACGAAGTTGACCTGGTCGAGATTGATCCCTGACTCGACCTTGAGCGATGCCGGGATGGTGGGGTTGTCGATCAGTTGCGAGCTGACGAGGGTACCGAGGATTCCGACGGCGAACACGCTGGCCACCGCGATGCCGACGCTGCCGGACATGTTGTGTACCAGTCCTCGCCAGGCACCGACGTCACCGGCCAGTTCCTTGGGGGCTGCGGTGAGGAGGGTGTTGAACACCAGCGCAACGATGGCGCCCTGCCCGAGGCCGAGGGTGATCAGGCCGATGACAACAAAGATCTGATGCCAGTCACCACGAATGGTGAAGGCCAACAGGATGAGTCCAGCGGCAACAACGACGAACCCGGCTCGTGCGATCAGACGCGGGGAGTACGTCTTGTACAGGCGCGCGACGACGGTGCTCGCGATGAAGATCGAGAGTGTGTACGGGATGATCGAGAACGACGTCTGCAAACTGCTGCGGCCCTGGATGATCTGCATGTACAGCGGAATGAGGAAGTTGGCCGCGGTTCCCACGAACATCATCGTCGCCATGCAGATCGTGGTGGCGCGCTCGGCGCCGGTCTTGAGGACGTCGAGGTTGAAGAGCTGAGGCTTGTTCTGCGCCTTGCGGCTTCGCGTCCACTGGAAGAATCCCTGCGCGCAGATGGTGCCGAGGACGATCAGGATGGCCGCGGGTGAAACACCGATGACCGAGAACGGCGCAGCGTCGGTGGCCAGGATGACGCCCCACGAGTTCAGGCCGCTGAAACCGAAGCTGAGCAGGATGACGGCAACGACAGCCAGTGCGGCGCCGGCCCAATCGATGGTGATGTCCTTCTGCGGGGGAACAGGTTTGACACGGAAACTCAGGACCAGGTTGACCACGGCGAGCGCCACGACGAGGGCGAAGGAGTAACGCCACCCGATGGTCGTCGCGAAGGAACCGGCGATGAGTAGTGCCAGCACACCGGCTGCGGGGATTGCTGCTGCCAGGTAACCGATGGCCTTTGCCTGCTGATCGCCATTGAAGTTAGTGGCGATGAAAACCGTCAACGCGGGGGCGATGAGGGCGATCACGGCGCCGGATGCGGCTTGCGCCACGAACAGCATTGCCGGGCTCTGGCTCAGAGCGACCGCAGCCATCGCGAGACCGTGAATCGCGACGGCAATCTGGAAGACCAAACGCGTCCCGTAGCGGGCGCCGATCTTGGCGCCCAGCAGAATGAAGGCAGCCATGGCAAAGGTGCCTGCGGTGATCGCGGTGCCGACACTTGTTGCAGGAGTGTCGAGATCGGTGGTGATGCCGGCCATCGAGACGGTCAGCGCATTGACGGCGAACGACGCCTGAATCTGCGTGAGGACGACCACGATCAGTGGTAGCCAGGAGGCGGTGGTTACAGCGGCCGACGTATCGGCTGCGCCAGGCTTTACGGACATCATGGGTCACGCCTTCCTCGACACTGCGTGTACTCGCGGCGTGCCCGGATCAGCCACGCACGGTTACATTAGCCGGAATTGTGCTGAATGGTCGCCTGCAAGTGGTTGGTTTCTTCGCGGTAGACCACCATCTCCCGTTGCAAGGCTCGCCGGAAGCGTGGTTGCTCGGCCAGGAGTACGGCCAGGACGGTCAGCAACAGCCACGTCGCGGCCGCGCTCGCGAGGAGCAGCAGGACCGGAATCCACGGCCCGCCCATTTGTTCGAGCAGCGTCGTCTTGGCCCAGACTCGCCAGTAGAGCATCAGATTGACGATCAGTCCGACACCGTACGAGATGACGAAGGACAGCAGGAACTGCTTCCACGTGCCGTCGTGGCGCCTCGCCGTCATCGGTTCGGCCCGCAGCGGCAAGGCCACGGACATCACGTTGGCGACACCGAGCCACAGCAGGATCATGGTCAGTACCTGACCGCACGCCTTCACCAGATCAGCACTGCTTCCGGAGCGCCACGCGAGGATGGCACTGAGCAGGAACCCGGCGCTGCCGACGAGAAGCAGCATCATCGCATTCTTCGCGACGAGGACGTGCCAGAGCCTGGTTCCGCCGGACAAAGCAGCACGGACGCGGCCGGCGTCGAAGCTGAGCGCATTGGTGCACACGACGCTTCCGACCACACCCGAGAGTGCGTACAGCGCAAGGTAAGGCAGTCGATCTTCCTTGGCGTCCCACTGGAAGAGGCGAATGAATGCCAGGTACGCCAAGCCCATTCCGAGGCTCAGCCCCAGTCGAAAAGCGATCGACCGAGGCTTGCCACTCACGACGTGCCGTGCTTCCTCACGGATCCGGGAGCCGAGACCCTGCACGTGCCGGACGACGGGGTTGCCCGAGTTCAGCGGGACGTAACCGCGGATCGCGGCGGCGACGGTATCGGTATCTCCGGCATCGAGCGCGGCGACGCGTGCTTCGAGAACCGCAAGGTGGGCGGCGCGCAAGGCTATCCGCGCGGTGGTCACCGCGGCGACGGCGTCGGCCTCGGCCTGCGCGGCGGTGCTGATGCCGGCGTCGGCGGGCAGCGGCGGCTGCAACGTCGTGATCAGTTCGAGTTGGCGAGCCATGTGCGGCGACGGCGACAAACCGCTGTACGACGGTCGGCTCAGCGCTGATCGTTCGTCGTCGAGCGAATCACGCACGGACGCGGCGGCCTTGCGGACGGCTGCCGGGTTGTGCCAGCGCACCGACCGGGCGTCACGCTCGGCGGCGACGGCCCGGGAGGCAACCTCGGTCAGATCCTCCACCGCTGTCAATGTCTGCTCCACTCGGTTTAGGTTGGTTTCATGACCACCAACTCGGAAAAGGAAGATCTTCAGCGGTACCTGCAGGCAGCACGTGACGCGCTCGTCTGGAAGCTCGACGGGCTGTCGGAGTATGACATTCGGCGTCCGATGACCCGGACAGGGACCAACTTGTTGGGACTGGTCAAACACATGATCGGCGTCGAGCTCGGGTATTTCGGTCCGACGTTCGGCCGTCGGGTTCCCGATCTACCGGCGTGGTTGCGTTCGGAGGAACTCAACGTCGACATGTGGGCCCGCGCCGATGAGTCCAGTGCCGACATCGTCGAAACCTATCGCCGCACCTGGGCTTTCGCTGACGCCACGATCGAGCAGCACGATCTGGACGCCCCCGGCTTCGTGAAGCACTGGCCGGAGGATCGTCGCGACGTCACATTGCACCGGATACTCGTTCACGTTGTCACCGAGATCCATCGGCACGCCGGCCACGCGGACATCGTGCGGGAGCTGATCGACGGAGCTGCTGGGATGAAGGCGGGCGACAACAATCTGGCTCCCGGTGATGAGGCGTGGTGGGCCGAGTACAACGACCGTCTGGAGACGGCGGCACGCGAGGCCCACCACGCCTGAACTACTCGAATACCGCTGCCGCACCGATCACCACGACGACGATCGCCGGGCCGACCATGTCGCCGGCCCCACGGGTGATCCGGGAGACGATTTTCTTCTCGCCCATCTTCGCGACTGAGCCGACGAGAACGGCGGCGAGGATGCCGCAATTCTTGACATTGACGTCAACGTCAACACACACTGTGACGGTGACCACCAGCGAAACGCAGGAGCGAGCGCGGACAGCCCGCAAGCTCGGGGACGGTCCACGTCGGGCCGGCCTGCTCGATACCGCTGCTCTCTGTTTCGGCGAACTCGGATACGACGCCGTGACCGTCGAGACCATCACCACCAGGGCCGATGTGTCCCGAGCGACCTTCTACGCGTACTTCTCGTCGAAGGACGAGGCCTTCCGTGCCGTCGCCGAAATGATGTGCCGACGGTTTCTCGACGCCCAGCACATGGAGGGGCCAGCGGCCGAGGATCTACGCGAAGTTCTCAGAACGACCACGTCGGCGTTCATCACGGCCGTGTACACCTACGGGGACCTGCTCGCGGTGATCGAGCACCGGGCGCGGGTGGATTCCGAGGTCGAGCGCAGTTGGTCAGCAGTTCGCGAAAAGCTCGTGAGCCGCTACGTACGCTTCGTCGAACGTATTCGACAGGTTCACGATGTAGATCCCTGCGTTTCGCCCCCGGTGCTCGTTCAGATGATCTCGGACGCACAGATGGCCGGTGGAGCACGACTGAGTAAGGCGAGTGTCGAAGAGCAGAACCAGTTCATTGCAGATATGACGACGATGTCCGAACGGTTGATCGGGTTCGAAGAGTCGAAATAGATTTCTTTTACGAATGGAGTGATCGGTGGCAGAACAAGACGTGCTCGAAGCGGCTCTGGCGGAAATCTCTGCGCTGCAGCAGGCGCATTGGCCCGCCGGGATTCCCCGCGCCGTCGAGTATCCGCTCGAAGGCGGGGGACTTGTCGACTACTTGCGGCATTGGGCGCTCGAGCGGCCGGATACTCCCGCAATCGTCTTCTACGGCCGCGTCATCACGTACGCCGAGTACGACGAGCTTTCGGATCGTTTTGCCGGATGGCTGCTTTCACTCGGAGTCGAACGAGGTGATCGCGTCGGCGTTCACCTGGTCAATTGCCCGCAGTTCCACATCGCGATGCTCGGCATTCTCAAGGTCGGTGCGGTTCACGTGCCCATCAATCCGCTCTTCCGTGAACACGAATTGATTCACGAACTCAACGATGCCGGCGTCAAGGTCCTACTGACGCAGAACACTTTCTCGAAGCTGGTGAAGAAGGTTCGCTCACAGACTTCACTCGAACACGTCGCGAAGACCGCAGTATCGGACATGCTGACTGCGATCCCCACCGTCGAACTGCCCTTCGAGGTCGACGATCCGCGCCTGAGCGACTGGCAGTCGATCATCACCAGTGAGCGGGCGACTCCCGTTGCCACCGAACTCGATTCCCTCGCCGCCCTGAACTACACGGGCGGAACGACGGGAATGCCCAAGGGCTGTGAGCACACTCAGCGCCACATGGTTTACACCGCGGCCACCGCGACGCTTGCCGGTGGTGACCAGGTGGGCGCCAATCCGCCGGTATCCCTGGTGTTTCTGCCGATCTTCTGGATCGCGGGTGAGGACTTCGGCATTCTGGTTCCGCTCGTCAACGGCGGAACCGTTGTTCTGCTGAACCGTTGGGATGCGGAGACCACGCTCGACGCGGTCGAGACCTACGGTGTGACCTCGCTGGTCGGAACCGTCGACAATTACGTCGAACTGATGGACACATCAGGGTTCTCGGAGCGAAATCTCTCGACACTCCAGAACGCCATGGCAGTCTCGTTTGTTCTCAAACTCGATCCGGCCACGCGCCAGCGGTGGCGCGAGGCTACCGGCGGTGTTCTGCGCGAAGCGAGCTACGGCATGACCGAAACCCACACCGCGGACACGATCACCCTCGGTTTCCAGGACGGCGACTACGACTTGAAAAGCGAGCCGGTGTTCTGCGGAATTCCGGTGCCCGGTACCGACGTTCTGATCGTCGATCACGACGGCAGGCCGGTTCCCGTCGGCGAGCACGGGCAGATCATCGTGCGCAGCCCGTCCATCCTTTCCGCGTACTACCGCAACGAGGCTGCCACCGCCGACGCCATCCGTGACGGCTGGTTGCAGACCGGCGATGTCGGAAAGTTCAGTGAGCGTGGTGGTTTGCACTACCTGGCGCGAAACAAGGAAATGATCAAGACCAACGGCATGAGTGTTTTCCCCTCCGAGGTGGAAGCGCTGCTCATGCTGCATCCCGCGATCGAAAAGGCTGCGGTGGTACCGAAACCGGACCAGGACAAGGGGCAGGTGGCTTTTGCGTTTGTCCAGCTGGTCGAGGGTTCCGACACCGCGGCCGACGAGATCGTCTCGTGGGCCAAGGAGAACATGGCTACGTACAAGGTGCCCGAAGTGGAAGTGCTCGAGGCGCTTCCGATGACTGCAACAGGAAAGGTGCGCAAGGGCGATCTGTTCGAGCGCACTCAGGGGGAAAAGTGAGACTGCTGATTGCGAACCGCGGCGAAATTGCGCTGCGGATCATTCGAACTGCCCGTGAACTCGGGATCGAAACGGTGTCGGTTTACGCCGAGGACGACGCGTCCAGTCCGCACGTCGCGGCGGCCACGGAGTCGGTGCCGCTCGGAGCTTCGGGCGCATCCGCGTATCTCGATCAGAGCGCACTGCTGAAGATCGCGGCCGAAACGGGCGCCACGCACGTGCACCCGGGCTACGGATTCCTCAGTGAGAATGCCGAATTCGCGCAGGCGTGTACCGAGGCGGGCATCGTCTTCGTCGGCCCGGACGCCCAGGTTCTCCGGACTTTCGGCGACAAGGCCAGCGCCCGCACTGCGGCGGTCGACTCCGGCGTACCGGTCCTGCCGTCGACATCGGCGAACGCCGACCTCGACGAGGTGCGTGAATTCTTCGAGCGCAACTCCCGCGGCATCATGATCAAGGCGCTCAGCGGCGGCGGTGGCCGCGGCATGCGCGCGGTGCGCGACCCGAAAGCGCTCGACGACGCGTACCGTGTGTGTGCGGCCGAAGCCCAGTCGGGGTTCGGCAGTTCGGCACTGTTCGCCGAGGTACTCAGTGAGCACGCTCGGCACATCGAAGTGCAGATCGTGGCGGGGCCGGGGCAAGGCGGAACCCACGCGCTCGCTCTGGGTGACCGTGATTGCAGCGTCCAACGTCGGCATCAGAAGTTGATCGAGGTTGCGCCCGCGCAGGGGCTGTCGGGGGCCCTGCGCGAGCGTCTTCACGCTGCGGCCGCAAGGCTGTGCGCCGAGGTCGGCTACCGAGGCATCGCGACGGTCGAGTTCCTGGTCGAGGAACGCGGGTTCGTCTTCCTCGAAGTCAATCCCCGAATTCAGGTGGAGCACACGGTGACCGAGGAGGTCACCGGAATCGATCTCGTCGCCGTGCAACTCGCGATCGCGGACGGGGTTCCGTTCGAGGACCTGGACCTGCCAACCGGAATTACCGCTGTCGAGAAGGTATCGGAGACAGTCGGATCCGTGGCAAATGCGTCGGGGATCGCGATACAGGCCCGCGTCAACATGGAAACCATGACGCCGGACGGCAATGCGCTGCCGTCCTCCGGCACGCTCGACAACTTCACTCCTCCGGGCGGACCCGGCGTGCGAGTGGACACCTTCGGTACGGTCGGACTCTCGCCGAGTGCGCGTTACGATTCGCTGCTGGCGAAGGTCGTCACCCACACGCGTCGATCGGATTTTCCTGCCGCTGTGCGCAAGTCGACTGCTGCTTTGAGTGAGTTCACCATCGACGGCGTGGCGACCAACCTCGAATTCCTGCAGGCACTACTGTCGGACAAGGACTTCCGCGACGGCCTGGTCGACGTCGACTGGTTGGGTTCTCGATTGGCGGACCTCGTTCCCGAAGCGGGCCCACAAACACCCTCCGCGAGTGTGGACATCGCGCCGGACGAGGACGTGGTCCGTGCACAGATGGCGGGAATCGTCGTCGAACTTGCCGCAGTCGGTGACGGCGTCCATGCGGGTGGCCAGGTCGCAGTCCTCGAAGCGATGAAAATGCAGCATGTTCTCTCGGCGCCCGGTGACCTCGAAGTGGTCCGGGTCCTGTCGTCACCGGGGAGATCGGTGAGTGCGGGCGAACCGTTGCTCGTCGTCCGTAGCGCAAGCTCGGGATCGAAGCTCGCCGAGGTCGACGAGGTGGACCTCGACGACGTACGTCCCGATCTGGCGGAGATCATCGCTCGCCACGAGGTGACCCTGGACGCGGCGCGGCCCGCGGCAGTGGCCAAGCGCCACAAGCTGGGGCGGCGGACTGCTCGCGAGAACGTCTACGACCTGGTCGACGACGACAGCCTGGTCGAGTACGGCGCTCTCGCACTGGCTGCGCAGCGCAGTCGGCGAAGCGAGGAAGACTTGATCGCCAACACTCCTGCTGACGGTCTGATCGGCGGAGTGGCGACCATCAGCGGTGGCGAGAGCGTCGTGATCTCGTACGACTACTCGGTGCTCGCCGGTACCCAGGGCATGCGCAATCACGCCAAGACCGACCGCCTGCTCGAGATTGCCGATCGCAAGCGAGTTCCGGTAGTGCTGTTCGCGGAAGGCGGCGGTGGTCGCCCCGGTGACACCGATGCAGGGGCAGGAGCGGGCCTGGAACTGGGAACCTTCCGTGCCATGGCGGCGTTGAGCGGCCGCGTACCCATGGCCGCTGTCGTGTCCGGCCGCTGCTTCGCGGGCAACGCGGCCCTGGCCGGTGCCTGCGACGTACTGATCGCGACGCCCGACGCCAACATCGGCATGGGAGGCCCTGCCATGGTCGAGGGCGGCGGGCTCGGAAACTTCCGCCCCGAGGACATCGGCCCCATCGACGTGCAGCGCCGTAACGGCGTCGTACACCTGGTGGCTGACGACGACGCTCATGCGGTGGCGCTGGCGAAGCAGTACCTCGGCTACTTCCAGGGCGCGAGCCAGGCGTGGACGGCTCCGGATCCGCGGCTCTCCCGGCACGTGGTCCCGGAGAATCGCCTGCGCTCGTACGACGTTCGTGGAGCGATCGAGGCGATCGCGGACGTCGACAGCGTCCTGGAACTGCGTCGAGATTACGGTCGCGGTGTAGTGACGGCACTCGTTCGTGTCGAAGGAGTTCCGTACGGTGTGCTGGCGAACAGCAGCGAGCATCTCGGCGGAGCGATCGACGCGGAAGCCTCGGACAAGGCTTCGGATTTCCTGGAACTGCTCGAAGCGCACCGCATTCCTCTGGTGACCCTTTGCGACACACCGGGATTCATGGTGGGCCCGGACTCGGAGGAGGAGGCGACGGTCCGAAGGTTCGGCAGATTCTTCGTTGCCGGTGCTCGCCTCACGGTGCCGTTCGGAACGATCATCCTGCGCAAGGGTTACGGGTTGGGCGCCATGGCGATGGCCGGTGGTTCCTTCCACGCACCCGAGTTCACGGTGGCGTGGCCGACCGGCGAGATCGGGCCGATGGGTCTGGAAGGTGCCGTGCGCCTCGGTTTCCGTAAGGAACTCGAATCCGTCGAAGACCCGGAGGCTCGGGAAACTCTGTTCGGTCAGTTCGTGGAACTGGCCTACGCACAGGGCAAGGCGCTGATGGCGGCGACCACGTTCGAACTGGACGATGTCATCGATCCCGCCGACACCCGCGCCTGGATCAGGCAGCTCGGCAGAAACAGTTGAGATCCTGCTGATTCGAGCTGTTGCCGCACGTGGGCAGGGCAACTAGCCTTGCCCACGTGTCGGCTGCGCGAGATAACGTCCTGATCATTCATTGGCACGACCTGGGCCGACACCTCGCGAGTTACGGTGTCGCCGGGGTCAACAGCCCCAACCTGGACCGGCTGGCGGCAGAGGGCATCCGGTTCACCGACGCACACGCGACGGCGCCGCTGTGCTCACCTTCGCGCGGTTCTCTCTTCTCGGGCAGGTATCCGCACAACAACGGTCTGATCGGGTTGGCGCACCACGGCTGGGAGTACCACGCTGAGGTGCAGACGCTTCCGCAGATCCTCTCCGACAACGGTTGGTACACCTCGCTCTTCGGCATGCAGCACGAGACTGCGTACCCGAAGCGGCTTGGCTATCACGAGTACGACGTCACGAACTCGTTCTGCGACTACGTGGTTCCGCGCGCCCAGAACTGGCTACGACGCTTCCCGCCCGAGCCTTTCCTTCTCACCACGGGGTTCTTCGAAACGCATCGGCCGTACCCGGCCGATCGCTATACCCCGGCGGACACCGCAGCGCTGGAGGTTCCCGGATATCTTCCCGACGTGCCGCAGGTACGCGAGGACCTGGCCGAATTCCACGGCAGCGTAGAGGTAGCGGACGCCGCGGTGGGTGATCTGCTCGGGACTCTCGAGGAAGAGGGGCTCGACGAGAACACGTGGGTCTTCTTCCTCACCGATCACGGCGCCGCGTTCCCACGTGCCAAGTCGACGCTCTACGCCCCCGGCACCGGCATTGCGTTGATCGCTCGCCCTCCGGCTCGGTATCGCAGTGGCGGAAAGGAATACGAGACACTGTTCAGCGGTGTGGATCTTGTTCCGACCATTCTCGATCTCCTCGGTATCGATGTCCCCACCGAGGTGGAAGGGCGCTCGCACGCCGATGCCCTCGTCGATCGTGGAACCGAGCCGTCCGAACCCGTCCGGACCTCCTTGTTCACGGAGAAGACCTTTCACGACAGTTTCGATCCCATTCGCGCGGTGCGCACCAAGGACTACAGCTACATCGAGAACTACGCTGTCCGCCCCGCTCTGGATCTTCCGCTCGACATCGAGGACAGTCTTTCCGGAAAGGCGCTCGGCACCGAGCATCTGGCGGTACGCGCACCCCGGGAGCTGTACGACCTTCGTGCCGACCCCGACGAGAAGATCAATCTGATCGATCGACCGGAAGTCTCGGCAATACAGGCGGAATTGTCCTCGCAGCTTCACACGTGGCGCGCCGAAACGGATGATCGTCTCCCGGACGAGGCATTGGGAAGCGCGATGGCGGTGCATCGCATGGCGGCGTACCTCGAGAAGATCGGTGTCCGACCCAACGTGCGGTCCGCCTACAGTGCGGACCGCGGTTACCTCGAGTCGGACACCGAAAACCCCTAAGGCCTCGCGGCTTCGCGCTCCTCCAACAATGCGACGACCCGCCCGACCAGTTCGTTGATGTCAGCGCCTGTCGTATCGAAAGCCAGGTCCGGGTCCTCCGGAGTCTCGTACGGTGCGTCGATTCCGGTGAGCCCCTTCAGTTCACCGGCCCGTGCACGCGCGTACAGGCCCTTGGGATCTCGGCGTTCGCATTCTTCGACGGGAGTGGTGACGGCAACTTCGAGGAAAGTGAGCCCGGCAGCTTCGTTGAGAGCACGCGCAATTGCTCGATCCGAACGCAGCGGTGAGACCATCGACGCGATGGCCACGACGCCGGCGTCGGCGAACAGTCGAGTGAGATGCCCGACGCGCCGGATGTTCTCGGCCCGGTCTCCCGGCGAGAACCCGAGATCGTCGGAGATACCGTGGCGGACGTTGTCACCGTCCAGGAGATACGCGGTGCGTCCCGCGTCGACCAGCGCACGTTCGACAGCCACAGCGACGGTGGATTTTCCGGAGGCAGGAAGGCCGGTCAACCAGATCGTCGCGCCCTTCTGGGTGGTAGACGCCCACCGCCGCTGACGTTCGAGTGAAGACGGATGCCACTTGATGTCGTTGCGGGTCTGCTCACCGGGAACGACGACGCGTGGCTCGAGAATGGTGCCGGCGCCGACGGTGTCGTTGCTCTGCTCGTCGATCAGGATGAAGGCGCCAGAGTCCCGATTGTGGTCGTAGGTGTCGGCGACCACCACGGAACTGGTTCGGAGCGTGACCGTTCCGATGTCGTTGAGCCCCAGTTCGACTGGGCTCTCCTGCTCGTCGAGCGTCTCGGGGTCGAGTCGGGTGTGCAGTTCTTGAACGGTCGCTCGCACGGTCCGGGACGTGTGTTTGAGCGCTATCCGATCGCCCGCGCGCAATGGAGTGTTCGACAACCAGCAGATCGTGGCTTCGAGTTCTCGGGCCAGAACCGGCAAATGAGCCTGCGCACCGCCACTGACCAGAACGTCGCCACGTCCGACGTCGATGTCATCGGCCAGTTCCACCGAAACCGACAGTGGTGCAACGGCAGTACTGCGGTTGTCGTCGAGGGTGTCCAGGCTGATCACGGTGCTCTTCGATCCGGACGGCAGTACCACTACCTCGTCTCCGACGCTCAGTGTGCCCGCCGAAATTCGGCCGGTGTACCGGCGCCGATTCTGCGGATCGGGGCGCGAAACCCACTGCACGGGAAGCCGAAGTTCCTCGATGTGGGTCGCGGGCGCATGGAGTTCGACGCCTTCGAGATATTCGAGAAGTGTCGGCCCGTTGTACCACTCGGTGTTCTCCGAGCGGGTCACGACATTGTCGCCGGCTTTCGCGGAGACGGGGATGGCAAGTACGTCGCCTCGCCCGAGCTGGCGTGCCAATACCCGCAATTCTTCCTGTACCTGCGCGAATCTCGCTTCGTCGAAGCCCACCAGATCGATCTTGTTCACCACGGCCACAAGGTTCGGAACACCCAGTAGCGCTGCGATTCTGGCATGCCGACGCGTCTGACGCAGCACGCCGGTCCTCGCGTCGACCAGCAGGACCGCTACGTGAGCGTTGGATGCTCCGGTGAACATGTTGCGCGTGTAGCGCTCGTGTCCCGGGGTGTCGGCAAGGACGTAACTTCTGGTCGGAGTGGAGAAGAATCGGTACGCGACGTCGATCGTGATGCCCTGTTCACGCTCGGCGCGCAATCCGTCGGAGAGTGCAGCCAGGTCGGCGACACCGTGCTCGTCGGTCACGGAATCGAGGTGATCGGTTGGCAGGCTGTCGGTGTCGTGCAACAGTCGGCCGATCAGCGTGCTCTTGCCGTCGTCGACGCTACCCGCCGTGGCCAGCCGAAGGAGTTGGCGAGTGATGGTGGTGGTCATCAGAAGTAGCCCTCACGCTTTCGGTCTTCCATCGCGGCGACCGAGGTTCGGTCGTCTGCGCGAGTCTCGCCTCGTTCGGAAACCGTCGCGGCCGAGATCTCGGTGACGACGTCGTCGATGGTGGTGGCGTGCGATCGAACGGCGCCGGTGATGGTCAGATCGCCGACGGTTCGATATCGCACCCACTCGGTCGTTGCCGCGGCGTTCTCGGCGTCGGTGCTGAATTCCGAAGCAGCGAGGAGCATTCCGTCGCGCTCGAATACCCGCCGTTCGTGCGCGAAATAGATGGGCGGCAGTTCCAGTTCCTCCTGGGCTATGTAGCGCCAGATGTCGAGTTCTGTCCAGTTGCTCAGCGGGAAGACACGAACGGACTCTCCGCGTCTGATCCGACCGTTGTAGAGCGACCACGGTTCGGCCCGTTGCGCCCGAGGGTCCCACTGGCCGAACTCGTCACGGAAGCTCAGGACTCGCTCCTTGGCTCGCGCACGTTCCTCGTCCCGGCGGGCGCCGCCGAATGCGGCGTCGAATCGCCCGCCTTCGAGAGCGTCGAGCAGAGTTCTGGTCTGCAGGCGGTTTCGCGATCCGCTGGTCTCGGTCGACTCCTGCACTCGACCCTGGTCGATCGAATCCTGAACGGAAGCAACCAGTAGTGTGTGCCCGCCCTCCTTGATTCGGCGGTCGCGAAATTCGATGACTTCCTCGAAATTGTGACCGGTGTCGACGTGTAGGACGGGGAAAGGGAGTGGGGAGGGTCGAAACGCCTTCTCGGCGAGTCGAAGCAGGACTATCGAGTCCTTGCCGGCTGAGAAGAGCAGTACCGGTCTTTCGAGTTCTGCCACCACCTCTCGAATGATGTGAACCGCTTCGGATTCGAGAACTCGGAGTTCGTCGACAACATCGGTGACGGTGCTCATGTGACGGGGTATCCGTTCTGTTCGGCGTCGATGCGATAACGCTGCACCCATTCGCGGGAGCGTCCGTCGCTCTGACGACGCAGCGGCGGTGGTGGGGCCAGTTGTCCGTCGAGACCGAGGGAAATGAGGGTTTTTGCGACCACGGACTGCGGGTCTTCGGTGAGATCGCGGAACCCGATCTCGATGGGGGAGATGTCCTCTTCCTCGAACCAGCGCTTCCACTGTCGTTCCTGCTCACCGAGAATCGTCACCAGGTGTGCGATTCCGAGCGCGTTGTACTGCGCACCGTCCGAGAGATTCGGTGGGGTCGCGTCGTCGCGCCAGACCTGCGTCTGCACGGCTCGCCACATCGATACAGCCTGAGCGACAACATCTTCTCGATAGACGTGGATGAACTGCAGGTCGTGATCGAGAGTGTCGTGGAGTGCGGAACGTAGATCTGTCCCACTGCGCCACGGCAATCCGGCTGCGCGATCGAGCAGGAGCGGTGTCTGATTCCACATCAGCTTGCCGCCCCAGACTCCGTTGGGTGTTCGGCCGAGTTCGAGAAGTTGTGTGCGCCACTGCTCGGAGGTGCGGGTGTCCGGCGTACCCGGGTGGAACGGGGCGAGCAGACCCAAGACGGACTCGTCCGTGACGTCTTCGAACCACTGCCTCGGTTGCGGCGAACGCGAGGTCTCGGGGAGGTACTGGAAGAACTCTTCCGGCTCACCCGCGACCCCTGTTGCTCGCAGGGATTCGACCAGCAAAGTACTGCCACTGCGCTGCGAAGCGCAGACGAGAAACGAGCGTTGGGCCTCCGTCATGCGAGCAACGCTAAGGGTGGCCGGAAACCGCCGCAAGCTGGGAAAATAAACTCACGTAGAGGTTAAATCTCGACGTGAAACGTTAAATGTGCGGGTCACGAAATCTTGTGCTGAGGCACGTCTTACGCAGTTGTCGCAAGGGCCGCGGCGAGCCCGAATGCGATGGCCATGAAGACAACTTCACCGATGGCGCGGCGCAGGGATCCGTCCGAACTCATGCGGTGTGCAGCACTTGCGACCACCCATGTCCGGCGCCACCACCATCCCAGTGCGACGAGCATTGCGATCGCCACGATCTTGGCGAGGATCACCCGGCCGTAAGCGGTGTCGTAGGAGGCGGAGAGCGAGTCGAGTCGCACGACGGCGTTGACGATACCGGTGACGACCAACGCGAGGACACATCGCCAGGCGAGGGCGGAGTACCTGGGCAACCAGATCGCCCAGGCACCACGCGACGGTACGGCAAGCGCGAGTGCGGCCAGCACGCCGAACCACAAGGCCGCAGCGAGGACGTGAACGGCGTCGAGGATCGATCCGAAGCTCTGCTGCGCCATGTGCCCGGTGATCGGGCGGGCAGCGAGCGCCAACGCGGAGACGACCAATGCCGGTGCGACCGGCACCGTCTCGGGATTGGTGAACCCGTAGATGCCGTAACAGACCACGGCAAACGCGCACGCGATGATCGCGACACCGACGCGGCCGACGTTGACCTCGGAGACGAATGCGCCGAAGTGCCCGATGGTCAGTGAGGTGACCGGGGCGCCGTCTGCCGCTGCGGCATTGAGCACGAGGAGCGTGATCTCGGCGACGAGCCAAACCGCTGCCGCCGCGGTGAGCTGAGTCCACATGATCGCGGGGGTTGTTGCCGGACGGCGTTCACTGCGGCCCATCCAGGCAAGCGTCGCGATGCCGAGCGTCAACGAGCCGCATCCGATCGCGAGAACGCGGACAGTGCTCGACGATTCGGGTCCCGACGGACTCGCGAGGCCCCAGGCGATCAGGACTCCCAGCAGCGCTGTGGGTACGGCAAACAGCAACCACCACCTGTTTGCCGTACCCGTCACGCGATCAGCTCGACTTCGGCTTACGGAGCACGAAGAACAGCGCACCGCCGAACACGACGACGCCGGCGACGATGAAGATCCACACCGGCATGCTGCCGGACTCCGACTCACCCGTACTCGACGCAGCGGCAGCGCCGGGAGTGCCCGACCCCGCCTCGGTGAGGGTGAAGGTCAGAGTTCCGTTGACGGGGTGACCGTCGGCGGAAGTGACTCGGTACGCGATGGTGTAGACGCCGGTCGGCCCGAGATCGCCGAGGTCTGCACTGACAGTGGGTCCTTCGACGGACGGATCGCTCTTGGTCCAGAGGTTGCCGTCCGGGCCGGTGACCGTCAGTGCCGCGAACTGCGCCTGCAGAGCCTCGTTGAACGTGACCGAAACCTTGTCAGGCGCAACCTGAATGGACGCGCCGTTTTCCGGGTTGGAGCCGACAACCGCGGAGTGCGCACTGGCCGTGCCCATTCCGAGCATCGTGGCCAGCATCGCGAGCATGCCGACGGTGATGACCTTGATCCGGGTACTCATCAGCGCTTGCTCCTGACCAGTGCGCCGAGGCCGAGTGCAGCGCCCAAGGCGCCGAGCACCAGGCCGACGCCGCCGAGCCAGCGCGCGGTGTTGTCTGACGAAGAAGATTCGGAAGCAGCGGACGTCTCGGCAGTGTTATCGGCAGCAGGCGCTCCGTGAGCATCGCCGGTGGATGCGGCGAGAGTCAGCGTCGGCGCGGGCTTGTCCGGCTCGCTGCCGTCGGCAAGTTCTTCCTGATCCCAGTTGACGACGTTGCCGTCGCTGTACGTCTGGACGGCCTTGAACTCGACCTCTTCCTGCTCCGGCAGCGGGCCGGCGGAAAGGACGAACTGCTGGAACTGGCCGGGGGCGATTCCGACGCCGGGGTCGGCCGTCCAGGTCACGGACTTCGCGACCAGCGAGGTGGGGTCCTTCTCGACGACGGCGGTCCAACCGGGCATCGGTTCGGTGCGTGCCGACTTGAGGTCGGGGAGGGCCACCGTCAGCTTGGTGGTCGAAGCGGTGTCGGATTCGGTGGGCACGCGGAACGTGAGAACGGAGTACCCGCCCTGCGTAGCTCCTGGTGCGACGACGCTGACGTGTGCTGAAGCAATTCCGGCGGCCAGCAGCACAGCGCTGCCGGTAGCGACGGTCGTGACAACCGCACGCGAAATCAGGGTGTTCTTCATGTCGGGAAGTGTCCTCTTGGTCTGGTGAAGGGGTGGGGAGTTCTACGAATCTTCAGACCAGGGCAGGAGGACCGCGCCGCGAGATGCTGGCGCGAAGAAGGGCGTCGACGGGTCCGTGATGGATTCCGGTCGAGACGGTGTGGCCGCGGGAAGTGACGGCGGCGGGAGCCAGGGACGCCAGGACGACGTGAAGAGCGTGGGTGACAACGCGGTAGAGGCGCTCGGCGGCCAGGACCGCCACCGCACAGGCGACGGTGGCACCGGCGTGAGCACCGAGCATCACCAATCCCGGAGCGGGCGAATGAGCGTGCTCGGAGAGCGTCATGGTGGTGTGGGCGGCAAGCTGACCCAGGCCAAGCGCCACGATCAGGGCAGCGGGCCCCCGGGAGAGGGCGGGAAGGGTGGCCGTCACGGCGCCGACGGTTGCGCAGACGGCGAGCAACAGGGTCAGCGACGACGACTGTGGCAGCTCGCCTCCGCCGATTCCATGCGCGGCGACAGCGAGAGCAGCCGAAGCGGAACCGACAGATATCCCCCGGAGGGTCGCGGTCTGCTCGGCTGCTCTCACTGGCGTTCTCAGGTCTAGCGCACGCCGAGACGTGCGAGCAGATCTGCTTCGACGCCGTCGAGTTCGGAAGAAATTGCCTGGTGAGCTGCCTTACGGCGAGCCTGCGGCATCTGCTCGGCAGCGCGAACTGCCGTGCTGAGATCGCCGAGGCGCTCACGGATGGCGGCGGCAAAACGCTGCGTCTCCGCATCGTCGGGCTTGCGGCTGAGGATCTCGGTGACCGAGCTCTCGGCACCGGCGATACGAGCGCTCAACTTCGCGCCGTGACCGGTGTAGTCACCGAGCTGGTCGACGGCGATGCCCATCT
This sequence comes from Rhodococcus sp. APC 3903, assembly GCF_030407755.1. Lineage (NCBI taxonomy): Bacteria > Bacillati > Actinomycetota > Actinomycetes > Mycobacteriales > Nocardiaceae > Rhodococcus > Rhodococcus sp. APC 3903. The sequence continues at coordinate 230,823 of NZ_JASDCV010000002.1, forward strand.
TCTGTGCACGCGTGGTGTCGAGCTGGGCGCGCACAGCCGTGGCAGCGCGGTAGGCGATCGGCAGGAGAACGGGGGCAAGCAGACGTGCCACACCCAGGTACTTACGCACCTTGGCGACAGTCAGGCCCTGATTCGCAGCGGCTTTTTCCTGCGCCTTCAGGGTCGCGATCTGCGCCTTTTCGATCTTGTGCTGTGACTCGATCTCGGCTTTCTCCAGCTTCTTGAGCGACTTGGTCTCGACCTTGTCGCGCTTACGCTGGCTCTTGGCGTTGAGCTTCGCCTCGACCTCAGCCTTGTGCTTGAGAGCCTTTGCCTCCGCCTTGCGGGTGGCACGAGACTTTCGCTTCTTGAACAACCCCATCGAAAAGGACCCCGTTTCCAGGTGTTTGTGTGTTGCCAGGTACCTGCGCTTCGGCTTCAGCCTAGGGGAGCACATAATCTTCGTCATCGTGTGTTCCGTTAACAACCCCGCGCCCCAGCTCCCGATCATCGATTCGGGGGCGTTGACCCGATGCCGTCATCGGGTGCGTCTGGACGGGTTGTTTCCCGGGAAATCGGCTTCGGAACCCGTCGACACCGGCGTCAAGCAGCGCCAGGATGCCGCGATCGCGAAGCGCGCGGAGATCGCCGAACTCGTGATCGGCGCTGCTCCCGAGCGTTGGGTGAAGATCAACCCCGATCAATCGGCGTCGGCTCAGGCTCGTGACACACTTGCTGCCTGTGAGGCCGGCGCGGACCGGATCTGGGGCGCGGTCTTGCCGGTCGAGCGCGACACTGGACGCAAGGGCCGCTGCGAAATGCTCATCCGTGACGACGAGGGCGGCGGGTACATCCCCGTCATTGTCGTCAATCACAAGGTGACCGATCCCGGCCAGGGCGCGATCACCTCGGGGCTCTTCGAATGGGAGCCCGCGGTCGATCCCAAGCGCAAGGTTCGCAGTCAGGTCCGCGATCAGATGCGCGTCGCGCAGGTCTATCGGATGCTCGAGCGTCGTGGGCTGGCGAGCCCGTCGCTCACGGCAGGCGCGATCGGATACAACGGAGACTGCGTCCTCGTCCACGACCTCAGTGCGATTCTCGACGACTACGACGAGCGTTTCGCCGACCGTATCGCTGTTGCCCGCGGTGAGGTGCTGACGTCTCCGTCACAGGTGAGCGAGTGCAAGTCGTGCCCTTGGTGGACCGAATGCAAGCAGGAGTTGGTTCGCAACCGCGATGTCAGCCTGGTGGCTGTCGGATCGCGAGCGGAGCTTCTGCGCGACGTCGGCTGCAACACGATAGATCAGCTGGCCGCCTGGGACGGTGAGCCGCTCGAGGATTGGCCGCACGGAAATTTCGACGACGCAGTCGTGATCGCCAAGGCGTGGTTGGCAGATGCTCCGTTGGTGCGGCGGTTCGAGAAGATCTCGGTGACTCGGGCGGACATCGAGATCGACGTCGACATGGAGAGCTATCAGGAGCACGGCGCCTACCTGTGGGGAACGCTGCTCAATGTCGGTGGCTTCTCGATGTATCGAGGATTTGCGACGTGGGATCCGCTGCCGACGCGTGACGAGGCGCGGTCGTTCGCGGAGTTCTGGGGCTGGCTGATGGCGGAGCGTGCCGCAGCCGCTGCTTCGGGTAAAACCTTTGCCGCATACTGCTATTCGCGTTCGGCCGAGGACAAGTGGTTGTTGGACTCGGCGCGCAGGTTTGCCGGTGAGCCCGGGATTCCGAGCAAGGACGAGATCCGTGAGTTCATCGACAGTCCGCAGTGGGTTGACATCTATCAAGCGGTGAGCGATCAGTTCATCTGCCCGAACGGCAAGGGACTCAAGAAGATTGCCCCCGTCGCCGGGTTCAACTGGCGTGACGCCGAAGCCGGTGGTGAAGCGTCGATGGCGTGGTACCGCGAGGCGGTCGGCTACGACGGTGAGCCGGACGAGACGCAGCGGACACGCATCCTGCAATACAACGAGGACGACGTCATTGCCACCAAGGTCCTACGTGAGTGGATGACGGACCGCGCGGAGAAGGAAATTCCGCTGGCTTCCGAGTTGTAGCGCCGATCCGTTCTGTCGCTATTGTCTGAAACATCCTATTTAACAGTGTGTTTCAATTCGTAGTTTCTCGTCATCGTGTGTCCCGAGCCCGCATCCGCGCTACCTTCATCTGGTCGGCTCCACGATGGAGGGTGTTGCATGCTGAGCAGGCTGACTTCGAGTGCGAGCGACGCCGAACTGTCTGACGTCGAGCGGCGCGACCTCTTCGCACGCCAGATACTGCAGGTGACGACGGTCGCGCCACTGGCCAACATGGTCAATGTACTCAGCGTGTGCGCTTTGCTTGCGTATGTCATACCCCCCGGTCACAACGAGTTTCGGGTGATCTGGGGTTCTGCGACCTTCTTGGTTGTCCTCAATTCGGTGCGCGTCTGGATACCGCGAGTCGTCCTGAAGGGCCGGTACACGCCCAAACATACGACGAGGTACGACTACTGGGCGCTCATGCTCGAGGTGATCCTGCTTGGGCTTCTGCTTGTCGTTCTCGCCGCAGCGATGCTGCTCGTGACGGACAACTCGCGAAAGCTTGTGCTTATAGCGACATTCGCCGGAGTCATGGGCGCCGGCGCCGTGGCATTGTCGACGGTTCGGTCGATAGCGGTAGCGTGGATTCTGGTGCACAGCATCGGATTGCTCGTCGTTATCCTGCCTAAGAGAACCACCGAATACACTGTCCTCTCGTTCCAGTTGGTCGTTTACTCGGTGACACTGATTATCGGCGTCGTGTACCTCTGGGCGTCGTTCCGAAGTCGTTGTCTTGCCGAGTTCGAGGCTGCTGCCGAGCGCCAGACGGTCAGTTTGCTTCTCGACGATTTCGAGGGCGGGTCACGCGACTGGCTGTGGGAAGTCGACACCACCGGGACGTTGTCGCACACCTCCGCTCGGCTGTCGCAGATCTCGGGAGTCTCCGTCTCCGACCTGCGAACCCTGTCGCTGCGCGGATTGTTGGATCGGCTCGACGTCGGTTCGACGAAGAGTGGACGAGCCGCGGTCCACGTCATCGGAGATCACCTCGACCGCCTCATGCCGTTTCGAGAGGTCGTCATTCCCGTTCGTGTCGGCGGCGTCGACCGATGGTGGTCTCTGTCGGGTCATCCCAGGCTTTCCGAGGCCATGGAGTTCGTGGGTTGGCGAGGCGTGGGCTCGGACATCACCGAGAAGTACAACTACGAGCGGCGAATTCTGTGGCTCGCTGCAACCGACGGACTGACCGGGCTCCCGAATCGCCGGACGTTCGGCACGGAGCTGTCCGACGCGCTCGGCGCTGTCCGGACCGGCGAGCAGGTTCTTGTCGGCATCCTCGACCTGGACAATTTCAAGTCGGTGAACGACACGTTAGGACACCCCGTCGGCGACAAATTGCTGATTTCCGTTGCTGCACGGCTCAATCGGGTGGTCGACGGTGCCATGTGTGCCCGAATCGGTGGCGACGAATTCGGCGTCGTCTTGCGGGGAACAGGGGACGGCGGCGAGGTGTTTGCTCGCTATCTGGGTGCACTGCGTGAGCCGTTTTTCGTGCGGGGGAATCGCATCGAGGTTCGTGCATCGATCGGTTATGCCAGCTCACCGGCAGATTCCGAAGACGCGGACACGCTTGTCATGTCCGCCGACCTGGCGCTGTATGCGGCAAAATCTGCCGGCAAGAACCGGGTCGGAAAATACTCACCGGCGCTGCGGGCGCGGGCCAGGGAACGAGCATCGGCCCTGCAAGAGCTTGGGCTTGCGATCGAGTCTCGGCAGTTCGAGCTGTACTACCAACCGCAGGTTCGTGCGGACACCGGCCGCGTCGAGGGATTCGAGGCACTGCTTCGCTGGAACCACCCGGTGCGGGGAGTGCTTGCGCCGCGCATCTTCATCGATGTCGCGGAAGAGACGGGTTTGATTGTCCCGCTGGGGCTTCAGGTTTTACACATGGCCTGCGCCGAAGCGACGACCTGGCCCGATGATACCTACGTGACGGTAAACGTCTCTCCGGTGCAACTGATGTCGTCCGGCTTCGGATCAGCAGTCAACGATGCGCTGGAGGCATCCGGTCTGTCCAGCAAACGGCTTCAGCTGGAAATCACAGAGACGGGAGCGGTAGAGGAGCTTGCCGTCGCCGAGCTGGATCGCCTGCGTGCCACCGGAATTGCGATTGCCCTGGACGACTTCGGAACTGGCTATTCGTCTTTCGAGAGTTTGAAGAAACTGCCGTTGGACATTCTCAAGATCGACCGGTCGTTCATCACCGAACTGAGCGAGGGTGATTCGGCAGTTGTCACTTCGGTGGTCGAGGTGGCGAAGGCGCTCGGTATGCAGTCATTGGCGGAAGGCGTGGAGACGGCCGACCAATTGAGTCTCTTGCGTACCGCCGGTTGCGAATTGGTTCAGGGTTACTACGTCAGCCGACCGATGCCGGCGACGGAAGTGGCCGAGTACCTCAGCGCAACTGCCCAATCCAGCGGTGGGTATTTTCATTCGTTCTGACAACTGTGCGCCTTTATTAACCGCGGGCGGTTAATAAAGGCGCACAGCAGGGAAGTTAGCGCGGCGCCATGCGGAGAGCGCCGTCCATGCGGATGGTCTCGCCGTTGAGGTAGTCGTGCTCGACGATCATCTGCGCGAGCTGCGCGTACTCGGACGGCTGGCCCAGGCGGGACGGGAACGGAACGCCGGCCTCGAGGCCCTTGCGGTACTCGTCGGTGACGCCTGCGAGCATCGGGGTGTCGATGATGCCGGGGGCGATGGTGTTGACGCGGATGCCGAACTGCGCGAGGTCACGGGCAGCCGGAACAGTCATGCCGTGCACGCCGCCCTTGGAAGCGGAGTACGCGATCTGGCCGATCTGTCCTTCGAAGGCAGCAACGGAAGCGGTGTTGATGACGACGCCACGCTGGCCGGACTCGTCGACGGCCTCGGTCTTGGAGATGGCGTCGGCGGCCAGGCGCATGACGTTGAAGGTGCCGAGCAGGTTGACGGTGATGACCGTGCGGAACAGCTCGAGGTCGTGCGGACCCTTCTTGGACAGGATGCGTCCCGCCCAGCCGACACCGGCACAGTTGACGACGATGCGCAGCGGGGAGCCCGACTCGACGATCTGGTTGATCGCTGCCTCGACCTCTTCGCCGCTGGTCACGTCGGTGGGGATGAGAGTGACGCCGGCGGGGACGTTGTCGCCTGCGCGCTCGATCGACGCGGGCAGATCCAGGCCGAAGACGGTAGCACCGGCGTCGGCGAGGCGCTTGGCTGTTGCGGCGCCGAGGCCTGATGCCGCTCCGGTGACCAGTGCTGCGGTTCCCTTGATTTCCACTTCGTGTGCTCCTCGAGTTAGCGATCGGTAAGGCGGTGGTGCGTGTCGAGAACCATAACGCGAGGGTGTATGTGAGGGCGAACGCGCGAGACCCGCGTAGGGCTGGGTACCTTGGACGCGAGGTCTGAGAGCAAAGCACCGGACGAGAGGGGACCTGCGTGAGCAAGGCGCCTGTGCGTCCCGCCGCTTCTGTCGAGAATTTCGAGCGGTTGCAGCGCGACCCGCTCTTCGAAGATCTCGCCGAGCTGATTGCCGAGGTTCTCTCCTACGCGTTCGATGCGCCGGCCGCCGTCGAGATCGAACAGTGGACGATCAGTTGCCTGCCGTCGACAAATCGATCGGCGGAGCGCCATCGCTTGTTCACACTCAACATCGGTCCGATGGAGATTCTGAGCGTCGAGTGCCATCTGGTCGGCGGTAAGCCGATCGAGCACGTCATGTCCGTGTACGTATCCAGTTCGGCACTGGAGTCGCGAACCGGCTGCAGCATCGAAGAACTCGATGCCAAGCACGATCTGGTCGCCATCAGACGCACCGAGTTGGCGTCCGCCGACGGCGACGGGACCGTGATCGACTGCAGTCTCGAGGACTCGGATGCGTTGGAACAGTTCGCCCTACTGCCTGTCGACGTGACGACGGTACGTCCACTCGCGGAGCATCTTGTTGCCAAGGGCAAGGGCCCATTTCGGCAATATCACAACTCCGGGTTCGCCAAATATGTACTGGAAAGGTCGCTCGACCATGGTTGATCAGTTGCCCATCCGCCTCCCGCGTGTGCTGCGAGACGGGGACGATGCCGGCGCGGTCGACGTGCTGCAGGAATACTTCACGAGGCCGCTCCGAAAGACGGGCTATCTCCGTACCGGTGCGCTGTGGGATTCCTGGGATCCCAGTGGCAACCGCGATCGTGATGCGAACATCTTTACCGCGGAAGATCTTGTTGCGGTGACGCTTCTGTCGGTTCAGGTTCCGGCGCAAGGGGCCTTCTTCCTGCTCGGGGAGAACAATGCCGAACTGAACCGACTCCTGGCCGACGTGGGCCCCGATCGCGACCTGTCGAACGAACCCGATCCCTTCACTCCGGAATCTCCGGTGTGGCGGTTGGAGACGGCGCTTCGAGAGATTCACGGTGTCGGGCGAACCATGGCGTCCAAACTGATCGCACGTAAGCGTCCGCGGCTTCACCCGATTTACGACGACGTCATCGGGCGGGAGTTGGGAACGAAGGCTGCCCATCTGGAACCGGTACGAGAGGCCTTGCACGACGGAGAATTACACGTGCGATTGCTCGACTTGCGAGTTCGGGCCGGACTGGACGATGCCATTCCGGCGATCCGGGTGCTGGATGTGCTCGCCTGGATGCAGGGTAAGGGATACAAACCGGCACTCTAGCTTTCTTGTCGGTGGGCAGGTCTAGTCTCGAATGTATGTTCGATAATGGATCGACGGGCGGTGTGGGCGCAGTCGTAGATGACGGCCGTCCTGTCGTCGATCCACTCGTGCTGCCGGACATACTCTTTGCAACGGCGCAGAGCGAGAACATGCTGGCCGCACAGAAGGTGCTCGGTGCATCGATGTTGTCGGAGTCGAGATTCAATGCGGAACTCGACGTGTCCGGTGATGTCGACAAGGCGTGGCGGATCGCGTGCAACGAGATCGCGGTCATGCTCACGTGTTCGCGGCGCACAGCCGAAGTTCACATCGAGATCGGTGACGCCTTGCGCGAGTTCCTTCCGCTCACCAAGGCTGCATTTGCTGCCGGCGAGCTGGACTATGCGCGTGTGCGCAAGATTGTCGACGGACTCACCGGGGCCGCCCCCGAGGCGATCGCAGCACTCGAGCGCCGAGTACTTGCCTCCGCGCACCGTCTTCCGCCCGGGCAACTGGAGCGCGACATTGAACGTCAGCTCTTTGCCTACGATCCGGACGCTGCCGCCGAACGTCGCCGGAAAATGCTGGAACACCGCGATGTTCGCACGCGTGCAGACCGTCACGGACTCGCCCAGTTGCAGGCAACACTCAGCGCGAACGAGGCTGTCGAAGCGCTTGGCCTGATCAACGAGGCCGCCGGAAGCGTCTGCAACCACGATCCACGAAATGCCTCGACGCGCCGGGCCGACGCGCTGGTTGCTCTCCTGCACGGTGAGAACGGGCTGACTTGCCAGTGTGGCAGCGAAACGTGCGAGGCAGTATCCCCAGCAAGTCGATCAACTGCGCCCTCACGTCGGAAGCCGTTGCTGCACATCGTGTGCGATCTGGCGACGCTCCTCGGGTTGACGTCAGATCCCGCGAGCATCGACGGGTACGGGCCAATCGATCCCGACTTTGCTCGCGAGCTTGCCGCCGATTCCACTTGGCAGGCACTGTTTGTCGACTTCCGCTCTCAGGCCGCCGGGAATCGACCGCGTCGGCAACATGCTCCGACTGTCCTGCCGCTTGTCACCCGACGTGATCGCCTGAGTCGCGAACCGAAAGGCTGCGGAGATCGGATTCGGGCGATGCAACGGTTGGTCGCGCGAGCCCCGGACATAGTTCGAAGATCGGATGGGCATGGCGCCCAGCCCGATCCACCTCCCGGCGCGCTGACCTATGCTCCGGGAGCGGCTCTGGCCGCATTGGTGCGGGCCGTCGACGGTCACTGCCGGTTCCCTGGTTGTTCGGTGCCCGCGAACAGGTGCCAACTCGACCACATCACCGAGTTCGATCCTTCCGATCCGAGACGTGGAGGGTGGACCATTGTGAGCAACCTCCAATGCCTGTGTCGTCATCACCATCAGGTGAAGACCTACAGGTTGTGGACACCAGTGATGCTGGAGGACCGTGCCATTCACTGGACCGACAAAACCAGCGGGTTGACGGCTGTCACGGTTCCGGAGAGGATCTGACCTGTGCCGGAAGGACAATGCGCGGGAATCGTCGGCGGGGGAATTGGCGGGCTGACGGCTGCCATCGCGCTCCGCAAAGCAGGCTGGGATGTCACCGTGTACGAGCGTGCATCCGAGTTCACGGAGGTAGGCGCCGCCGTCGTGTTGTTTCCCAACGCTCTGGCAGCGTTGGACGAAATCGGTGTAGGCCCCCAGATCAGGGCGAAGTCGCTTCCGTACAGTTCGGGCGCGATCAGGAATCTGCGCGGCCAAAATCTGGTGACGCGCAGAATTGGTGATCTCGCCGGCGGGCGCGATCTGGTGACAATCCACCGTGCCGATCTGATCGAGGTATTGGTTCGCGCAATCCCCGCCGAGTGCCTACGCACCGGAACCAGGGTGACGGGCGTGGGCTGCGGAGATCATGGCCGCGGCGAGATAATCACCGACGGTGATACCGATCGATCTGACGTCGCTCGATACGACCTTGTCGTTGCCGCGGACGGTGTGCACAGTGTTGTGCGACAGCAGATCTGGCCCGGCGAGGGAACCGTGGAACGGACCGGCGTGTCCGCTTGGCGCTGGATCATCGATGGTCCACCGCCGGATTTTGTCGGACAGGTGTGGGGGATTCGAGGGGAGTTCGGGATTCTTCCGTTGGCGGGCAACCGCACCTCTGCCTTCGCGGGTGCGCGACGCGGTGTCGAGAGCCTCGAGCATTTTGCTGACTGGCCCGCACCGGTGTCGCAACTGGTCGCGAACGCTGACCCAGCTCGCATCATCGTGAACGAGTTGCTCGAGATTCGGACCCCGAAGTTGTTGACACGCGGCAAAGTTGCGTTGATCGGCGACGCCGCTCATGCCATGCGCCCACACCTCGGGCTAGGTGCGGCTTTGGCCATCGAGGACGCCGTTACTCTCGCCGCTTATGGGCACGACCTTGCAGGCTACACGAAAGCTCGGCGGCGCAGAGTTCAAGCTGTTCAATGGATTTCGCGACACATGTCGACCGTGGTGATGCCGGCGAGTCGCCCGTTGGCGGCAGTGCGTGACGTCGCTGTGCGGTTGACTCCCGACATTCTTGCCTTGTCGGTCTTCGGTGTGATCAACCGCTGGCGGCCGAAGCCGATCGAGAAGCGCTGATTTCGAAGATGGTCTCCAGACCGTCTTCTTCGTCCCACTGCTCACCGACTTCGTTGAAACCGTACTGGCTGATCAGATTTCGCGATGCGATGTTGTCCGGGCTGATGGTCGCTCGAACGATGTGCACTTCGGATTGGCGACTCGCGACGTCGAGAAGTATCTCGAGGGCAGTTCGTGCGTAGCCCAGTCGCCGGAATGCCGGATCGATGCGATATCCGATCTCCACCATCCCGCGCGCATCGGGGCGACCATGGAATCCGGCCAACCCCACCGGCGTCGAGGTGCGGGCATCGACGGCGATGCGGGTGATCCACGCGCTGTCGAGTGGGTTCCCGGTTATCTGCGTGCTCCGGTAGCGCCACAAGCCCTGGCATTCTTCGCCGAGGAGATACGGGGTCAGGAGGTTGGGTTCGAGTTCCATTGCGAGAGTAGCGTTGTCTTCACCCAGTGCGTGGAGGGCGAGTGGTGGAACCCGGATCAGTTGAAGTCCACGTCCGTCGAGTGCCCAGGGTAGTTCGGTAACTGTCACAGGTCGGCGATCGGAGTCGACAGAGTTATGTCGACGCCGATGCTCCGAAGATTACCGTCCAGAACCTGCCAGATGGAGCGCCCGAGGAACTCGGCCAATTCCGCACTGGTCACATCGGAACCCGGCTGGCTGAGCCAACGGTTGACGCTGACGTCGACCAATCCGATGACGCCGAAAGCCAAGGGCTCCGCCATCTTCGACGATTTGCCGCGGCTGGCGAGGATTGCACCCAACAGGTTCCCCAATTGCACGGCGATGGCCGTCTTGGTTCCGGTCACCACTTTCGAACCGGTGGCCCGCGTGCTCGGCGAGCCCTTGCCTAAAAAGTGGTGCAGTCGTGGGTATTTCACAATCCACTGGAGGTAGGTCTCGACTGCCCGTGAGATGGCCTCGCCGACCGTGCCCTGTGGCGTGAGGGTGGGTGTCAGGTCGGTCATCATCATCTCGAGGATGCGAACTCGCAGCTGCTCGTCGAGGTCGGCTCGATCCTTGAAGATCCGGTAGACAACGGAACGTGGGACGTCGGCGCGCTCGGCGATCTGCTGGACGCCGACGTCGGCGCCACCTTCGTTGACTGCATCGAGTGCTGCGTCGAGGATCCGCGCTTTGCGCTGCTCCTTGTGATCGTTCCAGCGAGTGCTGCGCCCGTCGGGCTGCGCCGACTCGGCTGTTTTTGTCATAAATCGAACGATACTCACCCCGCCATTGACTGGACAAGATGTCTCACATACTTTGGTGGGACAGCGTGTCACACACAGATACCGTTCTCTTCAGGAGTGGCAATGAGTAACAGGGTTTTTGTCGTCGGCGTCGGCATGACGAAGTTCGAGAAGCCGGGAGCCCGCGAGTGGGACTACCCCGACATGGCACGCGAGTCGGGTACCAAGGCGCTCGAAGACGCGGGTATCGACTACACCGAGGTCGAGCAGGCATACGTCGGCTACGTCTACGGCGAGTCCACCGCAGGTCAGCGGGCTGTCTACGAGCTGGGTCTGACGGGCATCCCCATCGTCAACGTCAACAACAACTGTTCGACGGGATCGACCGCGCTCTACCTCGCCACGCAGGCAGTCAAGAGTGGTCAGGCCGACTGCGCACTGGCGCTGGGCTTCGAGAAGATGCAGTCCGGGTCCCTCGGATCCACCTACGACGACCGTGAACAGCCACTCATGCGGCACCTCCTCGCTCTCGCCGAGCTGCAGGAGTTCGCGATGCCGCCCGCTCCGTACATGTTCGGCGCGGCCGGCGTCGAGCACATGGAACGCTTCGGAACCACTGCAGAGCAGTTCGCGAAGATCGCCGTCAAGAACCACAAGCACTCACTGAACAACCCGTACGCGCAGTTCCAGGACGAGTACACCCTCGAGCAGATCCTCGAAGCACGCCAGATCCACGGGCCGCTCACCAAGCTCCAGTGCTCGCCTACCTCGGACGGATCCGGCGCGGCGATCATCGCCAGCGAAGCATTCGTCGAGAAGCACGGGCTCGCTGCTCAGGCGATCGAGATCGTCGGACAGGCCATGGTCACCGACATGAACAGCACCTTCGAGGACAAGAGCGCCATCAGCCTCGTCGGCGCCGACATGACTCGTAAGGCCGCTGAGAAGGTATACGCGCAGGCCGGGATCACCGCCGATGACGTCGACGTCATCGAACTCCACGACTGCTTCTCCACCAACGAGTTGCTGACGTACGAGGCACTCGGACTGTGCGCCGAAGGTGACGGCGGCAAGCTCGTCGACGCCGACGACACCACCTACGGCGGACGCTGGGTGGTCAACCCGTCCGGCGGCCTCATCTCCAAGGGTCACCCCCTCGGCGCAACCGGCCTTGCCCAGTGCGCCGAACTCACCTGGCAGCTCCGCGGAACCGCCGACAAGCGTCAGGTCGACGGCGCGAAGGTCGCGCTCCAGCACAACATCGGACTCGGCGGCGCAGTTGTCGTGACCGCATACAAGCCCTACGCACGCTGAATCACACCCACAACCCGCCAGCTACCCACTAGGAGTTTCATCATGGCTTCCGTTTCCGTCTCCGCTGTACTGCCCGCATCCCCCGAGAAGACCTGGGATGCGCTCTCCGACCTGTCTCGCTGGGAAGAGTGGCTCACCATTCACCAGGGCTGGAAGAGTGAACTCCCCACCCAGGTTGCGTTGGGCGCCAAGTTCACCGAGGTCGTCTCCGTGATGGGTATGGCAAACAAGATCGAGTGGACCGTCGAAGAGGTCGAGGTTCCGAAGATGGTCAAGATTGCCGGTACCGGAATGGCCGGCGTCACCGTCGAATTCGTTCTCTCGGTCGAGGCCGACGGTGCCGGTTCGAAGGCAACCGTCGACGCCAGCTTCAAGGGCACCATGATCGTCGGGCCGATCGGCAAGGCAGTAGCCAAGAACGCCAAGGCTGATCTCGAGGCCTCGCTGGCCAAGTTCGCCGAGCTGGTCGGGTAACGGCTCGATGACGACACCGAAGACCAACGCGGTCGAATTCGATACGTCCGGGCTGGACGTATGGACCGATCCGGAGCACTTCGAGGTGACAGCCGAGCGCATCGCCGAATATGCCGCTGCCACCAACGATCCCATCGAGCGACACCTGAAGGGCGAGATCGCTCCACCGGTCTTCGCGGTGGTACCCGTCTTCATGTCGATGGCACCCGCTGCGCTGTCGGTGGCGCCGGTCGAACTGCTGATGAAGCTCGTTCACGGTGAGCAGGACTTCCTGTTCCACCGTCCGATCTACCCCGGTGACCACCTTGTCGCTCGTGCCAAGCCCATCGGATTCGAGGGCCGAGACAACGGATCCACCGTCATCATCTACGTCGAAACCAAAACCGACAAGGGTGAATTGGTCAACGAGCAGTGGATGACGGCCTTCTTCCGCAAGGTCGACGCGGGCCCCGGACTTGGCGAGAAGGCTCCCGAACACCGATTCGACGACGCTCTTCGCGCTGGTAGTCCCGCAGCGGTGGTGAACCAGCACATCGACGAGGACCAGACATTCCGGTACTCACCGGCTTCCGGCGATCCGATGCCGATTCACCTCGACGAGGAGATCGCTCGGATGTCCGGTCTCCCCGGAATCATCAACCACGGACTGTGCACGATGGCGTTCACGTCGTGGGGAGCCCTGACCGAACTGGCAGGCGGCGAGACCGAGCGGTTGCGCCGTCTCGCAGTGCGATTCGCGAAACCCGTACTCCCGACACAGGACATCGAGACGGTGTTCTACAAGTCGGGTTCGGCAGACGGAGCCACGTCGTACTCGTACGAAACCAGCGCGGTCGGCGACCTCGTCATCAAGGACGGCCTCGCGGTCATCGCCGACAAATGAGTCTTCATGTCCGACAACTGAACTGATGGGAATCTGAACTGATGGGAAGTCTCGACGGTCGCGTAGCGATCATCACCGGAGCAGGACGCGGCATCGGCCGTGAGCATGCGCTGCTCTTCGCTCGTGAGGGTGCGAGCGTCGTGGTCAACGATCTCGGCGGCGCAAACGACGGATCGGGCGCAGATGCCGGCCCGGCGCAGCAGGTAGTCGACGAGATCGTCGCCGCAGGCGGAAAGGCTGTTGCCAACACCGACAACATCGCCACCTGGGACGGGGCCGAGGGCCTCGTCAAGCAGGCCGTCAGCGAGTTCGGCCGACTCGACGTACTGGTCAACAACGCGGGCATTCTCCGTGACGCCTTCATTGCCGGCATGGACGAGAGCCAGTGGGATGCAGTCATTGCCGTGCACCTCAAGGGTCACGCGGCGACGCTGCACCACGCTGCCGCGTACTGGAAGGACCAGAGCAAGGCAGGCGAGACCGTCAACGCTTCGGTCATCAACACCGCTTCGGCTTCGGGTACCTTCATGCCCAACGCGGGCCAGGGCAACTACGGCGCCGCCAAGGCGGGCATCGCAGCCCTGACTCTGGTGGCCGCTGACGAGCTCGATCGATACGGCGTGCGTGTCAACGCTATTGCGCCGATCGCGCGTACTCGGCTGACGCTGGCGACACCCGGTATGGGCGCGTTGTTCGCCGCCGAGGTCCCCGAGGGTGAGTTCGACGCGTTTGCGCCGTCCAACATCTCCCCGCTGGTGGCCTATCTAGCGGCAGCGGATTGCAAGCTGACCGGCAAGGTGTATGCCGTTCAGGGTGGGGCCATCACGGAACTCGCCGGCTGGCACGGTGTGAACACCATCGAGAGCGAGGGTCCCTGGACCACCGCCGACCTCGCAGAACGTCTGTAAGCGCATGGCACGCAACGCATACGAACTCGGCCTCGGGCTGAGTGAGGAGCACACCGCACTCGCAGATTCGGTGCGGTCATTCGCCGAGCGCACCATCACTACCGAGCAGGTGCGCGCGGCGGTGGAGTCGAGGACCGAGGACAAGTTCCCCGAGTTTTGGACGGCCCTGGTCGGGCAAGACCTTCTCGGGCTCGCGGTTCCGGAAGAACAGGGTGGTCACGGCGCCGGTCTGCTGACCTTGGCGGTGGCACTGGAAGCATTGGGCCGCACTGTCTCTCCCGGCCCGTTTGTTCCGACGGTATTGGCAAGCGCCGTTCTCGGTGCCGCCGATTCCAAGGCGGGACCCGAGTTTCTGCCGGGCCTGATCGACGGAAGTCGTACGGCAGCAGTCGCCTTGGGTGCACCGTTGACGGCCGAGTCGTCGGACGGCGGATACAAGATCACGGGCGCACTCGACGGTGTGCTCGGTGGTGAACACGCCGACGTGCTGCTGGTCCCGATCCAGTTGCCCGAGGGTGTCCGCTACGCGGTGCTCGAGAGCAGCGCAGTCGCGATCACCGTGCAGGACAGCATCGACGTGCTGCGCGGCAGTGCGCGGATCGAAGCTGACAATGTTCAGATCAGCGCCGAACGGATACTCGACGGTCTCACCGAGGCGCGGGTACGGTCCATTGCCGCAGTCGTTCTCGGTGCCGAAGACGTCGGCGTCATGTCCTGGTGTGTTTCCACTGCGTCGGAGTACGCCAAGACACGCGTGCAGTTCGGGCGACCGATCGGTCAGTTCCAGGGCGTCAAGCACAAGTGTGCGCAGATGGGCATTGCGCTCGAGCAGGCACGCGCCGTTGTGTGGGATGCGGCAAGCGCATTGGACAAGGGCGACGACACGGCAGATTTTGCCGCCGATATCGCCGCAGTCATCGTGCCGGACGCCGCAGTGCAGGTAGCGCAGGATTGTGTGCAGGTCCACGGCGGCATCGGATTCACGTGGGAGCACGACGCCCACCTGTACTACCGCCGCGCGCTCTCGATCCGCGGCATTCTCGGCACCCGCGAGGATCGTGCCAACCGTGTTGCGCAGCAGGCACTTGACGGTGTCAGCCGGGCTTCGGTTCTCGAACTGCCGCCCGAGGCAGAGGAGATCCGCGGCGACATTGCGGCCGAGCTTGCCAAGTTGGTCGAGCTCGACGAGGACGACCAGCTGATCGCGCTCGGCGACGGCGGCTGGGTTCAGCCTCACCTGCCGAAGCCGTACGGGCGCAGCGCCGCTCCGCTCGAGCAGATCGTCATCTCCCAGGAGATCAAGGCTGCGGGTATCTCGATGC
Organism: Rhodococcus sp. APC 3903; assembly: GCF_030407755.1. NCBI lineage: Bacteria > Bacillati > Actinomycetota > Actinomycetes > Mycobacteriales > Nocardiaceae > Rhodococcus > Rhodococcus sp. APC 3903. The sequence goes on from NZ_JASDCV010000002.1 coordinate 246,250, forward strand.
CACAGCTCCTGATGGGCACCTGGGCCGTGCAGGCCGTCGTAGCGCATGGTTCGGACAAGCAGAAGCAGGAATTGGCAATACCGACCCTGCAGGGTGAGCTGGTGTGGTGCCAGCTCTTCAGTGAGCCCGGTGCTGGTTCCGACCTCGCGTCACTGTCCACGAAGGCCGAAAAGGTCGACGGCGGTTGGAAGATCACCGGTCAGAAGATCTGGACCACGGTTGCTCAGTTCTCCGACTGGGCAATGCTGATCGCCCGTACGGACGCCACCAAGCCGAAGCATCAGGGCATCACCTACTTCGTGCTCGATATGTCGACACCGGGCATCACCGTCCGCCCGCTGCGTGAGATGACGGGTTCGGCGTTGTTCAACGAGGTGTTCCTCGACGACGTGTTCATCCCCGACGAGAACGTGGTCGGCGAGGTCAACGACGGCTGGAACGTCGCACGTACGACGCTGGCCGGCGAGCGCGTCGCCCTGAGCCAGAAGATGGAGGCGTACGCCTCGGACTCCGATCTACTGAAGTTCGCGAAGTCAGCAGACCTGAGCCCGATCGGGCGCTACCGCGTCGGCGAGCTGGTGGCCGAGAGTCAGGCGATCGACCTCATCGGCTCCCGCGTTGTGCTCAAGCAACTTTCGGGAATCGACGTGAGTACGACGTCGAGCGTCGGCAAGCTGTTGGCGATGAAGATCAGCCAGTCGATCGCCGAGTTCGTCGTCGCCGAACTGGGTGCTGCCGGAGCGGTCAGCATCCCAGGTCAGCCAAGCGACAAGGCGATGGAGCAGCTCATTTCGGGCCGTGCCACCACCATTTACGGCGGCACAACCGAGGTGCAGCTCAACGTGATCGGTGAGCGCATGCTCGGATTGCCGCGAGACTGAGGGTATCTACGGGTGAGGCTCAGTCCTGGATTCTTCTCCAGGGCTGAGCCTCTTCCAATTCGAAGGCCAATTCGAGGAGTGTGCGCTCGTCGCCGAGATCGGCGGAGAAATGCGAAGCCAACGGCAAACCGTTGCTGGTCTGGTGCATCGGTAGCGAAATCGCGGGACCACCGGAGATGTTGTTCAGCGGCGTGAACGACGTGTACGCGATCAACTTGTCGAAGAGCTCCTCGAAAGGCTGAGCGGGAGAGAGGTATCCGAGCTCGGGGGTGGTGTGCCCCAGAGCCGGCGAGAGCACGACGTCGTACTTCAAGAACATGGCGCTGTACTGCTGCTGGAGCCGTCGCAGGCGGTAGAGCACGCGCGGCGTCTTCACCAGGTTCTTCCGGTACAGCGTGTAGAGGCCCTTGGTGAGATTGTCGGTGCCTGACTTGTCGAAGTCGGGCCCGAGCATCTGTTTGCCACCGGTGGAGATGGCAAACGACAAAAATCCCCAGTAGATGCTGAAGTCGTCGATGAATTCCGGTCCGACTGGCAATGCCGCGTCCTCGACGTGATGGCCAAGGCTTGCAAGGAGTTCAGCCGTAGCTTCGACGGACTTGCGTGTCTCGTCGTCGGTCTTGGTGACCGTCACGGAATCGGTGATCACGCCGACGCGCAGGCGGGTTGAGCTGGGTCCTTCGATCAGGCGAACCGGTGCGAGTCGTGGATTGCGGTAGTAACTTTCGGCCGCTGACATCCATCGTGCGGTGTCGCGAACCGTGCGGGTGACGGCGCCCTGAGAGATCAGCCGGATCGGCATCGACTTGTCGGCCGGATCGGCGATGGTACGGCCGCGAGTGGGTTTGAGTCCGACCAGTCCGCAGGCAGCGGCGGGAATGCGAATCGATCCACCACCGTCGTTGGCGTGCGCGATCGGGAGGACTCCGGCAGCAACCAGTGCGGCAGCGCCACCCGAGGAAGCGCCCGACGAGTAGGCCGGGTTCCACGGGTTGTGCACGGGTTCTTCCGTCATGTACTCGGTGGACGCACTGAATCCGAACTCGGGCAGTCGGGTCTTGCCGATCGAAATGGCCCCGGTGGAGAGGAACTGCTTCGCGAAATCGCTGTCAGCCTTGGCGGGGACTGCTGTGAAGGCGGTGCTGCCCTGCTGGGTGGGAAGGCCGGCGCTGTCGGTGTTGTCCTTGATCGCGGTGGGGACGCCGGCGAAGATACCCGTGGCCGGCCGGTTGCTCCTGGCGAGGGCGCGATCGAAATCTGTGCAGGCCAGACCGTTCAATTGCCCCTGCACTGCCTCGGCGCGCGCGATCGACGCCTCCATGACTTCCCGTGCGGTTACCTCGCCTGATTCGATCCGGGCGGCGGCGCCGGTGGCGTCGAGATCGCCCAGGGCGTCATCGGTGAATGCGTGGACGGGGGTGTTGGGGCTCATGGGGATCCTTGTCAGGCGGAGGCACTCAGGTCGTCCGTCCAGCATATTGGACGGACGACCCCTGAGTGGCGCTATCTGTGGATTGCGGTATCAGCTACCGAAGATCGTCACAGCCTGCTCTGCTGCCTGCGGTGCCTGCTGGAACAGGCCCTGAGGGATGAACTGCTGAGGAATGAACTGCTGGGGACCCAACTGCTGGAAGTTCGTGACCATCGGGTGGATGACGTTGTTGAATACATCGTTGAACATGTGTTGTGTCCTTCGGTTACAGCGTTTTTCGAACTTCTGACTCCATCGACACTAAGCACGGTTCGGGTGGGTTTCAACGAAAATCACTGATACACAGTCAAGTTCAAGTTCATTGCCAGCTAGGGGCCAGGAATCGGCGTTTCTTCACAGCTTCGACGCGGTGCCGTGCAGATTCTTGGCTGTCGGGGACGTCTCGACGGATTTTGGATCGGGGTACGTGCCCAGTACGCGATCGGCCGTTCCCGCGGTGGTGACGGTGAACCAGTAGTGCTCGTTCTTGAAGTGGTGGTTGCGATGGTTGCGCCAAACCGACCGGTAGAGAGCAGTTTTCGGCTTGTAGTCACTGTGGATGAGGAAATGAGTCCACTCGTAGCCGAGGCCGAGTACGGAAATACAGGTCAGGAAGGTCAGACCGAGTTCGACACGGGGAAACGCCAGGAGTGCGACGGCAGTCAGGACGGGAATCACGATCAGGAGCGTCTGCCACGGAATGAAGATGAGTGAGATGGTTCGCGGGGCGAAATGGTGCTCCCGATGGCTGCGCGCCAGGCGTGAATCGAGGGTGACGCCGGCAATGGTCCGCGGCTTCCAATGGAGAACGAAGACGTGAATAATCCACTCCACGAAGGGAAATGCGGCAAGCATCACGAGCGGAACAAGGGCGTCGGTGATCTGCCAGTTGCCCAGCGTGAAGCGCGCTGCCGCGGCGACCACCAACATGGTGCCGATCATCCACGGCGTCGGTGACTTGCGGAACGTTCGTGCTGCATCGGTCAGAGTGAGAGGCTTGCTCATGGTTTCAGTCCTTCCAGGAAGGTGAGAGCATCGCCGATTGCCGTCGTGCCGGTGTGAAGGAGCTGTGCGGCTGACGCCTCGGCAGTTGGCTCGTCGTGTGAAGTGATGGCGGAGGCCAGTTTTCGATACAGGTCGGTCTGGCCGACTTCGGCGACCATGACGGAGGCAAGTGCGGTCATGGCCGGTTCGTATGCAGCGCGTAGGCTGTTGAAGATCAAACGGAAGGCAATGGAATCCGCGCTGTCGACGACGACGTCCCAGAACGCCAGAGCGTGGTCTTGCAGCTCTACCGGATCTTCGGTGGCGCCTAGTTGATCCACGGCCGTGTCGAGTTCTCGGGCAGATTCCGCGGAGATGCGACGGGCGGCCAGCACCGCGATCTGCGGTCCCATCAACTCGCGAGTTTCCAGGACGCTGCGCACCACGGTCAGGTCGGGGACGCCGTCTCGAACCAACAACTGGGGGAGAAGCTCGGGTCCGGCCTGGCGTCGAAAATCTCGCACGGACGTGGACTCGCCCTGGCGGACCTCGACGAGCCCGGCCTGGGCGAGCTTCTGAATTGCCTCGCGGACTGCGGGCCGCGAGACACCGAATGCCTCGGCGAGCTTGCGCTCGCTGGGTAGCGCCTCACCCGCGGCCAACTCTCCGGCCAGTACTTTCACTGAAATCTGGTCGAACACTGCGCCGGAAGCGGAGGTACGTGCAACGGGTTGGAACATGTACCGACCGTAAACGCCAACTGGTGAGAGGTCAAGTGGTATGACCAGTTAGCGTCACTGCAGGTTGCGAGTGGTGTCCGCCAACTTGTTCAGGAAGTCTGTGTAGGTGAGTGCGAATCCCACCTTGTCGTCGTAGTCGAGCGGTGCAACATTGCCGGCGACCACGGCTGGAACACGATCCCACGCCGGGTTGCCCGGCCAGGAGTCGAGATTCTGGGCGACGACGACATCGGCGTCGGCGAGCACATCCGCATTCTCCCAACCGAATTCGGCGCTGTAGCCGCCGATCGCGGCCGACTGGGCGGCGGTGATCGCGTCGTTGGACAAGATCGTGTAACCGAGTGACGACGCTACGTCGACGGTCAGGTTGTTCGGGGTGTTGAACACGAAGAACTTGTCCTCGATCAGCGATACGAAGGCGATCGTCTTGGTCTGCGCGACGGAACCGACGTCGTCGCGGGCAGTGGCGAGAGCGGCTTCGTACCGCGCCTGTGCTGCCGAGGCGGCGGCGGTCTTGCCCAGTAGTGCCAGTTGCTCGCCCATGAATCCCAGAGGCCCGCCGAGTGATTCGGTCTCCTTGTCGGGCGAGCTGCCGTCCTGGATCACCAGAACCGGTGCGATGTCCTCGAAAGTGAGGTTCTGTGACTTGTAGCTCTCGTACCAGCCGACGGAGATGAGGATCAGGTCCGGGTTGTAGCTCAGCACGTCCTCCTTACTGAGATTGCCGCCCAGATGCCCCGCATCGGCCGGGACCTTGGATGCGAGATGGCTCGACTTGTCGTAATCGAGGGCGACGATCGGGTAATCGGCGAGAAGTGCGAACTCGAGGGACGTCCGGGAGTCGATGACAACCACTCGCTGCGGGTCGGCAGGTATCTGGGCGGAGTACCCCGCGAAGCTGTAGTCGATGGTCTCGGCCGAAGGCGAGGGCTGGTCGTCGGACGAGCTGCACGAGGCGAGCGTGCCGATCAGGATCGCGCCGACCGCGAGCGCGATAGACCTGGCAAAACGGCGGCGGTGGTGCATCTGTGGTGTTCTCCAACGTGTTCGGGCAACATGGTTTGCCTTGCCTAACAACGCTAACGTGTCACCCGTGCGGGTTTGGTGCCATTCTGATGCGGTTTCATGACAGGTGAGAACGAGCGGAAGTACGCGGCGGGGGTGTGGCCGATGACCTGCCTGAACAGGTCGATGAACGTTCCAGGGTTGGCATACCCGAGGCCGCGGGCCACGGCGACGACAGGTTTGCCTGCGGCAATCTCGATCAATGCAACGCGGACGCGCACCAGAATTCGCCATTGAGTGAGCGTCGTGCCGGTGTCGGCCTGGAAGCGGCGCATCAAGGTCCGGCCACTCACGCCGATGGTGCGAGCCCAGTCGGAAGTGGTGCGGTCGTCCGCCGGATCGGCGATGATCTGCTGGGCAATCGAAAGAAGGTCAGGCGTTCTCGGCAACGGAATGTCGAGACTCGCGGCCTGAACGGGATGGATGAGGTCGATTGCCACCTGCTGTAGCCGTAGTCGCTTCAGGTCGGGCATGGCGTTGTTCTCGTTGTGTAACAACACCTCCCGAAGTGCACCGGTCATGGGTATGCCGACTATCGAGTCCCAATCGGTGTCGATTCGATCCGGCGTCAGGTACGTCGCGAAGATGACGGCGCCGTCGTCGGAGCGGACACGGTGCGCAGTGCCGGCAGGAATCCAGATGCCGAGCATCGGCGGAACCATCCAGAGGTGTTCGGACGCTTCGAGGGTGACGGTCCCACCTGCCGACCACAGCAGTTCATGTTCGCGGTGGGTATGGAAATCCCAGACGCCCGTTGCCGTGCTCTTGAACCGGATGGTGCTGACGGACCACGGCTCCGCGACGATCCGGTTCGGGGTGGACACCGGCTCGTTCCACGTCGACGGTTCCAGGGTCGGCGCTCCCCACAACATGATGCCGGGGAAGTCCTGTCGCGAAGGCGTCACGAACCAAGAACGTACCGGCTTCCGGCCGTCGACCGAGGGGGTGCGCGTATCGATGGCTCGATCGAAACAGTGGTTGGCCATGACGCTTCACCGTAACAGTGCAGGTGAGAGTAATTTTAGGTAGCCCTAATTCGGATACCGTCAGGAAACCCATGACATCACTTCTCTTGCCTACCGCTGATACCGATGCCGAGTTCGCTCGCATCACCGCAGCACTTACCCGACGCGGTTTCCTCGGGGCCGGTGCCTTGGCGGGGATCGGATTGCTCACGGCCTGTGGAACCAGTTCCAGTGAATCGGCCGAGGGCTCGATGCGCACCATCAACACGGCCCTGGGGCAGGTGGAGGTTCCCACCAACCCGCAGCGAGTGGTCAGCGCCGATTACTACACGGGCCCCGCGATGTTCGACGCCGGATTCACGCCCGTCGGATTGCCGGTGGACTACGAGAACGCCGACGGTGTCCCGGAACCGTATGCGTCTGCCCTGCGGTCTCTTCCGAAGGTGGGACGCTGGTACGAGCCCAACGCCGAGGCGATAGCGGCTTTGTCTCCCGACTTGATCGTGATGACCAACCTCCTTTCGGAGAACAACCCGGATCTTTACGAGCAGATCCGGTCGATTGCACCGACCGCAGTTTTTGCCGAAGACGGCCAGTACGCGTGGAAGGAGCGCGCCCTCGGGGTCGCGGACGCACTCAACCAGAGTGCGAAGGTTCAAGAGTTGGCAGACCGGTACGAGGCGCGGATCGCGAAGTTCCGCAGCGACAATGCTGACGTGTTGAGCAAGGTGAAGGTCGTCTACACCACGTACTTCGAGGAGAGTGGTTTCTCGCTGTACTCGCCGACCAAGTATCAGACGACGGTCATCAGCGAGGCCGGGTTCCAGTTCAACGACCGCTCACTCGCAATTCCTGCCGGTAGCAACGAGTGGTTCCCGAAGGAGCAGTTGGAGCTACTCGACGAAGCCGACGTCATCATCACCAACAGTGGCAAGGGCCCCATCAACGAGAAGTTGGCGAACGACACCATCTTCCAGCGTCTGCGCGCCGTCAAGAACGATCAGGTGTACTCGTTCGACTACGAGGGCGTCGCGTCGTTCGGTTGGGCCCTGACGTTCCTCGAGCAGTTCCAGCCGATTGCTGAGGAGATCAGAGCCAAGCTCTGATCTCCTCAGCAATCAAGAGGAAGCCGGCGCCACCACGTCCAGCCTCGGTTGATGCTGGTCGGTGTATGCCCACGGGCGGATCTTCTCCAGTGCTTTGCCGATCCGGAACACGGTCGGTTCGTCGTACGTATGGCCGACGATCTGGACGCCCGTGGGAACGCCGTTGTGTGCGTGTCCACTGGGCACCGCTAGTACGGGGCACCGATTGGCGACGTTGAACGGCAACGTGAGAAGTGCTTCGGCGGTGGTGTTCACGTGCTGGCCCGCAACCGTGAGGCCGTCGAGCAAAGACTCGCCTGCCGGGAAGGCGATGGTGCCCGAAGTCGGGCAGATCAGCGCATCGAATGGAGCCATCGCCTCGGCGAGCTCTCGTTGCATCTGGGTTTCTTTGCGAAGGCCGTCCAGAAATGACATTTCCGCAGCGCCCTTCGACGTGATCGCGACGTTGTCGAGCGTGTAGTCGGCAAGAAGATCACCGTGGACGCGAGCAACTTCCGCGACGGATGCACCCATGATCGTTCCGAAATGGACTTTCACCGCTGCTGCCATCGAATCACGAGTCCACGGCAACTCGATCTCCTCGACGATCGCGCCGGCATCGACCAACGACTGTGCGAGAGCCCGGGTGTTCGCCTCGATGTCAGGCTCGATGGGGAAGTCACCGAGCCGCAGGCACAGGGCAATGCGCATTCCCTCGACCGACGGGTACTCGTGTGGCAGCGTGATCGCCGGCCTGAGGGAAGAATGGTCACGCGGATCCGGCCCGATCAGAACGTTGGCCAAAAGAATTGCGTCGTCGACAGTTCGGGCCATCGGACCGTCGCCACGGTAGGAATCCATGGACAGCGGGGCGACCCCGGGAATGCGGCCGTACGACGCTTTGAGCCCGACGGTGCCGGTGAAGCCTGCCGGGCCCCGCGTCGACCCGCCGATATCGGATGCTGTTGCCAGAGTGGTAGTTCCGGCAGCGAGGGCGGCGCCCGCGCCTCCGGATGAACCGCCGGGACTGTAATCGAGGTTCCAGGGATTGCGAGTCACGCCCCACAGTGGAGAGTGCGTGAACGCCGCAACACAGAACTCCGGCGTCGTGGTGCGTGCGTGAATCAAGCCGCCTGCTGCCAGAACTCGATCGATCACCGGTGCGTTCTCGCGGGCGATGTTTCCGCGTGCCGCCAGCGAACCTTCGGTCAGAGACTTTCCGGCAATAGCGTGTTTTTCCTTGGCAGCTACCGGAATTCCCTCCAGCGGCCGCGGATCGGGTCCGTGGCCGAGATATCGGCTCTCAGCTTCCCGAGCGCCGATGAGTGCCTCCTCGAACATCTCTTCGGTGAAGGCATTGATGTGAGGTTCGAACTTCTGGGTTCGGTCGACGACTGCTTGTAGCAGCTCGACCGGAGACAATTCTCGCGTGCGAAAGTGTGCAATAGCTTCGGTGGCGCTGAGGTAATGCAGGTCGTCTGACATGGCGTTATCTCCCTGGAGAAGTATGTGTAGGAATCACGCGCTTCGCGCAAGGGCGCCCAGTGCGGCCGCAGTCATAGCCGTGACACCTTCGGGTAGTGCCGCGGCCGGATCCGGCGCGAAGCGCGGTGAGTGATTCGAGGGTGTGCCGGGAGGAATCCGTCCCTCGGCGAGTGCGGCGAGAGCTCTTTCGTCGAAACTCCGAAGCGCCGTCCCGCCGAAATGCCAGAATACGGAGGGGCATTGGGCAGCAGTGCCGAAGACTCCGAAGTCCTCGCTGCCTGAAAGTGGTTGCGGCAGGGTGTGCATTCCCAATCCTGCCCGGCGTAGGTCGGTCATCACCGTGGACGTTGCGTCCGGAGTATTGACCGTGGCCGGAAAGCCGTTGTACGCATGAACGTCCGGCGCTTCGGCGGCGCCTGCTCCGTCCGCTTCTGCGCGAGCGATCCGGCCTACAGATTCGAGCATGTGTTCTCGCGACGATGCACTGAAAGTTCGCAGACTGAGTAGTAGTTCGGCGTCGTCGGCAATGATGTTCGCAGCTGTGCCGGCGTGCAATGCTCCCACCGTGAGCACCGGTGCTGTCGGGGTTGCCGCTTCATGAGCGACCAGACTTTGAATGCGCAGCGCGAAAGATGCTGCCATCAACAAGGGGTCGATGCACGCGTACGGCGATGACGCATGTCCACCACGGCCGTGAAAAACCACTCGAATCGTGTCGGATGCTGCCATCAAGATGTCGGGTTTGCTGACCAGCATCCCAGCCGGAGTCGGGCCCACGTGTTGTCCCAGGCAGAGGTCCGGTCGCGGGAAGCGGTCGAAGATTCCGTCGTCGACCATCGCACGAGCGCCGGACCCGGTCTCCTCGGCAGGCTGGAAGACCGCGACAACAGTGCCGGTGATCGACGTCGGATCCGCGGAAAGTGCTGCGCACGTGGCAAGTAGCGCGGTGACGTGGACGTCGTGGCCACACGCATGCATGACGCCATCCGTCTTGGAGGCGTATGACAACCCGGTGTCTTCTGCGACCGGCAACGCGTCCATGTCGGCGCGTAGCAGGATCACCGGCCCGCTGCTCCCTTGGAGAACACCGACGACACCCGTGCCGCCGACTCCGATCGTGACGTCCCAGCCGCCGATCCGCCGAAGCTCTTCGGCAACAAGTGCGGCAGTGCGAGTTTCGTTGCCGGACAACTCGGGGTGTGCGTGCAGGTCCCGGTACAGATCGAACCAGTGCGGCTCGACGGTTCGCAACCGCGACGGGTCTCCGAATTCAAGATTCGAAAGCAGTTGATTCATGGTCGATCTTCTTTCGGTTGGTGATGATCAGTTGGCGGTTTTCAGTTGCACCAGGTTCAGCATCTTTTCTCGGGTCTGCGGCGCTGCCATTACCGCGATGATCGCCACGACGGGCCCGAGCGCGAGCGATACGAACGCCGCTGACCAGGAGAGATGGTCCACGATGAATCCGAACACCAGCGGCGCGACAATCCCGGCGACCATGCCGCCGAAAATGATCATCGACGAGGCGGCTCCGACCACCGAAGAAGGCAGGCTACGAAGTGGGAGTGCAAAACACGGCATGAAAGCGAAAGAGGCAGCGGCAGATCCGAGGGTGACGAGAACGACGAACAAGGCCGTGTTGGAGGCGAAAGGAACTGAAACGAGCATCACGATGCACGCGAGCATGGACGGCACTACGACGATGCGGCTGTTGCCTGCCAGTCGATCCGAGATTCTGCCGCCGATGACGGTGGTCACGGCGGCCACCACGGTTGCCGGGATGAGAAGGAGGCTCGCACTCGAGAGGGCGATTCCACGTTCGTCATGGAGGTAGGACGGAACCCAGGACGACATCCCCCAGATCACGAAGTCGTAGCCGAAGAACATCAAGGCGAAGAGCCACATCGCGCGGGAACGAAATACGGTGCGCATGTTGTCCCAGGAGGAATCCGGACCGTGGTCGATCTCCGCCGGAAGTGCGGGCGGGAGCCACAACTTGATGCTGACGAGCGAGAGTACGCCGAGCGCCGCGACGGCCAGAAACATCCCGCGCCAGCCGATCAACGGGAGAAGAGCTGCCGCAACGACAATGGCAAGAAGCGTACCGACGGCGTTGGAACTGTTCATCCATCCGGTTGCGGTGGCACGTTGCTCCGGGATGCTGCGTTCGGCAACCAGCTTTACTGCGGCTGCCGGAAACACGCCCTGTGCGAGACCGAAGAGAAAGCGAACAACCAGAAGCGTCCCGAACGACCACGCAAGGGCAGTGAGGCCGGTGAAGACACTCCACGCCACCAACCCGATCAGAGCCATCCGGACTGCGCCGTATCGATCGGCGAGCAGTCCACCAGGCAGTTGGGCCAGTGTGTATGCAATGAAGAACGTGGAGATGATCAATCCACGCTGGGAGTAGTCGAGATCGAACTCCTCACCGAGCAAAGGGAGGGCGAGGTTGATCGCCAGCCGATCTATGTAGTCGATCGCGTAGGCGACGAACAGCAGCGCGACCGTGACTTTGGTGGAGCGAAGCACTGGGCCTCCAAGTGGTGAACCTGTGAAGTGATTCACATATCTTTGGCAAACAGGCAGGGATCACCGGCCAGAATGCAGTAATCCAGCAATACTTGGCAGATGAAGCCGGAATCCGACGCATTTGTGATCGCGGAATCTGATCTGGAGATCATCAATGCACTCCAACTCAACCCCCGCGCGTCGTGGACACAGTTGTCGTCGGTACTCGACATGGATTCGACGACGATCGCCCGCCGGTGGCGTCGCCTCGTCTCGAACGGTCATTCGTGGGTCAACGCGGTCGCAATCGGTCGAACCCACATATTCGGCTATCTCCTGATCAGGACGACTCAGGATGCGGTTGCCGACGTGGGGGAGCGGTTAGGTGAGCTGGCTTGCGCTTATCTGTTGGCCAGGACGGAAGGTGAGTACGAGTACTTCGTCGGAGTTGTGGCCGCCGACCAGAAGAGTTTGGACGCCTTGGTGTGTGAGCACCTTGCTGCCGATCCTGGAATCTTGTCGATCAGAAGCCGGGTCGGGGTGAAGGTGTACCGGGACGGCTTCAGTTGGGAGCCGGGCGCTCTGGGGCAAGCAGGTCGCGCTCAGCTGGCAACCGCTGCGGCGCCGGCAGATCCGACAGTGTTCCGTGAGTCCGACGGTGCCCTGTTGGAGGCGCTCGGCCGTGACGGACGTGCCAGCTATGCGCGTCTCGCCGCGATTTGTGGAACGAACGAGACTGCGATTCGACGGCGCTTGGCCCAGCTGACTGCATCGCGACAGTTGACTTTCCGCTGCGATGTCTCGCAACAGGCTGTCGGTTCACCGTTCGAAGTGATCTTCGATGTCGCTGTGGACGGTTCCACCGACGAACTCGGCAATCTTGTGTCGAGTTGGCCGGAGATCAGATTGTTGGTGGCGACTACCGGAACAGCGAACATGTTGATCAGCGTGTGGCTGAGCAGCCTCGCGCAGAGTCTTGTCGTCGAGGATCGACTCCGCCGAATCGGTAGTGTGCGGATCCTCGATCGACGTGTCTCGCTGTACCCGATGAAGCGGTTCGGGCAGCTACTCGGACCGAGTGGAGTGGCGGAAGGTCATGTCCCGGTCGCGATTTGGGGCGCCGGCGACGTTATTCGTTGAGCGTCAGTCGATCGGCGTCCGATTGTCGTCGACGAGGTGTGTATCGGAGTCGGTCGCACGGGAGCGCTTCCAGATCATCCGTGCCAGCGCACCCAGTACGGACACTGCCAGGACAACGCCACCGCCGATGATGCCGGCCGACGAGTCGGGGAAGATGCCCTCGAGCAGCAGCCAGACACCGAAGACGAAGAACAGCACCGCGGCGCCGATCTTGATGAATCCGTCTGGGAGGTGCTTGCCCAGTACCGAGCCGACGATGATGGCGAGAGCGTCGGCCGCCACCATGCCTACCGTCGACCCGATCCAGACGCCGATCCAGTCGTTGTCTGTCGCAAGGGTGATGGTGGCGAGCATGGTCTTGTCGCCGAGTTCTGCCAGGAAGAAGGCCGACGCGACGGCGATGAAGGCGGATCGCGTGACGCGACCGGCTTTGTTCTGCTCGTCGTCGGTGAGATCGTCACCGCGCAGGGTCCAGAGGCCGAAGATCAGGAACGCGATCCCGCCGACGATGGAAATTGCCGCGGTGGGGAGTGCGACGCCCAGGTAGTGGCCGACGGCGACCGAGACAAGGTGAACAAGGGTGGTGGCGACGGTGATTCCGCCGAGAACGACCCACCAGCGATATCGCAAGGCAAACGTCATTGCCATCAGTTGCGACTTGTCGCCGAGTTCCGCGACGAAAATGACGCCGAAACTCAAAAGTATTGCGGCAAGCAAGGTTTACTCCTCCGGTCGGTGTAGGTCGGAGGAAAAATGCGAGCCTCCGGCCTGGGCAGGCGCATAGTGCGCTTGTCCGGCCGAAGGTCTCGCCCACCGAGGCCACAGGACCTTCGGTTCGCCAGGCCGGGTGCTTCGCGATCCACACCAGGCGGAGCGCGTCGAACCAGTATGTCGACACAGGCGATTGGGGGCTACTCCCCTTCGTTGCTACCCACGTTAGCGCGGTCGGCTCGAATTGGCAAAGCGCACAGCAAGTTTGGGAGTCCGAACTTATCGCTTACCGCGGCCGTCACGAAGCGAGGAGCATGGCCAAAACAGCGGTGTCGGGATCGCTGATCAAATCGATGCCGACGCGGCTGATCATGGAGACGACCGTGCCGTCCGGCTCTGCCTCCACCCAGGCCGCACGATGCTCCAAGCCCAGGTAGGGAAGTCCTGGCAGTAGTACGCACCCCGACGCGCTTCCCTCGCATTCCGGCAGGCTGGGGGTAGTTTCCGACGGCGGGTGCAGCATGATCAGTGCCGGCGGCTGATGGTCGGAGAAACGGCCGGGTGTCAGTGCAAAATCGCCGAGCACCGGACCTTCGGCAACCACCAGACCGACAGTGCCGGGTTGCGGATCCTCGGGAACGTCCTCACGCACTCCGAAGACCGTCGTCGTCGGCAACAATCCCGGCATCGAGGCCACTCGGACAGCCAGGGCGAGAAGCTGCGCCCACTCCTGGGTGGTGTCCGGCCAGCGGCCGGAAATGACGAAACCCTGCAAAGACCCAGCGGCTTGGAACGGAGAAATGCCTATTGCTTCGTTTCTGTTCATTTCTGTTCCTCCCTCGGTGCTGGGGCAAATCTCGGTCTGACGCGCATGCGTCGGTCCGGCACACCTCGTTGGGTAATCGAAATATGCACCTATTCGGTACTGGCACACAAGACAGGGAGAGTGCCAGCCAGGTTTGCGCTGGTGAGAGCGGTGGTATGCGCAGGCATGACTCTGTCGAAGAACCGTTCTCGGCTCGAAGACCTGGCAACGCAGGCGTGGATCTTCGGGTATCCCCTGTTGATTGCGGCGGTATCGCGTGACGTCATGACGGCGACGCCGACCCCGGTGGCGATGAAAGCCCCGCTCAACCAGTTCGCTTATGCGCGTACGACGCCCGACGCGAGCTTCACCGATGTCGTCTCGCCCAACGCGGACACTCTTTACTCGTCGGGGTGGCTGGACGTCTCGACGGAACCGCAGGTGCTCTCGCTGCCGGACTTCGGCACCCGGTACTGGTTGGTCCCCATCCTCGACGCGTGGAGCGACGTCTTCACGGTGCCGGGATCTCGGACGGTAGGACGCACCGGGGGACCGTACCTGGTGGCCGGACCGAATTGGAAAGGCAACGTGCCCAAGGGTTTGACGCTGCTGCGGTCGCCGACGGCGATGAATTGGATAGTCGCCCGCTACGCGACGTCAGGGGGAACAGACCTGGCCGAAGTGCACAGCCTGCAGGACCGGACGCGACTCACACCACTGTCGGAATGGACGGGTGACCCGCAGGACTACACGCCCGGAGAAGTTCCGGTGAACTCCGCTGTCGACACGCGCACACCGCCGGTGGACCAGGTGGCCGCAATGGACGGCGAGGCCTTTTTCACCACGCTCGACGCACTTCTCGACGACAATCCTCCGCGTCCGGAGGATACCGAGATGATGAAACAGCTGTCCGACATCGGAATCGGCTCCTCGTTGCCCTGGAAATCGCGTCCGCAAGAGGTGCGTGATGCCCTCGACCGAGCTGCGCGAACCGGAATGGACGTGCTGAGCGAGATCGCCAAGGAGGCGGAAGGCAATCCGAAGAACGGCTGGACGATGCACCGCGGCTTGGGGCATTACGGGACTCATTACGCTCAGCGGGCTCTGATCGTCTGGCTCGGTTTCGGGGCCAACCTCGACGCAGATGCCGTGTACCCGCACGCCACCACCGACGTCGACGGTAAGCCTCTGACCGGTGAGAAGAAGTACGTACTTCATTTCGAGAAGGACGAGCTCCCGCCGGTCGAGGGATTTTGGTCGCTCACGATGATGAACGAGCGACAGTACTTCGTGGACAACCCGATCGATCGATATGCCATCGGCGATCGAAGTGATCTGGTGTTCGCCGACGACGGCTCGTTGGACATCTATCTCCAGCACGAGTCGCCTGGTGGCGAGAAGGAGCGGAACTGGCTGCCGGCTCCGTCCGGTGACTTCAACGTCTTTCTGCGCCTGTACTGGCCGAAGGCTGCAGTGCTGTCGGGATCGTGGACCGCGCCCGGTATTCGGGAAGCAAGTATTCGGGAAGCAGGCTGAAAGTCCCCTCGCTTCGTACCCGAAGAGCACAACTCGGTATCAGCCGCGCGTTTCGATGGGCGGAAAGGTCACGATAGCCATACGATCTGTCGGTATTGCCCTGTTTGAAGAGCTGTTGAATCGGTCAGAGACACCCGCTTGCTTCGGAGGCTACTGATGGTCACGCAGAACCCGTTCGTGCAGTACGGCAAAGAGATCTGGTGGATGATCCTGATCCGCGGAGTCTTCGGCGTGATCTTCGGAATCATCGCGCTCGTGTGGCCGGGAATTACCGTGGTGGCCTTGGTTTTCCTGTTCGGTATCTACTCCATTGTCGACGGCTTGATCACGCTCGTTCGAGCCATCCGGGACCGCGAACACCTGAGTTCGTGGGGATGGTGGGCGTTCACCGGCGTCGTTTCGGTGGGAGCCGGTATCGTCGCGCTGGTCTGGCCAGGCATCACGGCGCTGGTACTTCTGTACATAATTGCCTTCTACGCCATCATGTTCGGAATCTTCGGAATTGTCGGCGCCTTCAAGATGAAAGCGCTGCCCGGATCCAGTTGGGGATGGCTGCTCGCCGCGTCGGTGCTCGCGGTCATCTTCGGCATCATCCTTCTGATCGCACCAGGCGAAGGCATCATCAGCCTCATCTGGTTGTTGGGTTGGTACGCAATCTTGTTCGGCCTCTTCATGATCGTGGGCGCATTCCAGATCAGAAGCCGGGCAAAGGAAGCCGGTGTTCTCTAAGAAGGGCAAGCCGGCCGCCGCGGCTCCCGCTCCGATCCCCACGCTTTCCGGTAGTGCGAACTGGTCGATCCCGCGCGGTCTGATCGTCCTGCTCGGTCTCGCGGCCACCGTGGTTGCCGTCGGCGGAATGAAGGTGTTCGGCGGCATCCTCGGACCGGTATTCCTGGCGCTCGTGCTGACGATTGCCGTTCAGCCCATTCAGGATTGGTCACAGCGACGAGGATGGCCTAAGTGGGTCGGGATGCTCGGCTCACTGGTCACCGTGTACCTGATTCTGCTCGGGTTGGCGGCGTCGTTGATCGTGTCGACGGCCCAGTTGGCGACAATCCTGCCTCAATACTCCGAGGAGATGACCAACCTCCTCAACGAGGGCCGCGACAAGTTGGCCGACTTCGGAGTCAGCACCGAACAGATCCAAAGCACACTCAGCAGTATCGATCTCACGAAGGTCGTGGGCGTACTCGAAAGTGGGCTGGAGGGTCTGCTCGGCATTCTGTCGGATCTGGTGTTCATCCTCGCACTGTTGCTGTTCATGGCTTTCGACGGCATGAGTATCCGCTCACGGTTGAATGTGCTGTCCGAGCAACGTCCCGAAATCTCCTACGCGCTCTCCACCTTTGCCGCCGGAACTCGCAAATATCTGGTCGTCTCGACGGTCTTCGGCCTCATCGTGGCGGTACTCGACGGTGGTGCGCTGTGGCTGATGGGCATTCAGCTGCCCGTCCTGTGGGCGCTACTGTCCTTCATCACCAACTACATCCCCAACATCGGGTTTGTCATCGGCGTCATCCCACCGGCGCTCCTGGGACTCCTTCAGGGCGGGCCGTGGCTGATGCTGTGGGTGATCGTCGTCTACTCCGTCATCAACTTCGTGATCCAGTCCATCATCCAACCCAAGTTCGTCGGCGACGCCGTCGGGTTGTCGGTGACGATGACCTTCCTCTCGCTTGTCTTCTGGGCGTGGGTTCTCGGAGCACTCGGAGCATTGCTGGCGATTCCGCTCTCGTTGCTGGTGAAGGCCGTCCTGCTCGACATCGACCCGGCCACACGCTGGGCGGACATCCTGATCAGTGGTCCTCGAACCGAACCGGATGAAGACCCGAAAGAAGAAGCGAAACCGACCCCGGCGCCCACCTAGAACTTCTCAGTGTTTCTACAAGTTGTTGCTTTATCGTCTCGCCCATGAGCGCCGAGAACACCACCGAGAACTCCCACCGCCAGCCGTCACGCCTCGGTCGACGGCTGGCAGTGGGTGGTGTGGCCGCGATTGTCGCGGCTGCGGTGGCGGGGATCGGGTTCGTGATCTTCGCGGGCGGTGCCGATTCCTCGAACACCGTCGCGATCGTGAACGCCGACGCGGGAACCACGCTCGACGGCAAGGAACTTCGGGCCGGCGACACCCTGGTGGACACGTTGGGCAAGAACGAAGACTTCGACTTCCAGGTGGTCGACAATCCCGGCGGGAACTACTTCGCGACGTTGACGGTGCCGGAAGACTTCAGCGAAACCGTCGCGTCGATGTTCGGCACTGATCCCCGCCAAGCCAGTGTCGAACTGGCGGTGAATGGCTCGGACTCGGAGAAGTCCGCCGAGTTGACCCGGGCCGTATCGGCGCAGGTCGGCGCGGACGGAATCAAGGGTTTGCTGGCTCAGACTTCGGCCGCGCGGCGCTCGATCGATCAAAACCTCACCACCGCACAGATTCTGGTCGCCGGCACCAACGAGGCCGGAAAGTCCATCGATCAGGTGAAGGCAGGCGCAGGCACTCTGCTGCCGTATCTCGAGACCGCACGCTCGGGAGCGTTGGAGTTGATGAGCGTGGCGGACCAGGTATCCGGCGTGGTCGATCAGGCGTCGGGGTCGGCGGAAGAGCTGGCCACGCGCGCTGACTCACTGGGCCTGACGCTGGGGGAGGCGTCGTCGTCGACCGCGGAATTGAAGACACGGATCGACACGTTGCAAACTGCGTTGAACGGCCTTCCGATCCCGCCCGACGTGACAGCGCAACTGGCCGGTGTGAGTTCGGATCTCGGTGCGCTGAATGCGCAATTGGGCACCGTTCCGGCACTGTTGGGTGGCTCGGTCGGACCCGATACGGAGCTCGGTGATCTAGTCCGCACCGCTGTCGGGCAGCTGCAAGGCGCGAGCGATCAACTGAGCAGTGCTGCCGGGCAATTGAACGACGGACTCATCCCCATCGCCGATCAGGCACCGCAGATGCTCGGCGACGTGACCGATCAGATCACCCAGGGATTCACGACGCTGCAAGGGATCGCCAAGTCATTGGTCACGGGCCTCGACGGCGCAAAATCCGGTATTCCGGCGATGACCACTCCGCAGCAGGTTCAGTTGACCTCGGTGCTGTCGGATCCGGTGGCCGTGAATCAGACCAGCGCGAACAGTGGTGACTCCGGAACTCGCACACTGGCATTGGTCTTCGGAGCCACGACGGTCCTGCTCGGTGGCGCTCTGCTGACGCGAACGGCGGCGCCCCTGGTGAGGCGCCGCCGTTCGCAAGAAGAGCTGTGACTAGACGATCAGACCTGCGGTCTGGGTACGTGCACGGTCGAAGCGAGCCGAAACGTCGTTCCAGTTGACGATGTTCCAGAATGCCTTGACGTAGTCGCCCTTGACGTTCTGGTAGTCGAGGTAGAAAGCGTGCTCCCACATGTCGAGGAGCAGCAGCGGCGTGAGGCCGATGGAGATGTTGCCCTGCTGATCGTAGAGCTGGACGATGATCAGACGCTGTCCGATCGAGTCCCACGCGAGGATGGACCAGCCGGAGCCCTGGATGGCGTTGGCGTTCGCGGAGAAGTGAGCGCGGAAGAGATCGAACGAACCGAAGTTGTCGTCGATCGCTGCGGCGAGCTCGCCTTCGGGCTTGTCGCCACCGTCAGCGCTGAGGTTGTTCCAGAAAACGGTGTGGTTGGTGTGGCCACCGAGGTGGAACGCCAGGTTCTTCTCGAGCAGGTTGGCCTGCGCTGCGATGGTGTCGTTCTCACGAGCCTCGGCCAGCTTCTCGAGTGCAGCGTTGGCGCCGGCAACGTAAGCCGCGTGGTGCTTGTCGTGATGCAGCTCCATGATCTTGCCCGAGATGTGCGGCTCGAGGGCTGCGTAGTCGTAGGGGAGTTCCGGCAGCGTGTAAACAGACACGAGGGTCCCTTCTTTGCGGGCTGGTGAGCCCTGGTGCTTTAGAGTGCGTCGATCACCGGTCACGGCGTGACGTCACTCGCGTATGTGCAAATCATTCTTCGGGTTTCCACCCAATAACATTCGTACACCGTCCGCAACAGTCCGGCTCAGGTAGTAATCACCAAAGAATAAAGTTTGGTTAACCGAACTTGGTCGGATCTAAGGGTAAGCTAATATGCGCAAATTCGTCGTAAAGGTGAACGGAACCTTAAACTTGCGCGATGCCCGCACCAGTTTTCCTCCCGGAATCTCCAGAGGCGGCCGCGCCTCGGGTGAACCTTCCGGGCGCTGACCTGCTGCGAGCACTGGCGGTTGCCGCCGTGATCTACTCCCACATTTCTTTTTACGTCATCGACGATCTCGGCTCGGGTTGGTGGGTGATCGACGTCGTTTACGGCGTTCTGATCGAGCCTGCCGAACTCAACCAGCACCTCTCTTTTGTCGGCGTCGCGGTATTCATGATGCTGACCGGCGCTCTGGTGACGCGGTCCGCGATTCGTGACGGCCCCGGAAAGTTCTTGACCAACCGATTCAGCCGCCTGCTGCCCGCATTCTGGGTGGCAACCGCGATTGCCATTCTTCTGGTCCGCCTCGGAATCAACGGAATGTTCAGCGGTCAGGAAGGTATTTCCGATACCGAAGCGTTGATGAGCTTTTTTCTCGGCGGATTCTTTCTCAAGCCCGAGGTAGCGGTTCTCGGAGTGACCTGGACGCTCACCGTCCAATTCCTCTTCTATCTCGCCTGCGTCGCGGCTCGACCGATACTGCGTCTGCGTCCAATCGTCATGCCGCTCGCCGGCGGAGCACTGTGCTCACTGGTGCTGCTCTACAACGTCTACGCGCCGTTGCCGTACACCGTGCCGATGCTGTCCAAGATCGCCGCGACGCTGCCGGCTGTCTTCCTCGGTCAGATCATGTACCTCGCGTGGGCCAAGCTCGCTCCCGGCCGCTGGCTGATCGTTGCCGTCCTCGTTCAGATGCACGTCATCATCGTGGCGACCCAGTTCCGCGTCTACTGGGCCGGCGAGCACTACCTGTGGACCATTTCGGTAGTCGCCGCAGCGGTAGTTCTCATCGGCCGCTACGACGGTGTCCCGACGCGCTGGTCGGTCGTGAAATGGCTTTCGACGCGCAGTTACATCATCTATCTCGTGCACACCCTGATCCTGTACCGCGTTGTCGAGAACACCGTTTTGCACGTCGGACCGACGCTGGCGTTCGCGCTGTTCCTTCTGGCAACGGCCGCGGTAGCAGAAATCGGCTACCGGTGGGTGGAGCTGCCCGGCGCCCGCGCGGTCACGGCGTGGCGAAACAGCCGCTCACGCGTAGCATCGAAGCATGAGCTGGTACGACGACATTCTGGGACGAGCGTCCGCAAAATCCACGCTGATCGCGCCTGAGGACGCCCTGCCCGGGCGAGAGCAGAAAATGCCGGTACCTACCGCGCACTACGTCAACGGGCATCCGTTGACGCCGCCGTTTCCGGCCGAACTGCAGACCGTCGTCGTCGGGATGGGTTGTTTCTGGGGCGCCGAGAAGGAGTTCTGGCAGCTTCCCGGTGTGTACACAACCGCTGCGGGTTATGCGGGAGGCTTCACCCCCAACCCGACGTACGAAGAAACGTGCTCCGGACGTACGGGTCACACCGAAGTGGTGCTGGTGGTCTTCGATCCCGCAGTGATCTCCTACGAGCAGATCCTGGCGCACTTCTGGGAGAACCACGATCCGACGCAGGGGATGCGTCAGGGTAACGACCAGGGCTCGCAGTACCGTTCGGCGATCTTCACGACGTCCGCCGAGCAGGAAGAAATCGCTCATGCGTCGGCCGTCGCTTTCGGTGAACGACTTGCCGAAGCCGGATACGGCGCGATCACCACCGAAATCGGTCCGCTGCGCGACTTCTTCTACGCGGAGGATTACCACCAGCAGTATTTGGCGAAGAACCCCGGCGGCTACTGCCCGGTGCATGCCACCGGCGTCAGTTGCCCGGTCGGATTGCTCCGTCAGGATCAGGTTCCGGCGCAGACGGACATCCTTCCGCCGAGTGAATAACTGGACAGGTGTTGGAGGACACATGTGATTCAGCTCGTTAACACTTGCAACTAGATCGAAACAAAGGGAATCTCGATGTAAGAGTGTGTCGTCGAGAGAACTGAGCTAATAATGTCAGGTAGTACGCGAGGAACTGCGTCGCTGCTCCGACGCACCATTCATGTAGGCCACGATCCGATGGTTCGCCGCAGTGATCGGATCGAAGGATTCATGTCCTTCGGTCTGATCATTTTCGCGATTCTTCTGCTGCCTCTCGCGGTATGGGCAGGGGCTGCGACGGCTTCGAGCCAGAACGCACTGATCGCCAAACAATCCGCCGAACTACACAGCATTTCGGCGACGACGACTGCAGACTCGACGCAGACCACCCCCTCGACAGCCGATTACATTGCACCGACCACCGAAATGGCCAGCGCGCAATGGAACTGGAACGGTGAGGTTCACACGGGTGATGTCACTGTCGACTCGGCGACGCCCGTCGGCACCGAGGTCCCCATCTACGTCAACGATCACGGCGACAAGACCGTAGCTCCGATCACACAGAGTGCTGCCGACGTCGCAGCCGTGGTGACCGGGGTTTTCACCTGGTTCAGCGTGATGTCCCTATTGGTCATCGCGTTCATGCTGGTGCGGGTCTTTCTCGATCGTTCCCGCTCGGCCCAGTGGGACCGAGACCTACGCGCGTTCCTCGACGCGAACGCGCTGTAGATCCCGGACCTTTCCTCACTGCAGTTGGGGCATGACCTCGCTTGCGACGAGTTCGAGATGATCCAGATCGGCCAGATCGAGAGTCTGCAGGTACACGCGCTGTGAACCGGCCTCGGCGAAAGTGCCGATCTTGTCGACCAGCTCCGAAGGTGTTCCGGCCAGACCGTTCTCACGTAGCTCGTCCACGTCGCGTCCGATCGCTTCGGCGCGCTTCTTGATCTCCGCCTCGTCGCGGCCGCAGCACAGGACGAGAGCGTTGGAGTACACCAATTCGTTCGGATCGCGCTCGATGTCGATGCAAGCCTGACGAACCCGCGCAAAGATGTCCTTCGTTTCCGCGAGGGACTTGAACGGGATGTTGAACTCGTTCGCGAACCGAGCGGCGAGCGCCGGAGTCTTCTTCTTGCCCGTGCCACCGATCAGGATCGGCGGACCGTCGACCTGGTGCGGTTTGGGAAGCGCGGGAGAGTTCTTGATCTGCACGTGCTTACCGTCGTAGTCGAACGTGTCGCCGACCGGCGTACGCCACAGGCCGGTCACTACGTCGAGAGTTTCCTCGAGCAGTTCGAAGCGATCCTTGAGCGCCGGGAACGGGATGCCGTACGCCTGGTGCTCTTCCTCGTACCAGCCGGCACCGATGCCGAGGTCTACGCGGCCACCACTCATCTGATCGACCTGTGCGACCGAGATGGCCAGCGGTCCGGCGTGACGGAACGTAGCCGACGTCACCAGAGTGCCGAGGCGGATGGTGGATGTTTCGCGGGCGATTCCGGCGAGCGTGATCCACGCGTCGGTGGGTCCGGGAAGGCCGTCGGAATTCATGGCGAGATAGTGGTCCGAGCGGAAAAATGCGCCGTAGCCGAGTTTTTCGGCGGTCTGGGCAACAGTCAGTAGTTGTTCGTAGGTAGCGCCCTGCTGGGGTTCGGTGAATATACGCAGCTCCATGACTTCTACTCTGCCACTATTTTGCGGAGGTCGGGACGACGGCACCGACTTGTCCGGCGCCGAAACACAGCGTCAGTCCCGGCGTTGTCGGCGTGATCTTCACACTGTTTCCGTGGCCGACCAGGCGCACGAATGCCGAGTGCAAACCCTGCGTCACGGGTACCGATACTGCGTCGCCGGACTCCAACGCGACATCGATCGTTCCGTCGGTGCTCGCGAGGTAATTGAGCTGCACCGTCCATTCCCAGCCGGCCAGGGGGCCGTCGAGGGGGAGCTCGGTCGGGCCTTCGGCACGGGTGCCGCAGTTCGGTGCCGCTCCTTCGGGAATCCTTCTCGTCCAGGTCACTTCGGCATCGACAATCCGTCCGCTGTCGTCGATGGTGCGCAGAATCGGAGTGCTGGAAGAAAATTCGGGGCGATCAGGCAGTGGCGCGAGAACATTGCTTGCCAAATTGTTCGGAAAGGCGACGGGAAGGAGCACTTCGATCGCGACGGGTTGCTCGAGCAGTGAAGCATCCTGATTCTGTGACAACGATATTCGCGCGTTGGCGAGGTAGTCGCGAGTCGGGTTCTCGCGCCAGATGTCGACGAACGTGACGGTCGAGACGAGCGAACTGACCACGAAGAGCGCCGACAGGCCGGCGGCGACTGCGACGGGTATCCGGGCCGGACGCCGCCGAGGTGCAGCGAGAATCAGAGCGGCGGCGAGGGCGAACACCGTCGCCGAATCCGTGAAGTAACGCAAGGTCTGCGCCAACTCGTACGTGGTGTCGGCGTCGGATCGGGTAGCGGTCATCGCCACGACAGAGGCCAGGAAGTACAGCGCCGCGGCGGCCCAGATCCAGGCAGCGCCGCGTCGGGCACGCACGGTCATCACGACCGTCGTCAGCAGCGCGGCCCAGGCCGCGGCCACCAAGACCGTCGGCGGATCGGCCCAGGCGGGGCTGGGGATCCACCGCTCCCAGCGCCAGGGGCCGCCGAGAAGGGTGGGAAGCATCCCCAAAGACGTGCCGTGATGCAGCAGTTCGGTGGACATGGAACGGCCGTTGCCGGTGATCGGAGATTCGACAGTTGTCAGATACACCGGAATCCAGATCGCGAGCACGGCGGCGCAGGCCGTCCACAGGCGTCGGCACTTCGTGACCGCACTTCGTATCGGCGTTCCTTCACCTTGTGTGCGCAAGTACAGCACCAGAAAAGCGAGTGCTACGAACGGAACGAGCACTGCCTTCTCGAAGAACAGCAGAGAGACGACAAAAACCGCGGTGCCCGAGAACACGTAGCGCACATGTCCGGTGCGGTACAGCTTGATCGCGTCGCCGCATGCCCAGGCAAGCGCGATCTGAAGCGGCAAGGCGTTGAGTGCGGCCGCCCACCACGAGAACGACGGAAGGGTCAGCGGGACGAAGAGATACAGGATCAGCGGAATCAACAGCGCCGGTCGCCAACCAAGGACCAACCGAAGAGTGCGCAGAAGCGCCAACGACGCCGCGGCCTGGCCGATGACGAGCAGCGTTGCCGACAGCGCCCAGTTGTACGGCGCGATGCGGGTGATCAACCCGGTGAAGAAGAAGGCCGCGGGCATGAAGTGACCGTCGTGGTCGTAGAGCAGGAGTTCGCTCGAGAAGAGAGGGAAGCGTCCTCCGCGGCCCATCAGGATGAGGTCGTCCCAGTAGAAGTAATTGCTCGCGGCAACCCAGGCGCGAATGACGAGCTGACATCCGATCAACACGAACGCGAGCTGCGCGACCCGTTTCGGGGTGAACGTCAGAGTTGGCTCGGGCTGTGGAGAAGTCATCGACGGTCATGCTTCCAGGTGTGTCAAAAACCGACTTCCCGCAAAAAAGGGATAACGGTCTTTTCTGTCTTTTCGGGAGCAATTTCTGAATGGATTGTGAACTTTGCCGGGATAAATGACGCCGACGCCCAAAAGTTCACTGACCTGCGGTGTCAAATTCATCCTCGAGCCTGTGCATCGTTCGCTAACACCTGTCAGCAAATTCTCAGGGTCTTGCCCGTGACCTGTGGATAAAGCCCGATTCATTCATCCAGAACTGTGGATGAACCTGTGGAAACTGTGGATAACTCGAGTTTTTAAGTGGCGGAGGTCACATTATTCGAACAATGCAGGTGAACGCGGTGGAGGTTCGATCACAAATCGGGAGTGAATCCATTTGCTGCCGTTACCGATACGGCGTGACAGAATCGAAGTTGTGAGTGTCGTTCAGGTCTGCGCCCGGTGCGCCGCACGATGGCCTGTCGTCGGCGGCCCAACGCAGTGGTGCCCGCGCTGCAGCGGCGTCCTGCTGATCCCCACCCGCACCGAGATCTACCAACCACCCAACCGTCGAGGCTTCCGCTGGATCGCGCGCTCACCGTCCGACCCACGCGGCGTGGGGGACGCACCAGTGCGTCGTAGCCTCACCACCCCGCGCTACGACGCCGTCCCGCAGTGGGGACTCCAGGACATCGTCGACACCTCACCGGTGCCGCCCTCGCGAGCGGACCGGATGGCCGACCGAGTCGGGCCGTTGCTGACACTCGCGACGATTCTCTACGGACTCGCTGTGTTCGCCGAACTGGGCAGATACGCGATCCTGGTGCGTAACCGCACCACGCTGATCCCGCAGTGGCTTCTCACGGTCTCCGACGCCGCCGTGTACTTCACTCAGTTGGGTGGACTGCTGATCTCGGTCTTCGCGGCTGTCGCCGGTGTGTGCTGGCTGCTTCGTCAGCGTCGTGAACACTTCGCAGGTGCCGGGGAATCCGATCCGCGCACAGCGTCGGAAGTGGTCGTCGGCTGCGCTGTGCCGATCCTCAACCTCGTGATGCCGGCGGTTTATCTCTTCGAGTTGGTCCGCCGCGATCCGCGCGGAACTCTGCTGGTGAAGATCTGGTGGGGCTTCTGGGGATTCAGCGCTCTGCTGCTGGTGGTCAACGCGTACTGGCGATCACGCCCGGGGATTCAGGCAATGGCCGACGGGGTTCTGCTGAACGCCTTCATCGCATTGGTCGCAGCAGTCACCGCGTCGTTGACGCTCGTCGTGATCCGACGGATCGAGCGCAAGAGCTGGCGCGGCGAACCCGAATCGGAAACTCGATGGGTGCCAGTGCCGCGCTCGGTGCTGGAAGAGAAGACGGTGCTGGAAGAGAAGACGGTGCTGGACGAGAAGGAGACCGCTGCCCTGTGAGCCCAGATCGTCGAGGTCCACTCGTCGTTGCGCACCGAGGTGCGTCGGCTGCGCGGCCGGAGCACACCCTCGCCGCCTACGAACTCGCCCTCGAGGAGGGTGCCGACGGGCTCGAATGCGACGTCCGGCTCACCCGCGACGGGCACCTGGTCTGCGTTCACGACCGCAAGGTCGACCGCACCTCCAGCGGCACCGGGATCGTCAGCGAGATGACGCTCGATTCGCTGAACGCTCTGGACTACGGGTCGACGAGCGAACCGGCCGAACTGCTGACTCTCTCCGACCTCATCACCCTCGCCCTGGATTTCGCGCGCCCGGTGAAGCTGTTCATCGAAACCAAACACCCAGTGCGGTTCGGCGGCCTGGTCGAAGCAAAACTTCTCGCGGAACTGCACCGCTTCGGGATCGCGTCACCGCCGTCGGCCGATCACTCTCGCGCTGTGGTCATGTCTTTCTCGGCTACTGCGGTCTGGCGAGTGCGCCGTTCGGCACCGCTGCTGCCGACGGTCCTACTCGGTGACGCGTCGCGATACCTCGGCGGTGGTGCGTCGACGGCTGTCGGCGCCACGGCGATCGGGCCGTCGATCAAGGCGCTGCGCGAACATCCGGATCTGGTCGATCGGGCTGCCGCTGCGGGTCGCGCGACGTACTGCTGGACCGTCGACGACAAGGCGGATGTGGACCTGTGTCGTGAGCTCGGGGTCAGTTGGGTGGCCACCAACCATCCCGGGCGCACGAAGCAATGGCTGGGCAGCGTGTAGATTTTGCCCTCGTGGCCAAGAAGAGCAAAAGAAACAGTGGACCGAAGCAGGGCAGCGCACGCGCAGAGAAGCTGGCGGCACGCCAAGCAGAGCGTGAAGCCGCTGCCGGCGCAGTGAACCGCCCGTTCGAGGGCCTTGCCGCCGAGTGCGATCTGGTCGCGCTGCGCGAATTCGTTCCGTCCGCCACGGCTCCGTTGCCGGTCATCGGCTCCGACCGTCCCGTCACGTTGGCGACGGTCCTCCCCGGCGCTGTTGCCGCCCTCGTCCGCGACGAGGGCGAGACGGCCACCGGATTTGTCGGTGTCCAGGTTCAAGCGCACTCTGCCGACCTCGGCGCAGACCTCGCCGCTTCGGTGAACTGGATCAAGGACGCGGCCCCCGGCGACGCGCTTTCTGCCGCGAACCCCGATTCCGAGACACCCGCCGTCACCGAGGTTGTCGATCCCTCGGCTCTGCTCGACATCACCGTGCACCAGAACTTCAACTGGTGGATTCCGGAAGGCGTCGAAACCGATCCTGAGGTTGCCGCCACCGTGCAGCACGCCAACTCGGCGATCATGCCCTCTGCACGCCTCGAAGGAGACGGCCTCGTTGCCGCGTGGTGGGTCGACGCCGGCGAGAAGGCACACCTGCGTTGGGTTCGCCCCGAGAGCGAAGACGACCTGATGCTCGCGTTGGCGCGCGTGCACGCGACCGGTGGACTGCACCTGGGTGAGGGCTCGCGCTACGCAGGCTCGTTCCGCACCCACGGCCTGTTGGTCCCCGTCTTCGACCTCGACCGCGAAAAGCATGCAAACGAGTGGGTAGCGGCAACCGTCGAGCTCGGTGAGCGTCTTGCCGAGGCTCTGGCTGTCGATGCTCCGCTGAACTCGGCCGAGTTGCGCTCGCGCGACGGCCTGCGCGGACGCCAGGTCACGCTGCGCTGATTTTTTCGCCAGAACTATAGGCGTTACGCAAAGTTACGGTTAATGTTGGCGGCATGACTTTGTCGCACGACATCTCCGGTAGCGGTCCCACGCTTGTGCTCGTCCATGGCATCGTCCATCGACGGCAGGCGTGGGATTCGCTTTTGGACCAGCTGACGCCGTATCGCCGTGTGGTCACGGTCGACCTGCCAGGTCACGGAGAGTCCCTGCTGCCCGAACTCGGTCCGGACGTCATGGGACAGCTGATCGACGACGTCAGTGAGTTCGTCAAGGAAGTGACTCCGGCGGGGGAGCGCGCCCACGTCGCCGGTAACTCACTCGGCGGATGGATTGCACTCTCGCTGGCCGCGCGCGGAGACGTCGCGTCGGCGACAGCTCTTTCGCCGGCCGGGTTCTTTGTCAATCACCTCGATCAGGTGCGGGCGATCAACACGTTCCGTGCACTGCGCGGCACGGCCAAGCTCATGGGCGATGGTCTGCCACGTGCATTGCGGTACAAGCTGATTCGCTATCCGGCGCTCGCCGCGTTCTTCGCTCATCCGAGTCATGTCGGTTATGCGGCGGCGTTGGCAGACTGCCGTTCGCTCGTGTCCAACGAACTCGTAGATCTCGGTCTCGAGATGGACTTCGTGTTGCCGCCCATCGTGGATCCCACTGTGCCGGTGACGGTTGCGTGGGGTCGACGCGATCTCATTCTGCCCGTGTACCAAGCGCAGCGCGTGAAAAAGCCGTTCCCGCAGGCGAAGTTGATGGTTTTGCCCGGACTGGGGCACGTACCGATGACAGATGCCCCCGAGCTGATCAGTTCGATCCTGCTGGCAGGAAGCGAACCGTTCGGCTCGAGGGCAAAATCCGTGAGTGCTGCAGGCTAGATGGTTCCGCCTGCTGCGTTCGGCGCACCGGTGGTGTCACCGACGGTGCTCATCTCGCGGGACACGAAGTCTTCGAGGTCGAACAGGTTGGCGCCTGCGCGGTCCGCGATGGTGAGAAGTGTTGTCATGCTGGCAACTTCCTCGACCTGCTCCTTGAGGAACCACTGCATGAACTGCTCGCCGAGGTAGTCGCCTTCTTCGCGGGCAGTGCTCGCGAGCTGGACGATCTGCTCGGTGACCGTCTTCTCCTGCGTCAGCGCGAGAGCGATGGGCTCACGGGCATCCTTGAAGTCGGCCTTCGCGGCGTCGACGCCGGTGAGTTCGACGTTGATGTCGCGATCGAGGAAATACTGAACGATCATCATGGCGTGGTTACGCTCTTCCACAGCCTGCTTGTAGAAGTGCTTTGCCAGCTGTGGCAGGTCCGCATTGTCGAAGTAAACCGCTGTCGCGATGTACTGATGCGAAGCGTTGAACTCGTTGCGAATCTGGTCTCGGAGTAGTGCGTGGAATTTGGTCATGTGAGTCTCCCCAGAAGTCATGAATTCCAAGATAGTGCAGGTCAGAGGCCCTGTCATCCCAGTCTGACCTTATTGTGGTAAGCGTTCCCAAACTAAAGAAGACCTAATTTCTTTTCGAATTCGGTGCGGTTATCCATTGGCCCGAAAGCGAATGTTTCATTTAGGAATGTCCTTTTCACCAGGCGAGTTCCGTGCATTTACCGTCACTTCCCTGGAGTTCCACCTGCACGGTGGCGTGCTCCAGTTCAAATACCTCGGCCAGCAAGGTTTGGGTGGCCGCGAGCACCGTAGTGGGATCGGCGTCACTGGCCGCGGTGACGTGAACGGAAGCAACTTCCATCCCCGAGGTGAGTGTCCAGACGTGCAGATCGTGCGCGTCGACGACTCCCGGGAGTGTGTTGATCTTCTCGAGTATCGAGGTGACGTCGATGCGATCGGGAGCCTGCTGGAGCAAGATGCGGACGGCATGGCGGCCCAGGTTGAAGGCGCGCGGCAAGACGAAAAGGCCGATGGCGACGCCGATGACGGGGTCGGCGTAGCGCCAACCGAAAGCGAGCGTGACCAAGCCGCTGACGAGGACGCCGATGGACCCGATCATGTCCGCCATGACTTCGAGGTAGGCGCCGCGGATGTTGATGCTTTCCTTCGCGCCGCTGCGGAGCATCAGGAAGGCGATGACGTTCATCGCCAAACCGACGACGGCGACTATCGCGACGGGGAGGCCTGGAACCTCGGGCGGATCCGAGAATCGGCTGGCAGCCTCGTAGAGCACCCACCCGGCGACTGCGAAGAGCAGGATCGCATTGGCCAGTGCCGCAAACACTTCCGTGCGGTACATACCGAAAGTGCGATCCGGACGCCGAGCTGCACGCTGTGCGACGAGGATCGCGGCGAGCGCCATGAAGATGCCGAAGATGTCGGTGAACACGTGCGCCGAGTCCGAAAGCAGCGCCAGTGACGAGGTGAAGAAGCCGACCGTCACCTGCAGCACGAACGTCACCAACCCGAGGCCGGCGGCGATCCACAGTTTGTTGACATGCTTGCCGCTGTTGCTGGTCGCAGCCTCGGCGGGAGAGATTCCGTGCCCGTGTCCGTGTGACATCGAAGGTCCTTTCGTCGACGTCAGCCTAGACACATATGCATATATGCGCAATAGTGCATGTCTTAAAAACTATGCAACATAGTTGTAAGGTGGCGGCGTAGACCTTCATTTGTCATCGACGCGAGGACCGAGAAGTGGGAAGACATCGAAAATCCGAGCCGATCAGACCCGGCGGGCGCATGGCAGCGGTTTCCGTGGCGACGGGCGCAATCCTGGCGTCCGGCACTTCCATCGGGCACGCATCGCCGCTTCCAGTTGCAGCGGAAGGTCCAGCGCTGGTGTCGGTGCCGGAGATACTCGACCTTGTTCGGACGACGGATCTTGCCGGGATAGCCGAACAACTCGGTAAAACGAGGCAACTCGAAGCCGAACGGGCGGCGTTGGCGTACGAGGCAGAAAAGCCGCGGGTGATGGCCCCCGTCAGCGGGACGATGACGTCCAACTTCGGTCCACGCTGGGGAACAACCCATTACGGTCTCGACATCGCAAACTCGATCGGTACGCCCATCGTCTCGGCGACCGACGGTGTTGTGATCGAATCCGGTCCCGCCGCGGGATTCGGGCTCTGGGTCCGCATCCAGCAGGACGACGGGACCGTCGGCGTCTACGGGCACATCAACGAGGCGCTCGTGGTTGCCGGTCAGAAGGTGCGGGCGGGTGAACTGATCGCGACCGTCGGCAATCGTGGACAATCGACGGGACCGCACCTGCACTACGAGGTGTGGCAATCTGACGGGCAGAAGACTGATCCGCTCGCGTATCTGAATTCCCGGGGCGTGTCGTTCGGGGAGAAGGCCGCGAGCGGCTGAAGTTCTGTCACGACGCGATGGAGGAGCAATGCAGGGGCTGGGCGGACTCGAAGCCGAGGTCATGGATGTGCTCTGGCAGTCCGACGACGCGCTCTCGGTCAAGGATCTGGTCGAGATCCTGGGTGAGCGTCGACAACTCGCGTACACCACCATCCTGACCGTCGTGACTCATCTCTACGACAAGGGCTGGGTGAGTCGTGAGAAGAAGAGTCGCGCCTACTTCTATCGGCCGAGTCGCAGCCGTGAAGAGGCCACATCCAGGGCACTGCGCGAATTGTTGGACAGCAGTTCCGATTCCGCTGCCGTGCTGTTGCACTTCGCGAAGACAATGACGGACGCTGAGAACGAAGCCCTGCGCCGAGGACTTTCCGGGGAAGGTGCGCAATGACACTGGCCTTGCCGATGCTTCTCGGTGCGGTATTCGTCGGATTTTTGGTTCCGAGAGCGTTACGGGCCGTTTCCTCGACGTTGTCACCGACGGTGCTGCTCGCGGCGTGGCTCGGCAGTATGGCGTCGGCTCTGTATCTCGCTCTCTCCGCGGTCTTGGTTCTGGTGTGGCCGAGCCACGCGCCGGTCGAGGGGCTGGTCGACGGTATCGCTCGGTGTTTCAGCGCCTTCGCGCACGGCACGAGTTCATGGGTGGGTGAACTGATCACCGGTACAGCCGTTGGTGTGGTGGGTTTGATCGCTGTTCGGATCGTGCTGGCCGGCCGCAAACAGGCACGTGAGCACGCGAGAGTCCGAGATTTCCATCGTGATGTTCTCTCGATCGTCGCGCGCCGCGACAACTCGGAGTCCGACGTGTTGTGGTTGGATCATCCGCTGCCGATGGCCTACAGTGTCGCCGGAAATCCTGGATTTGTTGTTGCGACACAAGGCTTGTCATCCGCTCTTACCGGGCGCGAGCGTGACGCGGTCCTCGCGCACGAGCGTGCGCACCTGAGCGGCGGTCATCACCGAATCGTCGGTGCCTGTGAAGTCTTGGCCGCTGTTCTGCCGGGAGTGCCGTTGTTCGCGGCGGCACCTGCTGCCGTCGGCGCGATCGTGGAACTGTCGGCGGACCGGCACGCCGCTCGCGTCACCAGCCCGGCTGCAGTGCGTTCCGCCCTTGCCGTGGTGTCGAAATCGCCGCTTCCTCAGCCGGACTGGAGTTTGGGCGATCGCGGCGGCGCGACCGCAGTGCGATTGCGTTCCCTGGTCGACGGCGACGTGGCGTCGCCTCGGCGACTGACCTGCGCGGTCGCGGCGTGCGTGCCGGCGGCCATCACGACGGCCGTTGCCGCAGCCGTGACGGTGGCCGTCTCCGCCGGTATCTGCGCTGTTCTGACCTGATCATTGCTCCAAGGCTGAGTCGATCTGGGCTTTCAGATCTTCGTAGCTCGGCATCTGGGCCAGCTTCACGTCGTTGAGGAACAGCGTCGGGGTGCCCTGGACGCCAAGGCGTTTGCCCTCGTTGAAGTCGCGCTCGACCCGCTCGCGGACGCCGCGGCTGCTGAGGTCGGATTCGAATCGGGCCATGTCCAGGCCGAGATCTTGTGCGTAGGAGCGAAACAGTGCCTCCTGCGATTCGGCGGATTCACCCCACTGCGACTGAGTCTCGTACATCCGTTGATACATCTCGACGAACTTGCCCTGGCGAGATGCGGATTCGACGACCCGCGCCGCGAGAGTGCTGTTGGTGTGACTCGGAATCGGAAAGTATCTGATGCCGAATGTGATTCGATCCTCGTACTCGGCTCTGATTCGCTCCATCGTCGGGTACAGCGCGAGGCAGGCCTCACATTCGAAGTCGAGGAACTCGACAAGATTCACTTTGTCGTCAGCGGCCGAGGTCAATCGGTACGCGTCGTCGGTCAGGACGGCGGTGGATTGTGCTGCCCGATCGGTGCTCTCGTTGTCCGCCCTGATCGGATCGACGGTGATGAACGTGATCAGTGCTACCGCGAACAACGCGATCAGGGCGGCGGATATCTTCATGCTTCTGGACACTGCTGTGTACCTTGACCTTCCGTCGAATACTTAAATACTATCCAACATAGTATTTAGGTGTAGAGTCGACGGTACCCGAAAGGATTCGAAGGAGGGTTCGCCCGTGAATCGGAGGTGAACGGTCTGGCGCCGCCGTCGATCGGACAGATGTTGACCTGGGACTCCTCGTCCCTGTCACCTCTTGTTCTACTGGGAGCTTTTCTGGCGCTTTGGTATTGGTGGTCAATGCACCGTGTGCGTGCGCGGGGACGCCTATGGCCCTGGTATCGAACTGCATGTTTTCTGGCCGGATGCTTGCTGTTGATCGCCGTGACCGGTTCGAAGGTCGAAAGTTACGGGAACGAACTCTTCAGTGTCTGGATGTTCCAACATTTGACGCTCTCGATGGCGATCCCGCCGCTGTGGGTGCTGGGCTCGCCAGGACTGCTGCTACTGCGTTCGACGTCGCATCGAGGTCCCGGGAGAAATGTTCTGGCGCTTGCACTGTCGGCATTGCGCAGCCGTCCGGCACGGTGGATGTTGCACCCCGGGTTCACGATCCCGGTCTTTCTGTTCAGCTACTACGGGATCTACCTGTCGCCGATCTTCGACGCCGTCTCGGGATTGCCGGCCGGACACGTCTTTCTCGAAATCTTCTTTCTCGCCAGCGGTCTGCTCTTCATCATGCCCGTGCTCGCCACCGGACCACTGCCGGTGCGGCAAAGCTATCTCGGCCGGTGTTTCGACCTTTTCGTGGAGATGCCGCTGCACGTGTTCATCGGAGTCGTCCTCATGATGGCGACAAAGCCGCTGCTGACCACGTTCGTGAATCCGCCTCCCGAGTGGGGCGTGGACGTGATGCAGGACCAGCAGTTGGCCGGTGCCCTTGCGTGGTCGTACGGTGAGCCCGTCGCGCTGGTGGTGGTCGTGATCTTCGCGATGCGCTGGAACCGGGACGACAAACGGATGAATGCCGCCCAGGACCGCCGCGCCGAGATCGACGGCGACAGTGATCTGGAGGCATACAACAACTTCCTCAGATCACTGAGCGCCGCCGAGCGGCCGGAGACTCGGTAGGCCGGTGGCCCTCAGACGCCGCCGCCGGCGGGTGTCGGCGCCATTGCGTCGGCAGCTGCCGGTGTGTTCATCTCGCGTGCGACAAACGTTTCGAGGTGGAAGAGGTTGTCGCCGGCACGGTCGACGATGGTGAGAAGTGTTGTCATGCTTGCAACTTCCTCGACCTGCTCCTTGAGGAACCACTGCATGAACTGCTCGCCCAGGTAGTCGCCGGTATCGCGCGCGGTGCGCGCCAACTGCGTGATCTGCTCGGTGACCGTCTTCTCCTGCTCGAGTGCCAATTCGACCGGAGCCCGGACACTGTCGAACTTCGTCACGACGTCGTCGACACCCGGTACGTCCACGTCGAGGTCGTTGTCGAGCAGGTACTGGATCATCATCATCGCGTGACCGCGTTCCTCGGTGGCCTGGCTGTAGAAGCGCGCGGCCATCTGCGGAAGATCGTGTGCATCGAAGTACACCGCTACCGCGATGTACTGCTGCGATGCAGTGAACTCGTTACGGATCTGCTGACGCAGCAGAGTGGTGAATTCGCTCGAGTTCTTCGCCTGTGTCATCCCAACAGATTACTGGGTCGGCGGCACGGACAGGGAGCTACTTGTTGTCGAGCTGATCGATGATGAAGTCGAGAGTTTCCGGCCGGTATCCGTAGACGAACGAGTCCTTTTCGCCGACGTACCAGTCGCCGCACTGGAAAGAACTGCCCTTCTCGACCCCCGTCGGCCACCACTGTGCGGACAGCGATGCCGGACGAGTTTCGACGGTGGGTCGTGCGATGCAGCTGTTGTGATCTATCTCTGTGATGTTCGCAGTCATTCGCAGGATGCGTTCGTTGCCGGTGGTGCGGATGACCTCGTCGATACCCGTCGCGCCGGCGGGAACCCAACTCGGCAGTGTGTCGATTCCGCTGGATGCTTGTGCAAAAGAGAAGGTTTCGGTTTTCTTGTATGCCTTCGACTCGTCGAACTTGTCGAAGGTGCCCGAGCAGGACGTGGCCAGTAAAGCCGCTCCGGCCGAGGCGGCGATGACGGCGGCAGTGCGGAATCGGCGGTGTGCTGTGTTCATACCTTCACGGTATTTTTCCGCCGGCCGTTCCGCGTCCTGCCGGAAAGCGATTTGTTCGCTCGGCCTGTCCTCCCGGGGTACTACCGAAACTCAGGGCGATCACCCCGTGGTGATCAGATCCTGCGGAATCTGCTGATCGTTGGCCAGGGCGTCGAAGAACTGCGAAGCGCGTGCCTTGTCCCACAACAACACGTTGCCCGACCCGTCCACGTCCTCGAAACCGGCGACCGGAACCGTCGTGGTGGTCATCCCGCCGCGAAGCGCCCAGGCGAGTGAGGCCAGATTCCAGATGTGATCGCCCTCGTCGACCTGCAGGGACTTGGCCGTATCGGAGACGAGCGGCCACAACCGGAACGGATTGAGGAACGTACTCGGACTCGTCGCCTTCGACAGCAACGCCGACATGAACTGGCGCTGGTTGTTCATGCGGTCGAGGTCGGCGAGCGCGGTTGCTCGGGTCCGCACGAACCCGAGTGCATCCGAACCCTTCAAGTCCTGGCATCCAGCGGGGAGGTTGATCCCAGCCAGCGGATCGTCGATCGCCTGCGTCAGGCATACATTGACGCCACCGACGGCGTCGACGATGCCGGCGAACCCGCTGAATCCGATCTCGGCATAGTGGTCGATGCGAAGTCCGGTTGCCTCCTCGACGGTCTGCACCAGCAAGGGGGCACCACCGAAAGCGAAGGCGGCGTTGATCTTGTCCGAGCCGTAGCCGGGAATCGGAACGTACGAATCGCGAGGGATGCTGACCATCGTCGTCTTCCCGCTCTTGGGAACGTGGACCAAGATGACCGTGTCAGTGCGCTTGGGGCCGGTGTCACCACCTGTCGCAAGCGCTTGCTCCTGCTCGGGTGTGAGTCCCTCACGACTGTCGGAGCCGACGATCAGCCAGTTCGTGCCTGGAGTATCGGCGACGCGTCCCGCGTAGTCGGGCAGCGCGTCGATTCGATTGAGCGAACTGTCGACGTAATAGACCGCGCCGGCCAGCGCGAGCAGCAAGACCAACAACGTGATGCCGATACGTTTACCCCAGCTACGACGCTTGCGTGGGCGTCGCTGCTTCGGGGGTTCAGGAGGGCGCGGCGGGGCGTTCGGCGGGGTTCGGCGCGGCGGCGCGGGTGCGTACTTCGCCTGGCGTTGCGGATCCTGACGCGGCGGCCCCTGCCTGCGGGGGTCGTCCTGGAACGGCTGCGGGCGTTGGGTCGGCGCCCAGTCCTCACGCCTGGGTTGCTGCGGCGCTTCTGGTGGGACCTGTGACCAGGCCTGATTGGCCGGATTCTGCTGCGGTGGACGTCCGTCGCGGCGAATGACCGTCGGCCCTTCCGGCGGCATCGGTGGGCGCCGCTGCGGGGGTGGGCCCTGACGGGGTGGCATCGGTCCACGCGGGGGCGGCTGGCGCCGCGGAGGTGGCCCTGGCGGCTGGCGCCGCGGAGGGCGCTGAGGATATTCGGAGTCGCCGGTCACCAGTTCACGGTACCGGTCACGGCAGCCAGGAGACGTGATCGCGCAGGAGGGCGTAACCGATGAACGCCACCATGTCGATGAGCGCGTGGGCGATGATCAGCGGCCACAGCTTGCCGGTGCGCTGCCAGTATCGACCGAACACGAGCCCCATGATCACGTTTCCCACACCGCCGCCGAACCCTTGGTAGAGGTGATAACTACCGCGCAGGAGCGAGGACGCGAGCAGTGACTTGTTCTCACTCCAGCCGAGTGTCCGGAGGCGAGTGATCAGGTAGGCGACGACCAGTACCTCTTCGGCGCCCGAGTTCGCGATTGCGGACAGTACGAGGATCGGAACCCGCCACCAGTGGTCGTCGAGCGCGCTGGCCTGGACGGTGAGGTTGATGCTCAGTGCCTGAGCGACGAGGTAGAACAGGAGGCCGGGGAGGCCGATCACAGCGGCGAGGCCGAATCCCGGAGCGATGTCGCGCCCGAATCGAGGCTTGGGAGTCAGGCCCGCAGCACGCGGACCGATCCCCGAACGCCACAGTAGATAGAGTCCCAGCGCTGCCCACGCGAGAAGCTTTGCGACGCCCAGTAATTGGCGCGCCAGGTCGATCCAGTCGATGGCGGCCCGCGACGGGTTGAGTGCAACCGTCTGATCCGAGAGCGCAACCGGCGTCGCCAAGGATTCAGCGAGCGAAAGGATCCCGGACAATCCGCTGAGCCCGAAGGTGACCAGCAGAACGATAGTGATCTCGATCCGGATTCCGCGCCTGGCGGCGGGATCTAGTTCCGGGTCCGTTCGAACGGGAGACGGCGGCCGTAACCAGGTGCGGACGGTTTCGCGGGCATTCACCCGCGCAACGCTAGCCGTTTGCAGCGCCACCCGATCGGAGGCCGTTGAGGAAAGGGCACCCGACAAGCATTCGGATGGCACGGCTCAGCGCGGGAGCGTCGTCGACGGGGTTGGCGAACGGCATCCACACGTCGCGGTCACCGGTGTGATCCTCGACCCGCAGGCGCAGTCCGTAGCGGTCGATGCCGAGTGGGCGAACGCGTCCGGTGCGCATGTACGGGGGAAGCTTGCGCACGAGCAGGTCCACGAGATCGCGGTGGTCTTCGTCGAGATGCTGCAGCCACGCCGTCTCCATCTCCCAGAAGGGATCGGGGCTGGCGTTCAGCAGTTCGTCCACGGCGACGGGCTCTGCCCCTGTCGAGTCGGCGACAACGGCCGAGGCCAGGCTCAGGCGAAGGAGGACCGAGGTGTGGCCGATGTCGAGGAGCCCCGGATGGGGGTGTTCGGATGCGACGTCGTCGGCGAGAACGCGTGCCTCGTAGTCGGGCACGGCGTGTAACGAGCCGCGAAGCCACACGAGGGAGCGCACGGGCTCACGCAGACGCAGTGGTGCGTGATCGGTGATCTCGAGGACGGCAGGCAGTCCGCCGCCGCCGGAGTTCCAGGCCAGGGCAGCAGCTGCGGAGGCATGTGGGACTGCAACGACGACGTCACCGTTCGAACGCAGGTGATGCACCGACGTGACGGTGGGATCGCTGCCTTCGATGGCGAGAACTGCGTCCTGTGCGCGCACACAGGCGCTGCGGACGCGTTCGGCGGTGGACGGGCCGGTGCTGGTCTTCGTTGCCATGCTGCCCCCTTGGCGGGTGTTCTCTCGAACTCCATCGGATGATGAGGTAACCCTAACCTAAGGTGCTTCGGTGTGAATCGCAAGACTTTTGCGCAACTCGCGTGGAATCCGCCGCCTGCGCCGGGGTTACGGTTTGTCTGTGGCCATTCCTCTTTCACTCGGGCTGCCCGCCCCGAGAAACTCGCGCGGACTCCTCGAAGCACTCTTTCTCCCGGTCGTTCCGGCGTCGGCGCTGATCGGTGGCGAAGCAGCAGGCCGGGTTGTCGTCCGCCTCGATATCGATCCGGAAGAACTGCGCGCGGACACGGATGCGTCGTACGAGGCCGTCCGTTTCGACGTCGACGTCACCACCGACCAGATCGACGACGCGATCGCGCTACGTCTGCCCGCTCCGCTCGCGGTGTACGTCGACGGCGGCGAAGAGGATCTGACACCCGCCGAAGCGGCGCTGCGCCTGTGTGAAGGTGGACGGATCCCCGGACTCGCCGCCGGTCTCGCGCCCACCGAAGTGGCTGATTTCCTGGCGGTACTCGCGCACGAGTCCGTCGGTTTCGTAGCCCGCGCAGCCGACGGTGACGAGGTGATCGCCCTACTGTGTGGCACCGTCGCTGCACTACGCGGCGACGACGTGCGCGCCGCGATAGTCGATCCGAAGCCCGAAAAACTCGCCGCGCTGATCCCGGAAGCCGCGTCCGCGATGCGCGAGGTGCTGCTCACGATCGAGGTCGCGGATCTGCCTGCGGTGGAAACGGCTCTGCGTGCCGCGGGTTTGCAGTGACCGGCGTGGGTCGATGCGTAATCTTTTAGGCGTGCCAAGAATCGCGTATTTCGGTCCGTCGGGAACCTTCACGGAGATAGCTCTCGCCCAGTTGGAGGCTGAGGGCGCGTTCGGCGAAACCGTCGAGCGAGTACCGGCCGGCAGTCCGCCGGCGACTCTCGACATGGTTCGCGACGGTTCCGTGGACGGGGCCGTAGTTCCCTTCGAGAACTCGGTGGAAGGCGGCGTAGCGCCGACGCTCGATTCACTCGCTCTCGGTTCGCCCCTGCAGATCGTTGCCGAAACCGATCTGGACGTGAGTTTCTCCATCCTGGTTCGCGCCGGGACCACCGCCGACCAGGTCCGCACGATCGGGGCCTATCCGCATGCGGGCGCACAGGTCCGCGGTTGGATCTCCGAGAACCTGCCCCAGGCCGAGGTGGTGTTGGCCTCGTCCAACGCCGGTGCGGCGCTGGACGTGCAGGCCGGAACGGTCGATGCCGGTGTCTCCACGGCTTTGGCCGGTCAGATGCTCGGACTCGACAGCCTGGCGGACAACGTCGCCGATGTGGGCGGCGCCCGTACACGCTTCGTGCTGGTCACCAAGCCGGCTCCGGTTCCCGAACGGACCGGTGCCGATCGCACCGCGCTGGTGCTTCACCTCGACAACGCTCCAGGCTCCCTGGTGCGCGCACTCTCCGAATTCGCCGCTCGCGGCATCGATCTGACTCGGATCGAATCACGTCCGATGCGAACGGAATTGGGTACGTACCGGTTCTTCGTGGACTGCGTCGGACACGTCGAGGACTCGCTGGTGGCCGAGGCGATGCGTGCACTGCATCGGAAATCCGGAGTCCGCTTCCTGGGGTCGTGGGCGACAGCGAATTCGACCGGGCCACAACCTCCTTCGGACGAAGAAGCGATTCGGTGGATCGACGAACTCAAGCATGGAGGGGGAGAACGATGACCGGAAGGCTCATCCTCGTTCGGCACGGTCAGACGGAGGCGAATGTCGCCAAACGTCTCGACACCGCTCTGCCCGGAGCAAAGCTCACGCCGGAAGGGTTGGCGCAGGCCGAGACGTTGGGCATCGGCCTGGCTTCGGCTCCTCCTCTGGCGCTCGTATCGTCCTTGGCTTTGCGTGCCCGGCAGACAGCAGGTTTTGTGGAGCAGGCCGCCGGTGTATCCCTGGATGTGCGGGACGGACTGCACGAGGTCCAGGCCGGTGACCTCGAGGATCGCACCGACGAGGCCGCGCACCGACTGTTCATGGAGACGTTCCATCACTGGCACACCGGCACCCTCGGCGCTCGCATTCCCGGCGGTGAAACGGGATACGACGTCCTGGAACGGTACGTCCCCGTCGTCAATGCGCTGCGCGAAGAATTTCTCGAAGGCTCACGAGACGGCGGCGACATCGTCGTGGTGAGTCATGGTGCTGCGATCCGTCTTGTCGCCGCTCAGCTTGCCGGTGTCCCCGGACTGTTCGCAGCCAACAACCACTTGGCCAACACCGAGACCGTCGAACTGTTGCCCTCAGCTGATGGCGGCTGGGAGTGCCTACGCTGGGGAGCCGTCAACCCGCCGTTCGAGCACCGACTCATCCCCGGCGCCGACGACGTGATGGGCTGACGGACTGCTTCACCACCAACCGGTCTGGACGCTCAGTTGGCGCCCGAGTTCAGCGGAAAGTGTGCTCACGTAGCTGGCTGTCAGGTGGTGGGAATCGTGATACACCAACACATTTCCCTCCACGACGCGGCACAACTCCGGTCCGCACACACCGTCGCTGAGATCGAGTAGGCGGACGTTGGTCAGATCGGCAATTGCCGACGGCGCCGGATTGACGTCGCTGAGCATTTCGGACCGTGGCATCGCGCAGTGATCGGGTGACGTGGTTGTCGCCAGACAGTCGATCGCGCGGTAGGCGACGCCGTCGTGGTGCAGCCAGGGGGTATCGCGAATGGCGAGGACGTCGATACCGTCGCGCCCCAGTTCCTCCCATACGTGAACGTACGATTCGGGCGTCACGTCACCAGGGCCGTCGGAACTCGGCCTGGTTGCCGTCGTGAACACGAAATCGGGTGAGGCGTCGGCCAACTCGGTCAGCACTCCACGCGACCAGTCGACACAATCCGGATAGTCGTTGTCCGACAACGTCTGCATGGAGTCGACGGTGAGCGGGCAGCCCATCTTCAGATACGTGTCGACGCGGAACCCGTGACTCTTGCCGAGTTCGTCGAGCGCAGTGAGCCAGTGCTCGGAGTGCGAACCACCCGCGAGCGCGATGGTTCTGTCTGCATCGGCGTCGCCATAGGTGCAGTGGACGACGTCCCGCTCGAGAAAATCGGCGATACAGCCGTCGAGCGTACTGGCCGGAAGGTCCAGTGGCGCATCGAAGATCGAGGGAACCATCGACGCCTTGGGTACTTCGGCACCGTCGGTGAGCGCGAGTGCGCCGGGATGGGTCGGGAGGTCGAGGGTGTCGACCGCCCGCTGGCCCGTCGTCTGGCTGCTCGCGTACGACTGCCAGGCGACCGAAGCGGCGAGGACCGCGGCAGCGGTGACGACGCATGCCAGGACGGTGTACCGGCGCGAGCGGCCTCCGCGCTCCACCGGAACCTCGACCAGGCGCCGGAGTGCAAGCGCCCCCGCGACGGAGAGGGCGATGATCAGTGCCCCGCCGAGCAGGCCGGCTTCGGGGCGTCCGGTGATCACGAGTGCAAACACCAGAATCGGCCAGTGAATCAGGTACAGCGCGAATGCGAACGAGCCGAGCCACGTCAGTGCCGGATGGGCGAGCGTCTTCGACGTCCAAGGTGTGTCGTCGCCGACTCCGGACAGTATCAACGCAAGAGTGGCCAGCACCGGTACCAGCGCCCACGGGCCGGGGAACTGCTGGGCGCCGTCGAGCACTATGCCGCACAACAGGATCGACGAAAGCCCCGCCCAGCCGATCGTCGCTCTGACCGAGAACGGCAGGGATGCGATCTGCCGACTGCGCGTGCTGGTCATCAGAACGGCCAGCAGACCACCGAGGGCCAATTCCCACAACCTGGCGCCGGAGTCG
Source organism: Rhodococcus sp. APC 3903 (assembly GCF_030407755.1). Classification (NCBI taxonomy): domain Bacteria; kingdom Bacillati; phylum Actinomycetota; class Actinomycetes; order Mycobacteriales; family Nocardiaceae; genus Rhodococcus; species Rhodococcus sp. APC 3903. Next base: position 288,469 of record NZ_JASDCV010000002.1, read on the forward strand.
TAGTACGCCCAGGCTTGGTGACGCGAAGATTTGGCGAGTGCGTAGAGAAAAGATCCTGCGGTCAGAACCAGAAGGGTGACCGCGAGTGACGGGCGGAAATAGTTGGGATTCACGCGTGAAGCCACATAAGCGATCACGGAGACGAGTGCGATGGCCAGGAGATAGAACTGACCTTGCACGGCCATCGACCACAGGTGCTGCAGGGGAGTGACCGAGCCGTCAGCGGCCAGGTAGTCGCTTGCGGTGCTGGCGAGCTGCCAGTTCTGGAAGAACCCGAGCACCGCGATCAGTTGATCACCCAGATCGGCCCAGCGTGTGCGTGGCAGCAGCAACGCGGTCCCCAGTGCGGTCAAAATGCTGACCACCGCGATCAGGGGGAACAGCCGCAGAAACACCCGCCGCAGTGCCGGGACCGGGTTGAGTGAACCCCCGGCTTCGGCGCGTCGAACCAGTGAGCCGACGAAGAAGTATCCGGACAGAACCAGGAAGACGTCCACCCCGCCCGATACCCGTCCGAACCACACGTGGAATACGACCACCAAACCGATGGCGAGGCCACGCAGTCCGTTCAGGTCTTGTCGGTGCGGTGTTGTTGCCCGTTCTTCGTTCGGCCGGTCGATCGTGGCGACCGAGCCTTGTTCGCCCGGTGACGACGGTTGACGCGAGAACTGCATGCTGAAGTAAGGCTCCGGGCGTTGAAGGGACGCCCCGAGGTTACCCGGAAGTCTCCGGCGTCGATTCCTCGAGTTCGGTTACCAGCGCGTTCACGGCTTGTCGCAGGCGATGCGGTGTTCCGGAACTGATGGACGTCCACTCGGTGCCGTCGGCAGCCCGAGTAGTCGAACCCACGAGCCGGCCGGCCAAGGTGTCGTACACAGTCACTGCGCCGGTCATGAGCGTCGTCGCTCCCAAACTGTGTGGTATTCCAACCAATTCGGCGAAGGCGGTGCATGTGACGATTGCGCTACCCAGTTGGCGCGCGTCGTCTTCGGGTATCCCGGCGTTGATCAAGGCCGAGGTCACGCTGTCTGCATCCGGGCCGGCGCCGAATGCCAGGCTGAGCATCTCGGTCGGTGCGTTGATCACGGCAATCGGCATTGCTTCGGCGCTGCCGAGCGCGGTGACGACGGGTGCAGCTGGTTCGGCGGTGACGCTGCACAATGCGAACGAAGAATCGGTTGAAGTTGCTTCGACACAAAGGAATTCGCCCTGTGCGACGCAGAGGCGTGAAATCCTTCCACCGACATGCCGACGCAGCGCCAACTCCCATTTGGGGTGGGTCAGGACGCGTAGGCGGGCGCTGAGTTCGTGATGGATCTCCCCGCCGGGGAGGAGATCGCGCTCGGAGAGCGAATCTGCCGCGGACTGCATCGCCGTATGGTGAGCGCTCGCACTGGCGTGAACCGTCGCGCCACCGAGAACCACCGGAAGCGCATCGAGCCCGAGTCGCTCACGTACATAGTCGATTTCGTCCTGTGAGAGGGCGACGACAGGCAAATTCCACCCATCAGGTGAGGTGCCGAGGTCCACCATCAACGCTCTGCAGTTTCGAGTGCGCCACCGATCACGGACGGGATGACTGTTCGGCCGTCGGCGAAGTGCTCGAAGTGCTTCAGATAATCAGGTGTGTCGTGCTCGGTGTCGTCTTCAGATTGGGCCGCATGACGGCCGCCGGCGATCGGCGCAGATCCGCCTGCGGTTCGGGCCGGATCCACTTTGACGGTATCGACGGTGCCCTGAACCGGCGAGGTCACGGGGTTCTGGCGCGCGGCGCTCTGGCCGGTGGAGGGATCCGGAAGAGCGTGCCGGCCGGTGCTGCTGCTCGACGACGAGCCCGCGAATGCTCCGGCTCCGGTGGTCGCGGAAGCTGCGCTGACCTGTGCCGTTGCCCGACTTGCCGACGGGGTGCCGAACAGTGATGGTGTGGAAGCGCCGAGTCTCGCGCCACCGAGCCCTGCGCCGCCCAGTCCGGTGAGTCCTGCTCCGGCCGTCGCGAGAGTTGATGCGGCAGTGGTGGCGCCCGTGACGGCGGTGGTCGCGGCACTGACGGCGACCGACGCTCCACCGGAGATGGCACCGGCCTGTGAGGCAGCGGCGGCAAATACCGGGTTGGAAACTACGGATGCGACAGCAGCGGTTGCGGCGCGCACGGGATCCGCGATTACGTCAGCGAGCGTTGATGCCGCTTGCGCGACGGACTGTCGTGCGGCGTTGCCTGGGCTTTCGGCCGAAGCGGATGCCCCAGCTGTGGGTTCCGCGATGGACGGTGGTGAATCGAAGTTCTGCTGCACGGCCAGATGCGTCGTTGCGGCGTCGTACGTTTCCATCGTCACCGCCGCTCGAATTTTGAGTGCTTCTTCGGCAGCCTCGGCGGCAGCAGCCCCGCCGACCAGGGCCCCGCCGATGGAGTATGCGGCGACCTTGGCCGCTTGAACCGCCGCGATCTCCGCCAGGGACGGCATGGCCAGGGTGGCGACGGTGTAGGAACCGGACTGCACTTGGGCTTTACCAGCGGTTTCTCCGGCGAGCAGCGCGGCCGAGGCAGCCCATTCCTGGAACGGTGCGAACTTGCTCAACGCGGCATCCGCGGCTTCTCCTGACCACCCGGTGCGAAGGTCCGCCATCACGCGAGAGATGGACGCAGCGGTGTCGGTCAGTCCGGACGACACGGTGGACCAGGCCCCGGCCGCCACACCGAGAGGGACCGGCCCGGCCCCGGCGACCAGTGCTGCAGAGTTGGGTGCTGCGCCCCGTGGATACCAGATGACGCCGGTGATGCCGACCATTGTTCTTCCCCCCCAGGAAGTGTGACTGTGTTGCCGAGTTGCCGAGTTGCCGAGTCACCGAGTTCGATTTCTGTCGATCAGATCGGTGCGGCTGCCAGGCTGGACTTGGTGAGCTGGTCTTCGAGCTCGTAGGCAGCTGCATTCTTGCGCAGAGCTGCCGCAGCCGCGGTGAGCTCCTCGATTGCCCGATCGGTGGACGAGGCAAGGCTGCCCGAGATGGTGTTGAAGTAATTTGCCGCGCTACCGGACACTTCTTCGGATCCGGCTGGGAGAACGCGTAGCGTCGGCTGCGCAGTAGAGACGATTCCGCGCAATCGCGTCGCCGCAGACTCGAGTTCCATTGCGGCGGCAACTAGGGCTTGAGGGTCGACGTACATAGTGCCGAACTCCTTCCTGACCAGGGCGGATAAGTGGTCGGGAGGTCGTGCACACAGCCGTAGAAATCCCCCCGCACATAGTTTGATGCATGCCGGCCGCTTTTGGTTCCCCCGGAATCGGACGACTTTGCCCTCAGCCCCAGCCGAGTTCGTGCAATCTGTCTTCTTCGATACCGAAGTAGTGCGCGATCTCGTGGATGACGGTCACGGCAACCTCGTGAACAACCTCGTCCTCGGATGCACAGATGTCGAGTATCGAATCGCGGAAAATAGTGACCGTGTCCGGCAGGTACCCACCGTAATGAGAATCCCGCTCGGTCAGAGCGACGCCCTGATACAAACCGAGCAGCCCCGGTTCTTCCTCGTCACGTGCTTCGACAAGCACCACGACGTTGTCGATGGCCTTGGCAAGTTCGGGCGGAATCAGATCGAGCGCCTCGCCGACCAGTTCCTCGAACCGGTCGGGCGTCATAGTCACCGTCATGGCTTACGACGGCGGAGCTGCGCCGGGCAACGGCGTCGGCAGCGACCGACCTTCCGGTGCAGCGGGTGGCGGGACCGGAGCGGCGCCGTTGATCAGGATTTCGCCCTTGGCGCTTCCGGTGATCGCGGCAAACCCGCCGGTTTCGACCTCTTTGCCGATCGAACAATTGACTCGGCGGCTACCGGCCAACCAGCTTTCCAGTGAAATGTTGTCCCAGAACAGCGTCAGCGTCTTGTCGCGAAGCGCGTCTGCGGAACCAAGGTACTCGTTGGACGCCTGAGTGCAGACGCCCTCGAGGTAACGGTCCTGATCTTCGACCGACGGCATTGCGCCCGGGAATTGAGTGCCGAGGTCGATCACCGAAATGACCTCGTATGCATGCGGTTTCGCGCAATCGACCGGATCGGTCGGGAGGTTCTGGTTGATGCCGATGCACGTGCCGACGTCCCACACGTTCGACTGGTCCTGGTCCGCCACGCGGCCCACGAACGGTTGTAGTTCGCCGGTCGTGGTCGAGAACTGCAAGCCGCAACGCAGTGCGCGCTCGCCCGAAGCCCAACCCGATTCGCTCGGGAACATCAGGCCGACGCTGAACTTGCCCTTGGGATCGAACTTCGAATCGAGGTAGGACATGACGATGGGTGTGCAGTGCTCGTCGCGGAGTTCGGCGAATCGAAGGGCGCCCGGGTACCGGGAACCGGGGCCGAACTCGGCGCCGGGGAACACCGAGAGGTCGAGTGGTCCGGCAACCTCGAAGCGGTGTTCAGTTCCGCACTGAACCTTTGACATGTCCGTGCGGTCCCCGCCCGACTCGGTCGCAGGCGTCCAGTTGAGGCAGTCGCCGGCCGCAGCCGCGGTGAAGGCGTCGTCGCGAGTAGATCCCGTCGCTGCTGGACCGCCACCACTGACACTGACCGAGGACGAGTCGTCCTTGTTCAATCCACCGGAAATCGCGATCGTTGCGATCGCGGCGACCACCGCACCTACCGCCACAGCAGCCAGGACCCGACGGGTGCGACTCGCTGAGACAGTTTTCTTCGCCGGCGTCCCCTGGGGATCTGCCGGATCTGGCGACTTCTCGATCTTGTCTTCGGACATCGATTCCATCATGCCTGTTGCCGTGGCGATATCGAACCTTCACTACAAAACTCACAAACGCGTCTGTGAGTATTTTGTAGTCATGAGCGAAAACACCCCACTCGATCCCGAGGCTGTCGAGCTGGCGGGCCGGCTCTTCGACATGGCACGAACCGGCGACGCGGCCGGGCTGGCGTCGTATGTCGATGCTGGAGTTCCCGTCAATCTGACCAACGAGAGTGGCGACACGCTCGTCATGTTGGCGGCGTATCACGGTCACGCTGACGCCGTCGTTGCCTTGATCGAGCGCGGCGCCGACGTCAACCGGCCCAACGACAAGAACCAGACACCCCTCGCCGGAGCCGTCTTCAAGGGCGAGGATGCGGTGGTGAAAGCGCTGGTGAGCGGGGGAGCCGACCCGAAAGGTGGACACCCGACTGCCGTCGACGCGGCTCGGATGTTCGGACGCGAGGACTACCTGAGTCTGCTCGAATCGTGATCTCCCCCTCTCCGACATGGACGTGACCGTCGGCGAGCTGCGGTGAGTGGGTAAAGTTCGAAGTCGTGATTGACCTCAAGTTTCTCCGTGAGAACCCCGAAATCGTCCGCGAGTCGCAGCGCACCCGTGGAGAAGATCCAGGACTGGTCGACGCTCTGCTCGAAGCCGACGCGTCCCGACGCGCTGCCGTTCTGACCGGAGACAACCTCCGCGCAGAGCAGAAGGCCTTCGGCAAGAAGGTCGGACAGGCATCTCCGGAGGAGCGTCCCGCGCTGCTCGAGGGTTCCAAGGAACTGGCGGCCAAGGTCAAGGAAGCCGAGGCCGCGCAGCACGAGGCGCAGGCCGCGCTCGACTCCGCACACCGCGCGATTTCCAACGTCGTACAAGAAGGTGCGCCGGCCGGCGGCGAGGACGATTACATCGTGCTCGAACACGTCGGTGAGATTCCGAAGTTCGACTTCGAGCCGAAGGATCACCTCGAGCTTGGTGAGTCGCTCGGCCTGATCGACATGGAACGCGGCGCCAAGGTTTCGGGTTCACGCTTCTACTTCATGACCGGCTACGGAGCCATGCTCCAGCTCGGACTGCTGCAGTTGGCGGCGCAGAAGGCGATCGCCAACGGATTCACGATGATGATTCCGCCGGTGCTCGTACGCCCGGAAATCATGGCGGGTACCGGCTTCCTCGGTGCTCACTCGGACGAGATCTACCACTTGCAGGATGACGACCTGTACCTTGTCGGAACTTCCGAGGTACCCATGGCCGGCTACCACTCGGGCGAGATCCTCGAACTGAACGAAGGCCCGAAGCGCTACGCCGGTTGGTCGTCGTGCTTCCGCCGCGAGGCCGGAAGCTACGGCAAGGACACCCGCGGCATCATCCGTGTCCATCAGTTCGACAAGGTCGAGATGTTCACGTACTGCCGTCCCGAGGATGCCGACGCCGAACACCAGCGTCTCCTCGGCTGGGAGCGAGACATGTTGGCGGCCATCGACGTTCCGTACCGCGTGATCGACGTCGCCGGCGGAGATCTCGGTTCTTCGGCTGCGCGTAAATTCGACTGCGAGGCATGGGTTCCGACGCAGGGCACCTACCGCGAGCTGACATCGACGTCCAACTGCACGACTTTCCAGGCCCGCCGCCTCGGAGTTCGGTACCGCGACGAGAACGGCAAGCCGCAGACGGCTGCCACTCTCAACGGCACCCTGGCAACGACGCGCTGGATCGTGTCGATTCTCGAGAACCATCAGCAGGCCGACGGCTCGGTGCGAGTGCCCGAGGCATTGGTGCCGTTCGTCGGCACGGATGTGCTTCGCTGACACACTGAACAAACACAATCAGGGCCGCGACGCACTCCGTCGCGGCCCTGATTCGTACTTTCGTACTGGTAGGTTTGGAACTTTTTCTGAACTGGCGGAATATCAAATTTTTCCCGCCGATTGACGAGTTGACCACCAAAAGCGTTGTCGATAGACCGCTTTGGCGTTAGTTTTGCGTTCAATCGGGCTTCCATACCCTGCTTTTCCATCCCCCGTCAGGTGATGTGAGGGTGAGTCCGGGGTGAATTGGACAAGTGTCTTGCCAAAAGTAGTACACGTACTAGTTTTTTCGTTATGTTGTGACGGCGCGCACACGTTTTGTCCGAATCCACTGCTCATGTTTGCCCTTCCGAAGGAAGTGCCCATGCCCCAAATCTCTCAGTTGCGGCGATTCGCCGTGCCCATAACCGGAACCGCCATGGTCGCGGGGATGCTGCTGATCGGCACGCCCGCATCCGCCGCGATCTCGACCACCGGTTTCAAAACAGCGTGTGTCGCAGGCTCCATCATCGGAGACGTCCACAAGGTCACCGACAACCTCATCACGGTCGACGCACCCGCTTCTGTCCAACCCGGCGAGACTTTCACCTACCGAATTCAGCCGAGCGGAACGTCGTATCCGGACAAGGATTCCGGCGCGACGACTACGAACCTGTCACGTCTCAAGGTCGACTACGCAATCCCGGCCAACGCGACGTTCGTTTCCGCGGCCGTCGTCGCGGGCACCTCGGTCGGACTCGACAGCGTCGCACCGAACGTTCTCAGGGTCAATGACTCTGGCAACGTCGACGGTAGCGGCGGGATCCTTCGGCTGTCCGGAAACAACCAGGTGATCGGCAACAGTCCGACGACGAGTACCAACTCGGAGGGAGGTATTCGAGTACCGAAGTCCAAGAAGAACCTCGATGGCTCGACAAACGGCAACGGAGACACCTGGTTCCGGCTTCCCGCAGTCGACGTAACAATGGTCGCTGGTGCGACGGGAGTGATCCAACCGAAGGTGAGGACCGCGGGTACGGCCGGCAACCTCGGTGCCAGCGAAAACTTCAGCACTCAGCTCGCAAAGGCGAGTTTCCTTGGTACACAGTGGGCGCCGACCCGTTGCTCGCCCCGCGAGAACAAGGACACCACACCGCTCAATGCCGGCGCGGGTCCGCTCGCGACAATCAGCATTGCTTCGGCTCCGGTCGATGTCGAGACCACGACGTCGCTCTCGGTTCCGGCGACGGCGATCACGGGTACTGCGGTTGATCTGACTGCGACGGTTGCTCCGAACAATGCTGTCGGTACGGTGCAGTTCAAGTCGAACGGCACTGCGATCG